>NZ_JBHMVA010000012.1:0-162715 GCF_042436675.1 Quyinboa ferrireducens | reverse complement strand
TTACTTACTGGTTTTCCTTTCTTTTTGAATTTATGTTATTATCTCAAATTTAAGCCTTTCCAGATCATTTAAGAATATATCCACAAATCTAAGGTTTTCAAAAAGGAGGACAACGATACCATCAAAGTTGCAGGCCTATGTCCCTCTTTTAAAAAGAGGGTGGCATCCCGATGCATATCGGGATGACGGAAGATTTTCATTCATTATGTTGTATATTTCTACAACACCCGGATAGTTCGGGGCCTCCACGAAGCTGAACCTTTTGAAAGATTCACAGAAGTACTGTTGTCATTTAAGCCCGGTACGGGCGAAAGTATGGTACATAAGAATTCCCCGCCAAACAGAGCTGCGGCGGAGCGAAAGAACAGGGAATAACCGAGGGCTTCACTTTGAGTGAAACCCTCGATAACTTTAATCGGGTTTATCCCTCTAACGCCCTGTTTCTCTAAATAAAATTTATTACTTTTGCACATCTTGAAAACAAGGACAAAAAAGAACTATGAATATTTCGTATAACTGGCTTAAAAGCTACATCAACACAGATTTAGACGTTCACAAATTATCAGGTATTTTAACCGATATCGGACTGGAGGTAGGGAGTGTGGAAGAGGTGGAATCTGTGAAAGGTGGACTGAAAGGTATTGTGGTTGGTGAGGTACTGACCTGTGAAAAACATCCCAATGCCGATAAATTAAGCCGTACTACAGTGAATATTGGTACTGGTGAGCCTTTACCAATTGTATGTGGTGCACCGAATGTAGCGGCTAGACAAAAGGTAATCGTCGCAACGGTTGGAACAACGCTTTTTATGGGTGATGACAGTTTTACGATTAAGAAAGCAAAAATTCGTGGTGAGGTATCTGAAGGGATGATCTGTGCAGAGGATGAAGTCGGTTTGGGCAGTTCACACGACGGCATCATGGTGCTGAATCCCGAAGCCGTTCCGGGAACACTGGCTAGCGATTACTTCAAGGTGGAATCAGATTATATGATCGAGGTTGATCTGACGCCAAACCGTATAGATGCCGGTTCGCACATTGGTGTGGCCCGCGACCTTGCTGCCTATCTGCAACAGGAAAGCAAAGATATTAAAGTCAACTGGCCTTCGGTAGACGATTTTAAAGTTGACCATACAAATTATACGCTGGATGTAAGCGTTGCAAATCATGAGGCCTGTCCGAGGTACAGTGGCGTAACCATTTCAGGTCTTACCGTAAAGGAATCTCCTGATTGGTTAAAGAAACGCCTCGTTTCTATCGGCATGAACCCGATCAACAATGTGGTTGATGTGACCAACTTTGTATTGCATGAACTGGGACAACCTTTACATGCCTTTGACGGGGACAAGATATCGGGTAATAAAATTGTGGTCAGAACACTTGCAGACGGTACAAAATTTACAACACTCGATGAACTGGATCGTGAAATGAGCGATCAGGACCTGATGATCTGTAATGAAACGGAGGGAATGTGTATCGGTGGTGTATTTGGTGGGCTGGATTCGGGTGTAACAGAAAGCACAACTAAAATATTCCTTGAAAGTGCCTACTTTAATCCGGTTTGGGTGCGTAAGACCGCACGTCGCCATCAGATCAGTACAGACAGTTCTTTCCGTTTCGAGCGGGGAATTGATCCGGCCGGAACAGTATACGCACTGAAACGGGCTGCCATGCTGATAAAGGAAGTGGCCGGTGGTGAGATCAGTTCTGAGGTCGTGGATATCTATCCGGAACCTGTAAAACCTTTTGAGGTGGAATTTTCGGTGTCCAGAACACAAAAAATCATAGACAAAAACCTGACTAAAGAGATTATTCTGAATATCCTCAATAGTCTTGAAATAAAGGTAGCAGAAGACAAAGGTGATATTCTGAAACTTGAAGTGCCGACCTATCGGGTGGATGTTCAGCGGGAAGCAGATGTGATGGAGGATATTCTCCGGATCTATGGCTATAACAAGGTTGAATTATCCGATACGGTACACTCAACCATTTCGTATGCCAAAAAGCCTGATGATCATCGCGTGAAAAACATGGTGGGTGATTTACTTTCAGCCCAGGGTTTTTATGAAATTATGAATAATTCGCTTACCAAAGCGTCTTATTATGAAGGTCTGGAAACCTTTAAGCCGGAGCATCTTGTTGAGATATTGAATCCTTTGAGCATAGATTTGAATGCCATGAGACAGACACTCTTATTTGGTGTGCTTGAATCTGTGGTATATAATCAGAACAGAAGAAACAGTGATCTGAAACTGTATGAATTCGGAAACTGCTATTATTTTGATAAAAAAGAAGATTTAAAGGATGGCGTTGCTTTGGCAGCATATTCCGAGGTACAGCATCTGGCGCTTGCTATCACGGGTTTCGGATCAAAAGAAATATGGAATCAGGCTCAGAAAGAGATGGATTTCTACGACCTGAAAGCGTATGTGCTCAATGCATTGAAAAAACTGGGTATTCATTCCGGTTCATTGATTGGTGGCGAGGTGGAAGACGATGATTTGCTTGATTACGGCATGACATATCTGACCCGGAAAGGCGATACGCTGGTGTATTTTGGTAAGGTGGCCAAAAAATTACAGAAACAGTTTGACATTGATAATGAAGTTTACTACGCCGACTTCAACTGGGACGTGGTTCTGAAAGAAATAAAGGAGGTAACCACAGCTTATAAAGAGATCAGTAAATACCAGGAAGTACGACGTGATCTGGCGCTGTTACTGGATAAAACTACACGGTTTGAGGAAGTTGAAAAGATAGCCTATAAAACAGAGTCAAATTTGTTAAAGGAAGTGTCCCTGTTCGATGTATATGAAGGAAAGAATTTGCCAAACGGTAAAAAATCGTACGCGGTAAGTTTTATTCTTCAGGATGAGAACAAAACATTGAAAGATAAAGATATAGATAAAATTATGCACCGTCTGATAAAAGCCTACGAACATCAGCTGGATGCACAGTTACGATAATTTTCAAACGATCAGAGTAAAAAGATGGAGAATGTTCAGGTTCAGTTAAAAAAAGCTGTAACAGAAGCACTGGCAACATTATATCAGTTGGAACAGAAGGTTGAATCCGTTCAGTTTCAGCAGACCCGGAAAGATTTTGAAGGTGATTTAACACTGGTTGTTTTTCCCTATTTAAAAGCATCAAAGAAGAAACCGCAGGATACTGCAGAAGAAATTGGGTCATACCTAAAAGAACAAGGTTTTATTTCAGATTTCAATGTGGTGAATGGTTTTCTGAACCTGTTGCTTGGGGAAGAAAAGCTGATTGAACAATTGAATACCATTGCAGCTACTGAGAACTATGGTCTTAAAGCAGTAAATGAAGATTCCCCGCTGGTGATGATTGAGTATTCATCGCCAAATACCAATAAGCCGCTTCACCTGGGACATATCCGCAATAATTTGTTGGGATTTTCGTTGGCTAAGGTCATGGAAGCCAATGGTAATAAAGTGGTTAAAACCAATATTGTTAACGACAGGGGTATTCACATTTGTAAATCCATGCTGGCATGGCAAAAATGGGGTGAAGGTGAAACACCGGAATCAACGGGCATGAAAGGCGACCATCTGATTGGTAAATACTATGTGAAGTTCGATCAGGAATTTAAAAAGGAACTGGCAGACCTGCAGGCTCAGGGCATGACAAAAGAAGAAGCGGAGAAAGCTTCGGTGTTGATGTCTGAAGCCCGTGAGATGCTACGGAAGTGGGAAGCAAAAGACGACGAAGTTTATACGCTTTGGAAAACCATGAACAGTTGGGTTTATGCCGGTTTTGATGAAACCTATAAGGCGCTGGGTGTAGCTTTTGATAAAATTTACTACGAGTCGGATACCTACCTTGAAGGCAAGGAGAAAGTATTGGAAGGCCTTGAAAAAGGTGTATTTTACCGCCGGGATGACGGCTCCGTATGGGCAGATCTTACCAAAGACGGACTGGATGAAAAAATACTTCTGAGAAGCGATGGCACATCAGTCTATATGACGCAGGATATCGGGACTGCAAAATTGCGTTATGAGGACTTCGACATCGACAAGATGATTTACGTGGTAGGTAATGAACAGAATTACCATTTCCAGGTCTTATCTATTTTGTTGGACAAGCTGGGTTTTGAATGGGGTAAGGATTTGGTTCATTTCTCCTACGGCATGGTGGAACTTCCTGAAGGAAAAATGAAATCCCGTGAAGGTACAGTGGTTGATGCAGATGATCTGATTAAGGATATGACCAATACGGCCAGGGAAGTTTCTCTCGAACTGGGAAAACTGGAAGGTTTTTCTGATGAGGAAGCAGCAAACATTTTTCGAATTGTTGCATTGGGAGCTCTGAAATACTTTATTTTAAAAGTTGATCCGCGCAAAAACATGACCTTTAATCCAAAGGAATCCATTGATTTTAATGGGAATACAGGCCCGTTCATACAATATACCTATGCCAGGATTCAGTCTGTATTACGTAAAGCAGCAGATACCGGAATTACAGTTACCGGTAAAGCAGATCCGGATATTGAACTGAATGAAAAAGAGAGCATCGTAATCAAGCGCTTATCCAATTTTCCACAGGTGGTGAAAAGTGCCGGTGATAATTACAGTCCTGCGTTAATTGCCAATTATGCGTATGAGCTGGTTAAAGAATACAACCAGTTTTATCACGACTGTACCATTCTGGGAGAAGAAGATGAAAAGAAAAAGCAGCTTCGCCTGCTGATTTCAAAAACAACAGGCGAAACCGTTGAAACGGCTCTAAGTCTGCTTGGAATTGAAGTACCTGAACGGATGTAAACTACTTGTAATGAAATATGAGGGCTTATGATTGAAATAAAGGTTTCTGATAAACTTCATATTCAAAAGTATCATGTTTCAGAGTTGGCTGAATTTGTCTCTGGTGACTATTATAGAAATCTGAATATTAAGCCAATTTCACCACAACGTGTACAATCTTATATTCACAATCCCCGGTCCGTTAAAGATCATATTTCTTTATATCTTTTAATTTCTGAAAAGCGACTCATTGCATTTAGGACCGTTTTTGCGGATCAGATCGTTCTGGGAAAAAAGCTTTACAACTTTGGCTGGTGCAGCGGAAACTGGGTGGATCCGGATGAAAGAAGAAAAGGATATTCTGATCTGCTGCTTCGGGAAATGTATGAGGATTGGGAAGGCCGGCTGATGTATACCAATTATGCTGATGCCTCACACAAATTATACCATAAAACAGGTCAGTTTAAGCTTTTAAGTCAAAGAACCGGAGCTCGTTTTTACGGTAATATTGATGTAAAAACGTTCACCAGTGGAAGAGAAGAATATAAGCTTATTAATGCTTTTTCATTTCTTATTGATCCATTTATTACGTCCTATGCAAAAATAAAAGCACGATTGTTTTCCAAATATGACCTGAGCGCTTATTCGGTTTATCTGGATTCTTCACCAACTATATCATTTCTCAATAACTGTATGGATACCATTTCACCCTTAAAAAGAGCGGTGAAGGAATTTAAGTGGATTTTTAATTATCCATGGGTATCAACGGATAAATCAGATAGAATCAATTATCCGTTTACATCCTATCTTGATGCTTTTGAATACCTTTTGGTCACATTGGTTCACAAGGTATCAGGAGAAGAAACCAGGTTGATTCTTTCCCGTCAAAAGGGCAATCTGAAATTTTTATACCGATTTGGAAGTGCGGCTCCGGATGTCATGGCAGAGTTTCTGATGAACTATTGTGCAGAACACAAAATCAAAACATTAACGGTTCTGGATTCCGAACTGGCAGAAAAACTTAAATCTTTGAAATCTCCGTTTATAAAGTACCGTCCGTTCAGTATGAATATATATGCTTCATTTGCGGAAAATGAAAATGCCGGATTAACGTTTCAGGATGGTGATGGCGACGTGGTATTTACCTGAACCTATAAAGAACAGTCGTGCCGGTAATAGCGCGGTGATTTGACAAAACCCAGTTCTTTCATAACTTCTTTCTTTTTCTCTTCCGGTGTTTGATAAATAGTTTCACAGCGATCCGAGCAACATCCGTCGTGTTTGGTTTTGCATTCCTCGCATTGAATAAACAGAAGGTTACAATGTGAGTTTTTACAATTGGTATGGGTATCGCAGGGCTTTCCGCACTGATGGCAGTGCGCGATGATCTCATCTGAAATCCGTTCTCCCAGTCGTTTGTCGAATACAAAGTTTTTGCCTTTGAATTTGTTCTCCAGGTTGTTGTGATTCACCTGTCGTGTATATTCAATGACGCCGCCATACAACTGATTGACATGTTTAAACCCGTGATGTTTCAGGTAGGCACTGGTCTTTTCACACCGTACACCACCGGTACAGTAAAGAAGTACAGGTTTGTCCTCATGGCCTTTCAGCATATCCAGTACTTCCGGTAATTCATCACGGAACGTTTCAGCCTGTGGTAACTTTGCACCCTGAAAATGACCGATTTCACTCTCGTAGTAATTGCGCATATCCACGACCAAAGCACCTTCTTCAATCTTCCGGTTCCACTCTTCAGCAGTCAGGTGTTTTCCAACGTTGGTCACATCATAATCTTCCGGTTTCAGACCGTCAGCTACTATTTGTCGTCTTACTTTGACCGATAATTTAATAAACGATTTGCCATCATCTTCAATAGCAAACTTAAAAGGAACATCGCTGAATTCCGGGATGGAGTAGAGGTGTGACTTAAAGGCTTCAAAATTATGTTCCGGTATATTCATCTGTGCATTGATCCCTTCTTTTGCTACATATATGCGACCCAGACAACCAAGTTCATTCCATGTTTTAAATAGGAGGTTACGCATCTCCATCGGATCTTCCAGAATAACATAACGGTAAAACGAAATAGTTGTGCGTTTGAATGTTTCGTTGTTCAGACGTTCAAGCAACTGTTCACGCCCGAGTTTATTTATGAGTTTTAATTTGCCTCCATACGGATCCATAATCAGAAAATTTGCCTGCAAAAATAATTGATTAATTTATTTAGAACAAATTAAAATAATAGCATAAGTATTCATCGGGTGATTATTTAAATATCGTTATTATTCACCCGGTGAATAATACAGAATATTGTTACTGAACCTGAATATTCATAACTTTATTACCCGGTTTTTTAAATGCACAAGTATGAAAAGGCTGTTTCTTCCTCTATTTGTCCTGACCTGGGTTTTGGTCTTGTCAGGAATAATTCTTTTTCAGACAAAAGAATCCGATTCAGAGGTCATGGAGATTGTTTTTATTGTTGTATTAGTTGCGTTTTTCTTCTCGGGAATTGTGTTGAGCTATGGCAGGATTAAAGGGAAAAAGGATGGATATACACCAGAGGATGAACTGGCAAGGAAAATTGCGCATAAAGTTGCTGCCATTTCCTATTTTACATCGTTGATTTTCTGGTTGGGAATGGTGATACTTCATCATTATGTTGAGATCAGTACTAAAAATTTGCTGGCATCCGGATTGATTGGAATGGCTTTGATTTTTCTGATTTTGTGGATTGTCTTTACGGTTCGGGGTTTACCCGATGAGGACCAAAGTAGTTAAGATACAAACAGGACTAGAAAAGACATTATTTATGTACCACTCATAACATCCTCGTTACAAAAGGGGATGAGTTAAAATTACGAATTTGGGACTATTCACCGGGTGATTATAGCCATGATGTAAATATTCACCCGGTGAATAATTATCTTGCGTCTTGATTCTTGTGTCTTTTTAAAATATCCCCGTTAAGGCGTATTTCGATGTATTACAATAAATGATGGAGTAGAAGTGATACCCAACACGGTTGGTCTCAATCTTACGTTCAAGGTTTAATACCGGACTACCGGGTTTTATTTTCAGAAAGTTACTGATGTTATTGTCAGCAATTATCGCTTTCAGGTTTTGTTCACCGCCCTTAATTTCTACCTGATAATTGGATCGCAGCACATCAAATAAGGACCGGTCTTCAAGCTTTAAAGTCGTAAACCGTGGCATATTGATGTTTGGCATATAGCTGATATCATAAAAAATAGGATCATTATTTAAAAACCGCAGGCGTTCAAAATAAATACACCCCAATGCTTTAATATCATCATCAACAGGAAAAATAAAATCTTCCGGCCAGGGGCGAATTTCCGGTTTTACAATGATTTTTGTTTTCAGATTCTGATCACCAACAGCTGATGTGGTACTCTGTATGGAGAGAATGCCGATATTTTTTGGCAAGGCATTTACAATACTTCCCTTTCCTTTCTGCTTCTTAATGTATCCGTCACTGACCAGAGCCGTTAAAGCCTGACGAACTGTGGGCCTGGTGATATTATGTATGCGGCACAGGTCATTTTCTGATGGCAACAGGCTACCCTCCGGATACATTCCGCTAATAATGTTCCGTCTCAGAATTTCATAAAGCCTTCTGTATTGCGGTAAATTCTGTTCCATTTTTGCCTGTTTTAGTGCGTTTCAAAATCCAGCTTTCAAAAGTATGTAAAAAAAATAGTTTAACCAACTTGTAAATACAAGTTTATTGTTATAAGTTTGTGGTGCTTTTTGAATAAATCTGTGTTAATGGTTTATTCATAAAGATTTCAGAATGATTACATGTGTGTTAACATGTAAATATAAGTTGACAAAAAATTGAAATAATATCATATGGCACAAGCTGTTATCATGCCCAAACAGGGGCAATCTGTAGAGGTCTGCATCATTTCCGACTGGTTTAAAAATGTTGGGGACTCAGTATCCAAGGGAGACGTTTTATTTTCGTATGAAACCGACAAGGCCTCGTTTGAGGAAGAAGCACCCTGCGATGGTGTTTTACTGGCGCGATTTTATGAAGCCGGCGACGAAGTTCCGGTTTTACTGAATGTATGTGTAATCGGTTCGGAAGGTGAAGATGTTTCTGAGTTTAAACCGGAAGGTGGTGCCGAAGCGGAACCGGAAACTGAGGTTGCGGCTGTGCCTGAAAAGGAAGAAAAAGCGGCACCGGTAGAAAAGAAAGCTGAAGCTCCTGTTCAACCGAAAGAGAGTGCTGAATTTACCGGTGTTTCACCAAGGGCTAAAAACCTGGCTAAGAAAGAGGGGCTTGATCCGAAATCGCTTGAAGGAACAGGACCTGAAGGCCGTGTCATTGAACGTGACGTGAAAGATGCCATGAGTTCAAGACCAAAAGCTACGCCACTGGCGAAAAAGATGATGAGCAGCGAAGGCCTGTCCGCATCGGCAGGTTCAGGTTTGGGGGGACGCATTACCAGTAAAGATCTGGCTGCGGCACCGAATATTGTATATGGTGAAGATTATGAGATAAAGCCATTGACTCAGATTCGCAAACTGATTGCCAAAGCGATGCATGCGTCGCTGCAGAATTCAGCTCAGCTGACGCACCATTTAAGTGCGGATGCACGCAGAATGCTGGAACTGCGCAAAAAAGTAAAAGCAGCCATGGCAGACGGTTATGATACCAACATCACACTTAACGATATGGTGTGCTATGCCGTTGTTAAAGCACTGAAGAAATTTCCACAGGCCAATTCACACTTCCTGGGTGAAGAGATGCGCTTATTTAAAAAGGTTCATCTTGGTTTAGCGGTTGATACAGAACGTGGATTGATGGTTCCGGCCATTAAAAATGCGGATGATTTATCCATAAAGGGACTTTCCAATCAAATGGGTACAGTAGCTGCAGCATGTCGTAAAGGTGCCATCGATCCTTCATTGCTGGCTTCTGAAGCAGCGTCGTTTACCGTTTCCAATCTTGGAAACTATGGTGTGGAGATCTTTACTCCGGTTATCAACCTGCCACAGTCTGCGATTCTTGGTGTCAACACAATTTTACCACGTCCGAAAGATCTGGGAGACGGCATGTACGGATTTGTGCCTCACATCGGTCTGAGTTTAACGTATGACCATCGCGCGCTGGATGGAGGAGAAGCAACCCGCTTCCTGAAGCAGATCGCAATTGAGATTGAAAATTTAGAATTTGAACTATAAATAAGTTACGGGTTACATGTCACTGGTGACACGTATTAAAGTAACGCGTAACCCGTTACCTGTAACGAAATAATAAAAACAAACAGATATGCCTAAAGCACAGTTTATCGACCCAAAAGCGGTCCGGAAATCAGGAGAATTGACATTTAAGCCAATTCCCGTTAACCAGTATAACAAGACTGTTGAAGAAGAAAAAGCCAATTTTACCAACGAAGAGTTAAAGTCCATTTATCACGATATGGTGGTGATCAGGGAATTTGAAACCATGCTGAACCTGATAAAAACCACAGGTGAATACAGTGGTATCCCTTATAACCATCCGGGTCCTGCCCACCTTTCTATCGGTCAGGAAGCAGCTGCCGTTGGTATGGCCTACACCCTTGGTGTGGATGACTTTATTTTCGGATCACACCGTAGCCATGGCGAGATTTTAGCCAAAGGTTTAAGTGCTATTCGTCAACTGAGTGACAAGGAGCTGATGGAGATCATGGAAAACTTCTTTGATGGTGCCATTCTTAACATCGTTAAAAAAGACTTTTCTGGAGATACCAAAGCACTGGCACGCCGCTTTTTGATTTACGGTACACTGGCTGAGATTTTTGCCCGTGAGACAGGTTTTAACAAAGGTTTGGGTGGAAGTATGCACGCGTTCTTTACGCCCTTTGGTGTATATCCGAATAACGCCATCGTAGGTGGTAGTGGTGATATTGCTGTTGGTGCTGCCTTATACAAAAAGGTAAACCGTAAAAAAGGTATCGTTGTTGCCAATATCGGTGACGCCTCTATGGCAACCGGTCCGGTTTGGGAAGGCCTTTCCTTTGCATCCATGGATCAGTTTACCCAGTTGTGGGAAGGTGATATGAAAGGTGGACTACCGGTCATCATCAACATCATGAACAACCAGTATGGTATGGGTGGTCAGACCAGCGGTGAAACCATGGGATATGACATTGCAGCCCGTATTGGTGCCGGTGTGAACCGCGACCAGATGCATGCAGAACGTATTGACGGTTACAATCCTTTAGCTGTGATTGATGCTTATCGTCGCAAACGTGAGATTCTGGATGAGAAAAGAGGTCCGGTATTACTCGATACACTAACCTACCGTTACAGCGGACACTCGCCTTCAGATGCATCTTCATACCGTTCAAAAGAAGAAGTAGAGGCATGGGAATCGCAGGATTGTATTGCATCGTACGGAAAAGATTTGATTAAAGCCAAAGTAGCTGCTCAGAATGATCTGGATGCTGTTTGGGAAGATATAAAATCTGAATTACAGGCCATGCTGAAATTATCTATCGATGATGAAGTATCGCCACGCATGGACATGGAAAAATATCCTGAACTGATTGGTAATATGATGTTCTCTGACGAGTCAGTGGATAAAATGGAAGACCGCGAACCGGAAGTTAACCATCCATTGGCAGAAAACCCACGCGTAAAACAGATTGAACGCAAAGAGCGCTATGCCTTCGATAAGGATGGTAAGCCGTTTTCTAAAATGAAACAATACCAGTTACGTGATGGCTTGTTTGAAGCCATTGCCGACCGTTTTTATAAAGATCCGACCCTGATTGCTTATGGTGAAGAAAACCGTGACTGGGGTGGTGCATTTGCCGTTTACCGGGGCCTGACTGAGGCTCTGCCTTACAACCGCCTGTTCAACTCACCAATTTCTGAAGCCTCCATTGTTGGAACAGCTATCGGTTATGCCATGTGTGGTGGCCGTGTGATGCCGGAAATTATGTATTGTGACTTCCTGGGACGTAGTGGTGACGAGGTATTTAACCAGTTACCGAAATGGCAGGCCATGAGTGGTAACCTCATTAAAATGCCGGTTGTAATTCGTGTATCGGTAGGATCGAAATATGGTGCACAGCATTCACAGGACTGGACATCGCTGGTAGCACATATTCCTGGTCTTAAAGTAGCATTCCCCGCTACACCATATGATGCCAAAGGATTGATGAACGCCTCTTTACAGGGAACAGATCCTGTGGTATTCTTCGAAAGTCAGCGTATTTACGATATTGGTGAACAGTTCCACAAGGAAGGTGTTCCTGAAGGGTATTATGAGATTCCGTTTGGTGAACCGGATGTAAAACGTGAAGGTTCTGATATTACCATTTTGTCGGTTGGTGCTACCTTATACCGTGTACTGGAAGCCGCCGATAAACTGGAAGCTGAATATGGCATGAAAGCAGAGGTGATTGATGCCCGCTCTTTAGTGCCGTTCAACTATGAACCGGTGATTGAATCCGTTAAGAAAACCGGCCGTGTGATTGTGACAGGTGATGCCACTGCCCGTGGATCTTTCCTGAACGATTTTGCGCATAACATTGCCGAACTGGCTTTCGATTACCTCGATGCACCTCCGGTAGTGGTTGGGTCACGCAACTGGATCACACCTGCTTATGAGCTGGAAGAGTATTTCTTCCCACAGCCGGACTGGTATCTGGATGCCATTCACGAAAAAATTGTTCCGCTGAAAGGACATACCGTGAAAAGCAACTTTACCAAAGCCGAGCAGATCAGAAGAAACAAACTGGGAATTTAAGCATCAGTATAATATGACAAAAAATCCAATGATAATAAACAGCGAACTGGACATCCTGAATGTAAACGGGCATGTCCATTCGCCTTATTCATTCTGTTCTTTCGATTCTATTGAACAGATGTTTAAAATGGCCAGGGAAGAGGATGTACATGTACTTGGTATCAACGACTTTTTTACCATGGACGGTTATCCTGAATTCAGCAGGCTAAGCAAACAATATAAAGTCTATCCTCAGTTTAACGTGGAGTTTATCGGCTTGCTGAGCGACCTGCAGGAACAAGGAATTAGAATTAATGACCCGAATAATCCGGGACGAATCTACTTTAGCGGAAAAGGCCTGAGTTATCCATTAGTGATCAACGATGAAAATAAAGCATTTATTGACGGACTGATCAGTGAAAGCCAGCGCCAGATAAAGGAGATGACACAAAAGGCGAGTGCGTTGGTTGAGGCCATCGATCCGGAACTGGGATTCACATACGAGTCGGTAAAAGCTGATTACGCTGAAGAGCTGGTCCGTGAGCGACACATCGCTAAAGCGATCCGTATTGCGGTATTTGAAAAATTTGCTGATGAAGCCGACCGTAACGCATTTTTTGAAAAGCTGTATGACGGAAAGGCGGTAAAAGCCAATCTGAATGATATCGCTTCTGTGGAAAATGAATTGCGTGGAAACCTGCTTAAAAGTGGCGGAAAAGCTTTTGTGGAAGAAGATCCGGCGGCATTCCCACCATTGAAACGCATTATTCAGTTTATTCTGAATGCCGGTGGTATTCCATGTTATCCGGTTTTGCTGGACGATAAAAAAGGGAATATTCTGACGGAATTTGAATCGCACTGGGAAGCCATGGATACCATTCTGCAGGAACTGAATGTGCATGCCGTTGAATTAATTCCATCCAGAAACTCAGTGGAAAAACTGAGGGAATTTGTAGCTTACTTCAGGGCGAAAGGATATGCAGTATTTTTAGGATCAGAGCACAATACACCCGGTGTATTTCCGGTGGAAGTTAAGATTGAAGGTACAGAGGTACTACCGGACGACCTGAAACATGTATCGTACGAAGGTGCCTGTCTGATTGCAGCTCATCAGCATCTCCATGCCAACGATCAGGCCGGTTATGTGGATGAGGAAGGCAATGCAGATAAACAAAATATTGAGAGCTACATTAAAATGGGTGATGAAGTGATCAAATCATTTATTAAATAACAGGGACGAGACAGATATGGAACAACACGTTAAAGATCTGATTGAAATATCGCAGTTTTACGGGAAAAACAGTGAGATGGTGATTGCCGGTGGAGGGAATACCTCGGTAAAGACAGACGATAAAATCTGGGTCAAAGCCAGTGGAAGTGCCCTGAGCACCATAACCGAAGAAGGATTTGCGGTTCTTGATCGCGCTAAACTGAAGCTGATTGCACAAAACAGTTACAGCAGCGATCCGTTTGAAAGAGAACAGCAGATTAAAGACGATTTGTATGCGGCAACCATAACAAAAGAGCGTCGCCCGTCCGTTGAGACATCACTGCACGACCTGATGAATTACAGCTTTGTGATCCACCTGCATCCTACATATTTGAATGGTTTGTTGTGCAGTAAGAATGCTGGACAGGTTATAAATGAACTGTTTGGTGACTCTGCCATTTACATTCCTTATACCGATCCGGGCTATATTTTATTTAAGGAAGTTGAAAGTCAGGTTGAGAAATATGTGAAAGAAAAAGGGGTTGATCCGAAAGTTATTTTCCTTCAGAACCACGGTGTTTTTGTTGCTGCAGATACAACGGATGAAGTCAAATCCATTTACGATGATATTTTCAGTAAGGTAAAAGCACAGATCAAAAATGAACTGCCGGAAGAAGCCTTGCCGGTAAAAGATGGTGTCTCTGAATTTATTCCGGCTATTCGTATGCTGGTTTCCGATGACAAAGTTAAGACCTTAAAGGTACGTCGAAATAAACTGACGGAACACTTTGCATCAAACGCTGAAAACTTTGATAAAGTCAGCAAACCGTTTACACCGGATATCATTGTCTATTGCAAATCCAACTACATTTACCTTGAGAATACAGAATCAGCAGCAGCGCTCATTGCTGAGTTTCAGCAGAAATATAAGGTGTTTCAGAAAGAGCAGACGCATGAACCTAAAGTCGTTGTAATTAAGGACTATGGCATTGCAGCCATTGCTGAAACAGCTGCGCAGACCAACATTATTCTGGATGTATTTGAGGACATGCTGAAAATTGGCTGGATTTCTGAATCTTTTGGAGGTCCGCACGCCATGACAGCCGAACAGATACAGTTTATCGATACCTGGGAGGTAGAGAATTACCGCCGTAAGGTAGCTGCCGGATCAGCAAAACCGGGACGGGTAGAAAATAAAACGATCATTGTTACCGGAGCTGCACAGGGCTTTGGAGAAGGCATAGCCAGGGAACTGATCCTTGAAGGTGCCAATATTGTGGTGGCTGACATTAATCCCGAAGTGGGACAAAGGACCGCAGTCGCTTTTAATGACATCGCTTCAAAGAACCGCGCCATTTTTGTTCAGACGGATGTGTCGAATATGGACAGTCTGAATAACCTGATGGACACGACCGTTGCAGAGTTTGGGGGACTGGATGCATTTATCAGTAATGCCGGTATCTTACGTGCAGGCGGACTGGATGAAATGGATCCGGCCACATTCGATCTTGTAACAAAAATCAATTACAACGCCTATTTCTATTGCACTAAAGTGGCTTCAGCTGTCATGAAGCTTCAGAATGCATATAAACCGGCATATTACACCGATATCATTCAGATTAACTCAAAATCAGGACTGAAAGGCAGTAAAAAGAATTTTGCCTATGCCGGTGGAAAATTTGGTGGCATTGGGCTGACACAGTCCTTTGCATTGGAACTCGCACCTGACAAAATTAAAGTCAACTCGGTATGTCCGGGTAACTTTTATGAAGGTCCTCTGTGGTCCGATCCTGAAAACGGCTTGTTTGTGCAGTATCTGAATGCTGGTAAGGTTCCCGGTGCCAAAACCATTGATGATGTGAAAGCATTCTATCTGGCTCAGGTGCCACTTGGAAAAGGCTGTTCACCTAAAGATGTGGTGAAAGCAGTGCTTTATGCCATCGATCAGAAAAACGAAACAGGTCAGGCCATACCGGTAAGCGGCGGCCAGGAAATGTTGCGGTAATTATTACTTAAGCAGTTAGGCGTAGTCTCTGGACTACGTCATTTGCTTATATTCAGATCGACGTAGTCTGGAGACTACGCCTAACTATCAGAACAATATAAAAGTATAGACGTTAGTCTATAAAACACGAAACAATGAAAACAAAAGCAGTAAGATTATACGGTAAAAAAGATTTAAGACTCGAAGAGTTTGAATTACCGGCTATCAGCGATGATGAGATCCTGGCAAAGGTGGTCAGCGACAGCATTTGCATGTCGTCTTACAAGGCGGCAACCCAGGGAACAGATCATAAGCGTATTCCTGACAATGTAGCTGATAATCCGATCATTATCGGGCATGAGTTTGCTGGAGAATTGGTTGAAATCGGTAAAAACTGGCAGCACAAATTCAAGGCAGGTCAGAAATTTTCCATACAACCTGCGATTTATTATCCCGAAGGACCTGTAGGTATTTTAAGTGCACCAGGCTACTCTTATCCTTACTGTGGTGGTGATGCAACCTATGTGATCATTCCGAAAGACGTACTGGTTCAGGATTGTCTGCTGGCTTATGACGGTCCCGGTTATTATCCGGCGTCACTGGCTGAACCATTATCGTGTGTGATTGGTGCCATGCATGCCAACTACCATACAACGCCCGGTTCATACGAACACAAAATGGAAATTGTGGATGGTGGAAAAATGGCCATCCTTGCCGGTGTTGGTCCGATGGGACTTGCAGCCATCAATTATGTGATAAATCGTAAGGATCGCAAACCATCTTTGATGGTGGTAACCGATATTGACCAGTCACGTCTGGACAGGGCTGCATCGATCTTTCCTCCTGAAGCTGCAAAACTGAACGGCATAGAACTGATTTATCTGAATACGGGTGATGTGGCTGATCCTGTAAAAGCATTGCGCGATCAGACAGGCGGAACAGGTTACGACGATGTATTTGTATTTGCGCCGGTTCCTCCGGTGATAGAACAGGGGGATGCCATTTTGGGACAGGATGGATGCCTGAACTTTTTTGCCGGGCCATCTGATCCGAACTTTAAAGCAAGCTTTAACTTTTATAACGTCCATTATGCATCAACACATGTGGTTGGAACCAGTGGCGGAAATAACGACGACATGGTGGAATCGCTGGAAATGTTCGCACAGGGACTGGATCCTGCCGGTCTGGTCACCCATATTGGCGGACTGAATGCAGTACCTGAAACCACATTGGATCTTCCTCATATTCCGGGTGGTAAAAAATTGATTTATACCCATCTGGATATGCCGCTAACTGCGATTTCGGATTTCGCTGAAAAAGGAAAAACAGATCCTTTGTTTGCAAAACTCGATGAAATCTGTAAGGCTCATAACGGCCTCTGGAGTGTTGAAGCAGAAACTTATTTGTTACAAAATACCTTTGCCTGACAAGCATGAAAAAAGTGGCCATCATAACCGGAGCATCCAGAGGAATTGGAAGGCATATTGCGCTTGCCCTTGCTCAGGATGGGTATAATCTGGCACTGGTGGCACGTTCTCATGAAAGTCTGGCAATCATATCTGAAGAGCTCAAAAATTCAGATGTAGAAATTTTACCGGTGGCAGTTGATCTGGAAGATGATACTGCCCCGGAATATATCATTTCCCAAACCATCAGTCATTTTGGCCGTTTGGATGTGCTGGTTAACAATGCCGGTATAGCTTTGAACCGGCCATTTGCTGAGAGTACCATTGAAGATTGGCGCACTATTTTTAATGTCAATGTTAAGGCTTCTTACTTCCTGTGTCAAAAGGCTGTGCCTTACCTGAAAGAAACTTCCCGTCCGGTAATCATCAACATAGGATCGGTGGTGGATCACAAAGGCTATCCTAACCAGAGTTTATATGCCTCATCCAAGCATGCTGTAGCCGGTTTTACCAGTGCCTTAGCTAAAGAGGTTCAGGAACTGGGAATCCGGGTTCATATGATATCACCCGGAGGTGTAAATACAGAAATGGTTTCAAAAGTCCGACCGGACATCAATACAGAAGACCTCATTCAACCGGAAGAAATCGCTGAACTGGTTGTATTTTTATGCAACTATAAAGGCAAAGGAACGATTGATCGGATCGGTATACGGCGCTTTAATTCGCTGGCGTTTGATTAATTTTGACTTCCCGCAGATTTCGCCGATAAACGCAGATTTTTTCAATCGTTGGTTTAAGCTGTATGTCATGCACAATGTTCCCGATTAGTTTTTATCGCAATTGTTAAAGGTTTCAACAATTTCAGGTAAATCGGCTATAAAAAATATTTCAGCCTGAACCAGGTTAACTACCGTACCACAATCCCCGAAGTATTGATTGATAAAAACTTTAAATTTTTGGTGAATCTTTTTAGATTCAATAATGGCTGTTTGCTGCCCCCTGACACCAGATGAACTGTTTCTATCATATTCCCAAACTTTAAAATTATCTTCATAGGGGCTAATGACCATTAGATCATTATACTGCGGAAATTTCAGATAATATAAAAAGTGTTTGTCCGAAGGAATATAATCCCGTTCATACAGATCAACCCTGCCGGATTTAATCTTTTGAATAAAAAAATCACTTCCTTGCGATGAATGTGACAAGTATAAATTATCGTCAATTTGATATCCTTTTATCTCATTTGCCCTGTAAACTTTGACTGAATCACTGGCATCCTTTGAAATACAAAACAAATAATAGTTACTCTTTGCTCTGCCTTTGAATGCAAGTAGTTTTGTGGCTATAGTATCGTTATTCATAAATACATATCCATCTGTAAAGGTCCCTTTTGTAAGGAGTTTGTCTAAACGTTCCAATGTTTTGCTAATATACTTTTCAGTTTCATTTTCAGATTTTAGCAGTGTAACATTCATTAACAGGATTAATATAAACAGGCATTTGTACATGGGTATACTAGAGATTTAATTTAAAAATCTTTTCCAAAAAACTTCGAAATATCAAAATAGTATTTGATGGTTTCTCCGGTTTGGGTTTTAAATTCAAGGATGTCGTAAGGTTTTTTACGTTCATATACCAGTGATTGTCCAACAAACTGGCAATCTTCACAGTTTTCCCTGGCATACTGGTATTCTTCTGGAACACTGTTCACAATGATGGCCCTTTCGAAGGAACTGCCATCCCGTTCTGATGCAGGTAAGCCACTGGTGGTTTTGCAGGCAGTAACTGCGAGAATAAGTAGTATGACCGCTGTTATCTTTTTCATGATTCAACAGGTTTAGTAAATAACATATTCTACGAATAAGGTTTGTTCTACTGCCATATTCCCAGTGCTGACTGGCATCTGCGTCTTATAATTTTTATCAGATTCAAAGTTGTTTAGCATTTTAGCTGTTTCTGTATTTTCAGAAACTGACAGTTCTACATTACTAATCCGGCCTATGGTTTTGTTGGTTTCAGGCAATTTTGTCAATAATTTATCTGCCAGTATGCTGGCATTTTCAAGTGCATTCAGGTAAGCTTCGTTGCTCAGGCTGTCGATTTTACTGTGCTGGTAAGTTAAATTCCCAATGGAGAGGTCCTCCATAACCAGAAAGCGGGTATAAAAGTCGCCCAGGATATCCAGATTCCGGATCACCACATGAACCTGTGATGAAGCATTGTATCCGGTGAATACATTTGAATTATTTCGCCACTGATATTCTTTATTTAAGCGTAAACTGGTTGTGAGTATATCTTTTTCATCGACGCCCAGTTTTTTGAGTATGTCGTTTACCGTATTGGCTTTATTTATCAATTTTGATTTGGCTTTTTCCATGTTTTTATCCACGCAGTTCAGATTAAGATCAATGGATGCCTGGTCCGGTTCAGCCAACACATAACCTGAGGCTTTTAACACTATGGTTTTATTTGATATATTCTGCTGACAACCAATAAGAAATGTTGAAAGTATGGCAACAATAACTATTTTTTTCATTTCGGAAGGATATTTCGTTTATCAGGCTAAGTTATGAAAATAAAACTTAACAGAGAACAGCCATTAAAATTATTGCTTCTGACAGGTGCTTACCAATCTTATTTCTTAAGTCTTACGTTTAATGTCATTTAAATTATATTGACTTTCTGTTTTTATTAACATATATTTGACTGATTATCACTAAAAATTCTCCCCACATTAAATTAAATCTAACTTGCAATTGCATCCTCCAGGTTGCTACTCTCTACATTTTTCTGATTGGTTAGATATTGTAAACATTAATTATACTACTATGGAAATTTCAGATTTTACAGAAAATCCGGAGGTCTTTATGACCTTGCGTAATTTGAAGCAGGATGGAATTGATAAAAAAATATACTCTGACGTTGTGGATTCAGAGAAGAACCAATATGTGGAGTTAGTGCAGGAGGGAGGTGGCGTTCTTGGTGTTGCGCTTATCGGCTATACTTATGTGATGGAACAAATGGGTATCCGCTTTTTCAGTCTGGCGGGTACATCAGCCGGGTCAATCAATGCATTGCTGTTAGCCTCGTTAGGTAATATCAATGAGTCGAAATATGAAAAGCTTTTGAACGTATTAGCATCGAAAAATCTGTACGATTTTGTGGATGGTGATAAGGATTCCAAAGATTTTATTGAGGCCGTAGTGGAAAAAGCCAAACGCGTTAAGCTTATCTGGAAAGGAATGCAGGTGATTGATAACGTATTTGACAGTCTTGGCTTGAATCCGGGGAATGATTTTTACCGGTGGCTGGCTGATGTGCTCATGAAAAATGGTATTGTAACCACCAAAGATCTGCTTGATCAGTTCATCAGCCTGCCCGACGGGTTAAAAATACGTGATGGGGTGGACAGAACTTTAGAGGGGTTGAAGCCAAAATTTGCTGTGATTGCATCGGATATTACAACAGAAACTAAAGTGGAATTTCCTGCCATGAGGTCGCTATACTGGGCAAATGCCGATGAAATAAATCCTGCGTATTATGTACGGGCTTCAATGTCGATTCCGTATTTCTTTGAACCGTTGGTCATAGATAATTTGCCACAGGGACCTGATGCCATGAACCGGTGGTACGATATGGCCAAATTTAAAGGAGTCGTTCCTGAAAAAGCTTATTTTGTGGATGGTGGCATCATGTCGAACTTTCCCATAGATTTATTTCATAAGTTTAATACGGTTCCGCGTTTACCTACATTTGGTGTAAAACTTGGTGTTGATCGCAATAAAGCCAATACAGTGGAAAGCCCTTTAGGCTTGTTTGGTGCTCTTTTTAATTCCATAAGGCATCTGCATGATTATGAGTTTATACTTAAAAATCCGGAATTACGAATGCTGGTTCAGAATATTGATATCGGTGAACACGACTGGTTGAACTTTGGGATCACGGAAGAAGCAAAAATTGACCTTTTTGTGCGTGGTGCCAGAGCTGCCGATCAGTTTCTGCGCAATTTCAACTGGGAAAAATATAAGCAGGTGCGTGCCGGTAAGATTATAAAATAGTACTTCTCTTTTTCATACATGTAGATGTATGTATTTTCATTCATACAAGCAGAACCCGGGCATTCATCGTCCGGGTTTTTTATCTGTTCTCAATTCATTTTCTCTTTTCGCTTACAGGGGAATAATGACTCTGAAAGGTTCTGTTCCAGACGACAAATATGTTGAATTCTGAATATGTTCCTACAAAAATGTAGGATATATACACTATGATGTTGTCTAACCTGTTGATATTCATTTTAATTTAATTTGTGGCATTTGTATTGTTTAAACCGGATCAGAATATAAAAGATAACGCATATGAAAGTGATTATTCCGGTGGTTGATACTGAGCGTTCAAGGAATGTTCTGGCAAAAAGTTTTCATAATGCAGAGTTTGCTTCTGTATATGATACCGATTCAAGAATGGTAGAGTGGATTGAAACCTCGTCGATAAGTGAGGATGTGGGAAATATAAGCATTGGCCTGAAAAAGATGGGTATTTATGCGGTTATCAGTCAGCAAATGCCGCCTATGGCTTTGGGATTGTTTGTAGAGAGTGGAATTAATGTTTACAGAGCTGAAGGAGATGATTTACAGGAAAATATACTTTATTTTATTGATGAAGAGTTGGAGCTTTTTTCATCACAGATGGCTTTTGAGACAACTCCCTCGTGTGGTAGTTCCTGCAACTCGTGTAGTTCAACATCATGTGAAATTTAAATTTTTGAAATATGGCCCTGAGTAAAGCAATTCAGTTTCTGGGAGATGCGATCTCCAGCAAAGAGTTGAGAGATAAATGTGCAGAGTTTAAAACCCGCAGGGAGATGTTAAAATGGCTCGAATTTAACGATGTGGAATTCGAAGATGCAATAAATATGCAGCTGGTAAAATGTCGCTCTGCCGATGATGCCGAATTCTTTCACCAGTTACGTATGTGGTTCAAACTGTTATAGAAAAGACATGGCATATTACGATTTAGAAAAGGTGCGCGGAATAGTTAAGGAATCCACCGGATTGAATATTATGTACGCTTATGATGACCTGGTTTTCCCGGAACATGCGGCATTTATAATCCAATATGATAAGGAAGATGAAAACCATCTGCATTGCTATTTTCATATGGATTGTATTCCCGAAGAAAAGGATAAAATTTTCAGCGATCTCACCCAAAGTTGTTTTAAAACAATGACCACGATACAGAATAGTGGTATATTTGAGATGGCGCAGAAGGGTGGAGAAGTGGAAATAAAGTTTATCTGAACGAAACGTCTGATCTATCCTCCGTGGGCAAAATCGGCATAGAGCTCCATTCCTCCGTCAACAAATAAGGTTTCACCGGTGATATATCCGGCTTCACTGGAAGCAAGCCATAAAACAGCAGAAGCAATATCTTCAGCCCTTCCCGCTTTTCCGAACGGTATTTTACGGAGTATTTTCTCTTTCTCATTGGGATCCCTGAAGTTTTCGATGTTAATGGCTGTTTTTACAGCACCGGGAGCCACAGCATTGACCCTGATATTCTTTGGTGCGAGTTCCATGGCAGCGGTCTTCATCAGCATGGAAGCACCAGCCTTGGCTGCTGTATAATTGGCGCGTTGTGCCCAGGGAATATTCTGATGAACCGAGGTAATAAATATGATATTGCCGGGCATTTCATCTTCATGCGTTTCTTTCTGCAGAAAAAGTTTAGCAGCTTCGCGAGTACATAAAAAATGACCAGTCAAATCCACATTTATTACAGTATTCCAATCCTGTAATGACATATCCCAGAACGGAGCATCCTTTTGTCTTCCGGCATTATTCACAAGTATATCAAGTGTGCCTATCCTTTCCATTATTTTAGCAAACATGGCTTTGACTGCCGTCTCGTCACTGATATCTGCCTCAATATAAATGGCTTTCCCGTTTTCTGAACGAATCTTCTCTACCACTTCCTTGGCCTTATCTTCCTGATTAAAATGATTCACTACAACTGTTGCGCCTTCAGCAGCAAAACGAAGTGCGATTGCTTTTCCTATTCCACTTGAGGCACCTGTAATCAGTGCCACTTTTCCCTTCAGTTTCATATCATCCATTTTTTTGTCTTATGTCTTGTATCTTATATCTATTTTGTTTTGCTCAGTTGGAGGGCTGCACTGATGAGTCCCAGATGGGTAAAGGCCTGCGGAAAATTCCCTAGCTGTTCTCCTTTCATGCTGATTTGTTCGGAATACAGTCCCAGATGGTTAGAATATCCCAGCATCTTTTCAAATGCCAGTACAGCTTTTTCTTTCTCGCCGGAACTTGCCAGACATTCTACATACCAGAATGAACACATGCTGAATGTTCCTTCCTTTCCTGTGAACCCATCACTGGCCCCTTCGTCCAGTCTGTACCGGTAAACAAGTGTGTCGGTCACCAGATCGTTCTCAATTGCTTTAAGCGTTGACATCCATCTTGGTTCTTTCGGACTAAGAATTCTTACCAGTGGAATTAGTAAAGAAGAAGCATCCAGACTTTTTGAGTTCCTGAACTGCACAAATGCTTTGAGTTCCGGATTCCAGTAATTATTATAAAAGTCATCGAAAATATCATCGCGTGTTTTTCTCCATTTTTCCAGTGGCGCAGGGAAAGAACGATGTTCCGCGATCCGTATTCCCCTGTCTATGGCAACCCACGACATGACTTTTGAAATCAGGAACTCACGTTTTTCGTCCCTCACTTCCCACATTCCACGGTCCTTTGTTTTCCAGTTGTCGCAAACAAAGTCGACAAACTTCTTCAAATTGACCCAAAATTCATAACTGATAGGGCCTCCGTGTTTGTTATACAGGTAAATGGTATCGATAAGTTCCCCGTAAATATCAAGTTGAAACTGGCTGTATGCACCGTTTCCTGTTCGTACAGGATATGACTTTCTGTAGCCTTCCAGAAAATTCAGTGATTTTTCTTCTATATCTTTTCCGCCATCCACTTTGTACATCAGTTTCAAATCGCCTGCATCATTAATTTCGTTACAACGATCCTCAATCCAGTGAATAAAATGTTTTGCCTCGTTCATATATCCCAGCTGTAAAAACACGCGCATGGTAAACGCAGCGTCACGGATCCATGTGTAGCGGTAATCCCAGTTACGGTTTCCGCCAATAACTTCCGGCAGTCCCAGGGTAGCTGCTGCTATGGTTGATCCGAATTCATAAGAAGTCAGCATTTTAAGTGTAATGGCAGACCTGTTGACAATCTCCTGCCATTTCCCTTTATATGATGATTTTTTTATCCACTTGTGCCAAAAATTAATGGTTTTAGTAAATAGTTTTTTTGTAAAGTAGGAAGATGGTTTCAGTTCTATCACTGAGTCTTCTTCATCACCACTGATGAGAACTACGAACACCTCATCTTTGGTTTCGAGGTCAGCCTTAGCTGTAAATTGTCCATCCTGAAACGTGAATTCAAGATTACTTTTCAGGATCAGCTTCTCACCATTATCTGTGCTAATGATAATCCGGTCTTTTTTTACATGATAATCAAACGGTGTACGTCCAAAATTAAATCCCGGTTTAAATGTGAATAGAAATGTATGAGCTCCCTTTATGACTTTGAGCTTTCGGACCAGAATCATTTTATCCTCAATAAATACCGGTGGCATAAAATCGGTTAATTCAGCTATGCCATCTTCTGCCAGGTATCGCGTCAGTAAGACTGCAGTATCCGGAAGGTAGAGTTGTTTATGATTTATATCCTTGCTTTCCGGTTCAACAGAAAAATAACCACCTTTATTTGCATCGAGTAAAGATCCGAGCACTAGTGGAGCATCAAACCGATGGAAGGGCAGGTAATCAATGGATCCTGTTTTGGAAATCAGGGCTCCGGTTTGCAGATTGCCTATTAATCCGTAATCTTCTATTGGTAAGTAACTATTTTCGGCGTTCATTTTTGTATTTTTTTTGTCTGTCTGTAAATGTTTCGGTTTTAAGATGTACCAATAAAAGGACCACTTACCAGAAAAAAGTATTAAATAATGTGAAGGCGTTTATATCCTTCTGACAGTGTATTCAACAGAGAAATTTGAAAGATGAGAAACAGTGTCACTTATAGAATAAAACGTGAAATAATTCCTCAGAATGTGTAATACTATCTACAGGTTTTACGATGTTTGTAAATATTTATCCTTCTGAATCTCTTTACTGAAAAGGATATTAGCGTTACAGGATTCAAGTGATACCGGTTTTTTTTGTTCGTGTTAATTATTTATAAAAAGGTCGTAGCAAATGGATTAGAATTGTTGTTTATGATATTGGCATTCAAAGAAGGGGTTGATGAACGGGTCACCTTTTTAAAAGCATGAAAGAAGAAGAACAATATTATAGATGCTCAAAAATAGTTGACGAAAGTACCGCTTTCCGGTAAGAAGATATTTTTCGTAAACTACTGAAAATGACGTAAATTTATGTACTTCAACATAAAACTTGCAAATTTTCAGTTGCCATGAAAAGTTCACAAATCTCCCCGGTTCGTTTGTTGGTAACAGCGATGGCGGTACTTTTATTTTCTTGCTCTGATACTAAGATGGACCCATGTGATGATACGGTTGCACCGGAAATAACCGTTTCGTTGAAAGCTACTGTTACAGTACTGGATAAAGATAACAATCCTATTCCTGACCAATTACTTTATTTTAATATTTACAAAATTCCATGTGGGACTGCAGCAAAAGGATTCTTTAATTTTGATGGTAATACCAACGAAAGTGGTATGCGTGCTTCAACGGTTGTTGGATACAATCTGCGAAATACAGAGGACGAAATATGGGTGGATGTTCATGCGGTGAATCTTGGCAATGGTTCTGCTGAGGCTGATTCTGAGTATGTTATTTTATCCTACGATGATTTTGAATCTTCCATTACCACTAAAGAAATACATGTTTTTATTTACCGAAAGTTTTGACAGATCAAGGGAAAAGTCAAAAGGGAAAAGTCAAAAGATAAATGGGAAAAATTAGGGCTTCGTGACTTTATCTGTTTCTTTAATCTACGGTTTATCCTTTTTAGCAAAAGTGGTATGCCTGGGAATCATTTTCAATGCTTACGAGAAAAACTTCCTGAAATACCAGGCAAAGGTCTAATGCATTTTTATTCCTTGCGTATTCTCGTGCATTGATTTCAGACAGGAAACTTATTAACTGAAGGATTTGGCAAAACTGTAATGATCATTATGGGTTGAGGATTGTTATGCTAGAGAACAATATTTAACATTATGACAAAAGTTATATCTATAATAATTGGCAGTGTGAGGCCGGGAAATTATACATCTAAGGTTGTTAAAGTTCTGGTTGATGAGATACGAAAAACGAAGGATCTTACAGTAAACATTATTAATCCTGTAGATTATGAACTGCCCTTTCCGGGGATGAAAAATCACTCAGAAGATGTAAGTCGTCTTCGACATCTTGTTGCTGATTCTACAGGTGTAATTCTGGCCACACCGGAGTATCACGGATCATTCAGTAGTGTGATAAAACTGATTATAGAAAATCTTGGCTATCCATCCGTGTTATCAGGAAAACCCATTGCCCTGCTAGGAGTGGCCAGTGGTGAAATTGGAGCTGTTAAATCATTGGAAAGTTTACGGGGTGTCTGTTCGCATGTAGGAGGGATAATTCTTCCGGGACCCATTTCCGTAGCTCATGTTAAGGAAAAATTTGATGCAAATGGTAATTGTACAGATCTTAAAACTGAAAGCAGGTTGCGTAAACTGGTTCAGTCCATGGATGCGTACTTTAACGATGCCATATGTCCAAAATTCTACATGGAAGAGATGGTAAGGGATCAGGAAAACTTAATTGTTTGAATATGACTCAGATGATCAGACTTGAGGAGGCAGCTTTAATGATTTTTGCATACGTGATGTCGCTTGTGTTGGGATTCAACTGGTGGCTTTTTTGGGTTTGTCTGCTGATTCCTGACCTTAGCATGCTGGGCTATTTATCCGGACCACGGATAGGAGCAGCAATATATAACCTGTTTCATCATCGTGCTCTCGCTCTAATTATTGCCTTGACTGGTTATTTTCTGGAACTTCACTGGTTGCTGTTCATTGGAATTGTATTGTTCGGTCACAGCTCTATGGATCGCATATTTGGATACGGGCTGAAGCACAAGGATGATTTTAAGCACACGCATCTGGGTTGGATAGGACAGGAATCATCAGATAAGAATCCAATAAAATATTCCGGCTGAGCCGATTAAAAAAATAAATTTCAGTGTCAAATTTTCATTGTTGAATTGTTTGTGTAAGTCATTTTGGCATAGATAGTTAAAAAGTATAAATTGCCGTTTAAAACATAATTTTTTGAAAAAACTGACATCCAGATATTTACAATAAATGTGATATTTCCGCTATGTTGTACCCGTATCTTATGGCATATCCTTTGATTAATTAGTGTCGAAATTAAAACATAAGTCTAACTAAAAAATGGAGGATTCAATTATGTCACTGTTAAGAAAATCATCTGATAACTATCAGAACAACATGTTTCCATCCTTTCCTTCATTACTGGACAGATTTTTTGAAGGAGATCTGATGGACTGGAACAATTTCAATTACGCTGGTATGAATTCAACCTTACCGGCTGTAAATGTTAAAGAAACCGATAACGACTTCACGATTGAAGTTGCAGCACCAGGGATGAAAAAAGACGATTTCAAAGTAGACTATGACAATGGACGTTTGATAATTTCATCCGAAAAAGAGTTTAAAAACGAAGAAAAAGAAGGTGAGAAAATCACCCGAAGGGAATTCAGTTATCAGTCATTCCAGCGTAGTTTCAGTGTATCTGAAAAAGTTGTGGATGCTGAAAAAATTTCCGCTAAGTACGAAGATGGAATTTTGCATATCAGTATTCCCAAAAGGGAAGAGGTAAAACCAAAACCGGCAAAAACCATTAAAATATCATAATAATTTAAACCCGGGCAGGACGCAGTGCCTGCCCGATTTTTTTATATATCATGAAGGGAAATTTTAATGCACTCATTCATTCAGATGTACCTGTTTTAATTGATTTTTTTGCAGAGTGGTGTGGCCCCTGTAAAGTACAATCACCTATTCTGGCTCAGTTTGCACGCGAAATGGAAGGAAAGGTAAAGGTCATAAAGATAGATGTGGATAGAAACCAGGAAATTGCAGCGCGTTTTCAGATTCGTGGTGTACCAACCCTAGCACTTTTTAAAAACGGACAGAGTCTTTGGCGTCAATCGGGTGTTGTGGATAAAAATCAACTAAGTACTATTGTATCGCAATATATATGATTCTGTGGATCGATTTTAGTTAATTATCTATAAACTATATCATTATTT
This sequence comes from Quyinboa ferrireducens, assembly GCF_042436675.1. NCBI lineage: Bacteria > Pseudomonadati > Bacteroidota > Bacteroidia > Bacteroidales > Quyinboaceae > Quyinboa > Quyinboa ferrireducens. The sequence goes on along the minus strand of NZ_JBHMVA010000012.1, from coordinate 134,232 downwards.
GAATTTACCGGGGACATCTCAGGTTTATTAGTCGTATATTTAAACGTTAAGATCGTTTTCCCATCCTGAGTTATGTTGCACCATCACGCTGCATACTTCCTCTTACCATGAATTCGATATTTAAATTTAAAACGTTAGTTATGGCTAATAACATGTATAAAAAAAATCAGCCCACAGCTGTTTCTCCTGATATCAATAACCTCAAGGAAGTAATCATCGATTTTAAAACCAGAATTTATATCGATAAGGATGCTGATGCTGAGGAAGCAAAAGAACGTTATCTTTCCCGTCTTGAAAGAAGAAAAAAGTAGGGAACAGCGTACGAAGAAATGGCCTTATTATTGGCTTTAGCTAAGACTGTTTTCTTAAAATGATTACTTTCGTTTAAAAAATATGCCTGCTATTGCATCCGATTTATGTACCCAATGTATGAAGTGTGTGAAGGATTGTCCTTCAGACGCCATTGAAATAGGCCATTGGCACATTAATGATTCCTGTATTCATTGTGGCCACTGTGTGGCTGTTTGCCCTGAACAGGCTGTAAAGCCCGAGTTTGGTGATGTGTTGCCAGTGATGAATTCAGGTATTGATACCTTAAGATACCGTAATTTTACTGCAGACTTACGAAGTTGCAGATCTTACAAAGACAAAGCTATACCTTCAGATTTGTTGGATGATATGATTACAAATATGAGCCGTTATCCTTCTGCCAGTAATAAAAGAACGGTTCAGGTAACAGCTGTAATGGACAGAACGAGAATTCAGGAACTGAATGACCTTACGGCTAAAACACTGTTAAAGGCAATAGGAGTTCTGACACACCCGATAATCTCACCCTTTGTAAATCTTATTTCTCCTCAGTACGGCGTAAAAAGCCTGGAAGCATACAAGCAAAAATATACTAAAAGGCAGGAAACCAACCCATCCCAAATCTGTCATGGTGCACCATTGGTGTTACTTTTTCATGGTACTAAGGGTAAATACAGTCTGGCTAAAGATGATGCCTTAATCTGGGCAACATATACAACACATTACGCTCACTCAGCCGGTCTTGGGAGTTGCTTCATCGGGTTTATTGTGAAAGCCATGGAACGTAGTAAAGGAATGAGAACAGCTTTTGGAATTCCGGATACACATCAGGTATTTGCAGCTCTGACAGTGGGTTACCCGAAGACAAAATATCTTAATGAAGTATCCAGAAAACCTCCGGAATACAACATAATCTGATTATTTTTTAACGTTTACTTGCTTTTTCCAAATAAACCATTTTAATTTGTAGTGTATTAATATACTAATACACCAAAACGATAGAACATGATAAAAATTGATCAGCTCACATTTGCTTACCGTAAACAGCCGGCTTTATACAATCAGCTTACCCTTGATATTCAGGGAGGAAGTATTGTAGGCCTGCTAGGGAAAAACGGTGCCGGCAAGACAACACTGTTGAAGCTCATTGCCGGATTGTTACAAACACAAGATAAAGGTAGTATTGAGACTCTGGGTTTTAAGCCCGGATGCAGAACCCCTGAATTGTTACGGGATATTTTCTTTATTCCGGAAGAGTTTGAATTGCCTTCAGTATCCATGAAAGATTATGTCAGTGCCATTCGCGGGTTTTATCCCGGATTTGACACCCAAAAAATGGACCGGATACTTTTGGATTTTGAATTGGATCCGGGACGGAAGCTTAACAAGCTCTCTTATGGACAGAAAAAGAAATTTCTGATCTCAGTGACTTTGTCCTGTGGCAGCAAGCTTTTAATCCTTGATGAACCGACCAATGGCCTGGATATTCCTTCAAAGGCCGTATTCAGAAAAGTGATTTCCGGTGCGTTGACTGAAGATCAGCTGGTACTGATATCAACGCATCAGGTTAAGGATATTGAGACCATAATTGACAAGGTGATCATTGTGGATCAGGGCACTATTATACTGAACCACAGCATCTATGATATTACAGAAAAGTTTTCTTTTAAATCGGTAACAGATCCGGATAAGTATCAACCACTGTATCAGGAGGCGGTTCCGGGTGGATATAAGATTGTCACTCCACGAAACGGAGAGGAGACCGACCTGGATATTGAGATTTTATTTAATGCAGCCACCAAAGGCATCAGTTTCGACTAAAAAGCTTATGATTATGAATAGTATACAATCCATTTTTAGTATCAAACGTTTCGGTTTACTCATCAGGCGCGAAGTGATCATGAAACGGTCTTTTCTTTTAATCGCCTCGGTAGGATTATTTATTGCCATTACAGCAGTGACCCTTTTTATCCTCGGAGTGGATCGCAATTACAGAAGCTGGGATATTAATAAACAATCCGCTCTTTTTCTGGCTCTTTTTGCAATCTGTGGAATTGTGTTTTCCGGAACAGCTTTTCCTGCATTCAGAAATTCGAAAAAGACCATGGATTATCTGCTGATACCAAATTCAATGACCGAAAAATATTTATTTGAAGTTTTGTTCAGGATTTTAATCTATATCCTTGTATTTCCGGTACTGTTTTGGCTGGCCGCCAATTTTGCAGGAGCCATATTTAACAGCTTTACAACTACTCATTATGAGTTGGGATATAACCTTTGGACGCCATTCAAAATGATCCATAAGGAAGTGCACTTTACACAAGGAGAGGTTACTATCTATGCCATGGTATTGTTTTTAATTTCCATTCCGTTTACCGGATCTGCTTTCTTTTCAAAAGCTCCGCTATTTAAGACCCTCATTTTTCTTGCAGTGCTTATTGGTACCTACTGGTTATATGGCTGGATCCTGGATGAAATATTTGGTTTTACACATGCACATGGTTTTGATCCTGATATAACAAAAGAAACAGGGATGAATATAGTTACGTCTGTTTTGGTTTTTTCAACTCTTGTGTTACATGCATCTGCATTTTTCAGGTTAAAGGAGAAGGAGGTTTAATATGGAATTTAAAAATACCAAAAGTATCTTTCAGCAAATTGGTGATACCATTTGTGAGAAGATTCTGAATGAAGTATATCATCCCGGCGATCGTTTACCTTCGGTAAGGGAGATGGGAGCTGACATCGGGGTTAATCCCAATACCGTAATGCGAACCTATACTGAACTTCAGAACGATAATATTATCAGTAATAAAAGAGGTATTGGCTTTTTTATCAATGACGATGCCGTGAAGATAATCCTGAATAACAGGAAGAAAGAATTTTTTGAGCAGGAGCTACCTGAATTTATAAAAAAGGTTGATCTGCTGAATCTTTCAAAGGAGGAGATGGAGCCCATAATTATTAACCTGCAAAAATGTATAAAACAATGAAAACAAGTAAAATAATTCTATTCTCTTATATAAGTCTTCTGGCACTGATATTCCTGGGTTTTGTAATATATCTTACTCAATTTGATCACGAAACCAGGCACAGGGAACAGATGGATTTTAAAACTATATCTGAGGAACTTCCATCGTTTAAATATATTTCTGTTGACGAACAGTCTGTAACAGTACGAAGTGGAGAAATCACGGAAATCACGGTTATGGTCAGAAAGGATACTAATGATGTTAAAATAAACTATCATTTAGCACATGACACACTATTTATTAAAAAGTCAGATGCATATATTAATCTGACCGTTAATATTACTAATCCTCATGTTGTTAACCTTATTTCAAATAAAAGTCATGTTTGGATCAATGACATGAAATCAGACACTCTAAATTATGAGGGAAGTGGAAATAGCGAGTTGAGCGGATTTAGAAATACTGAAATTCATGTGGTTAATGCCATGTTGTCAGAATCCCGGTTCTATGCCTATAACGGATCGTTTGACCAAATAAATCTGGATGCTGACAGAAGTAATGTTAATGTCAGGTGTATGATGTCGGAAATAACAGGACAGATTAAGGATAATTCCGAGGTTCGGTTCAATAATGCCGAAATCTTAAACATGAAAAAGGATAAAAGCAGCCGGTTTTACTGTTATCCGTAAAATACTTTCTCAAAGCTTTAAGCTTTGGGAAAAGTAATATTTTGACATACAGTCGTAATTTTCATATTTTGATAGATTAAAAAATTAATTAATACGAATAAACCAGAACTAATAATGAAAAGAACTTTACTTTATTTGATGTTACTCTTTGTGCCAATATTAATTAATGCCCAAAGTATTTCCGGAAAATTGACAGATGAAAATTATACTCCATTAGCATATGTGAATATTGGTGTTGTTGGTTTAAACAAAGGAACTATATCTTCCAGTAATGGCATGTATAAAATAGACATTTCTGGAGTTGATAATGAAAAGATAATTAGATTCTCACATGTAGGATATGTTAGTATTGATTTTAAGGTTGGAGATTTTAAAAAAATGCATGATGAATTATTGAATCTGAAAATGAAAGAAAAAAGGATTCAAATTCAGGAAATTACTGTAAAACCTTCTAATGAAGAACCTGTTTATATAGGCTCTAAAAAAGCTGGAAGAATGGCTTGGGTATGGAGCGAAGCAATTAACGGCGCTGAAATTGGCACTTTGTTCAGAAACGATAAATCAATTCTATTAGAAAAGTTCTATTTCCATATAAGAAAAAATTATTGTGATAGTATTTTATACCGAATTAGGATTTATAGTGGAGAAGATGAATATCCTCAGAAAATTATAAATACAAAAGATATACGATTTATCTCAAAGAAGGAAAAAGGCTGGGATAGCGTTGACCTTTCAGGCTATAACATTACAATTAATAATGATTTTATCGTCACTTTAGAAACTCTTGCAAGTTGGACAAGTGAATATAAAACAACTCATTTATCTGTTGGGAAGGCGAAAAGTGGATTGAGCTTTTCCAGGGCCTCCAGTATGGCTCCATGGACAGAATTTGCTAATCAGATGAGTTTTAGAATTGAAATAAAGGAATTGAAAAAATAAATTCAGTTTTAGCCAACCAGTCATTATGCATTCGGTTTAAATAACAGATAAAAATTTTGCATAAAAATCAAATTCTGTTAAAATGTGAAAAGCGGAAGAGGAGAGTTGTACTTTCCTGCTTCCGCTTAGCTCTGAAAAGCTATTTTGACACTAATCTAACAAATTCCTGACGATAGTCGTGTGGATCAAATGTTTTGGCATTTATAGCCAGATCGATCACCATCTCTTTGTTCAAGGTACCCATGTAATCAGACTCTTTCATCAACAATCCGAATCCGGCTACAGCTGTTGCAAACCGCATGTTTTCAGATGCTGAAGCCAGATTTACCGGTTCTGAAGTAACCTCATGTGAGATCAACCGGCTTTGTTCCTCATTCGGTTTTTTATATCTGAAGTCAAACTGAGCATAGATTCCATCGGTATGTTGAGGGTTCATCACAATTTCATACAGTGCTGTAATGGTTTGAGTTGAACCAATCTCACCGGCATCGGTAGAATCATTTTTAAAATCTTCATCATCCATCTGTCTGTTTTCATAACCTATAAGTCTGTAGCTTTCAATTTTGTCCGGATTAAATGTAACCTGTATGCGGGCATCTTTAGCCACGGTATAGAATTTTGCAAGTTCATAGGTAAATACCTTTTTTATCTGGTTGGCATTATCGATGTATTCATAATTCCCGTTGCCCTTATTGGCTACCTGTTCCATCATGTAATCATTCAGATTTCCGGTTCCAACACCCAAAACGGTAAGATAAACACCGCTCTCACGTTCTTCCTCAATAAGTTCAACAAGGTCTTCGGTAGAGTAGGGACCAACATTAAAATCACCGTCGGTACCAAGAATTACCCGGTTGTTTCCGCCCTCAATAAAGTTTTCTTCTGCAATGGCATAGGCTGTTTTAATGCCTTCAGCACCGGCAGTAGAACCACCTGCACCCAATTTATCTATGGCTTTTTTAATCTTGCTTTTTTCTGATCCTGAGGTTGACTGGAGTAACACACCGGCGTGACCGGCATAAGTTACAATAGCTATTCTGTCATTTTGACCCAGATTATCCACCATGGTTTTAAACCCTGCTTTGAGAGTCTCAAGTTTGTCGTCATAACTCATGGATCCGGATACATCAATCAAAAATACATAATTGGAAGACGGTAATTCATTAACGGGAATGCTCTTTCCTTTCATGCCGAGTCGTAAAAGGTAATGTTCACTGTTCCATGGACAGGTAGATAATTCTGAATTCAGGGACACATTCTCACCATCTGTTGGCTCAGGATAATCGAATGTAAAATAATTGATGTATTCCTCAATTCTTACGGATGCAACAGGTGGAACTTGTCCTGAATTAATAAAACGACGCATATTGGCATATGAACCACCATCGGCATCAACCGAAAATGTGGAAACAGGATCATCAGTTACATTTACAAACGGATTTTCTCCGTAATCTTTATACTGTTCATTTTCCGGAATACCCTGCATACTTTGAAAATCTCAGTATGTATAAAATCCGGTTTCATAATTACCAGTATCGCAGGAGCTGATGATAAGAATAAGAATTGTAAAAATAAGTAGGTTTAAGTAAAGTTTCATATCAGATTGTTTTAATAGATTTAATGGTTAACAGAGTGTGATAGAATGGAAATGGTTGCATTGATTTTACTTTATTCAAAAAAGGTAAAAAGTGCATGAATTACCCATATGTAATTAATTTACTTTTATTTAAATTTAGATGTCTTAAAATGCAGAGAATTAAATGTTAACCCCACTTTGAATGTATTCTCAAATTTTGACATATACATTGATATCTTCCATTAACAAGGAATTATTATACCTTAATATTAAATCACCCATACATAAATTCAATTTGTAACATTCACTCTGCAGTTTTTATAACGTTAAAAACCGCGTCTGAACAATCTGGCCTTAGAATATTATGAATGTTCTTCTCTGTTCTTCAGGTTAACATACCTGATTAACCTTAGTAATTTTTTACTTATCCCTTACTTAATAAATTATTTGCAATCACAAAAATCTTGCAATGAAAAAGAACAAAACCTTTCTATTGTTATGTTTATTTCTGTTGACACTGGGATTTTCTGCTGAAGGTGCGACCGTATTGGTTAATACGTACGACAGCCAGGGAAATCCGATTGAAGCAAAGTACCAGGTATTTAAAGGTCCCAATTATGTTGGGCAATATGATGCCGGGACAAGTGTTGATCTCACTGTAGGTGATACTTACAGGCTTTTTGCTATTTATGAAAGTACGAGTACTGACAGGGTTGAATTTGTTGTTGCCCCTGAAGGTAATACGTTTAACTTCTCAACTACACGTATTACCATTCACTGGTCCGGAGGTTATCTGGACTACCGTGCAAGTGGATCCTGGCGCAGTTTTGGTGCAACGGATGGCATCTGGAATACGAGGGAACTATTTCCAAACGATTTTTATGGAAATACCATGACATTCCATATTGGTTATAAGTGGAATGATCCGCGATCAATGGTCGTTGAAATGGATTATCATGGATTAACCAGCATTGAAAAAGTTTTCTCTCAGCTTCAGCTTTTGGATCACGATGGGAATCCATTAGCCGGTGGTAAAGCCCGTGGAGGATATTCATCTCCAACACAGTGGTTTGTATCCGGAGAAACCAATGCCGATGGTCTTTTGCTTGATATCAGGGACGGATCTAATGAGAATCTTTCTTATGAGATGAAGTTCAATAATTCCGCAAGTGTTGTGGCACAGCAGTTGAGTTCCATTTATAGCTTTCAAACCCAGTTGTTGACATTGCGGCTTGAAACCTGCGGTGGTGAACCTCTGGATGGTGGATCTCCAGCTTATGGCTCTGGTTCAAGTACAGGAACATGGTGGTTTCCGGGAGGGAATACAGGAAGTTCTAACCCAGGTGAAACAGAGGCCGAATTATTTCCCGGAACATTCTCTTTCCGTATGCAATATCAGGGTACAACCGACTACAAAACTGAAATTAATTTTCCGGTTGATGGAAATCTTTTAACATGGAATACAACAAATGTGACGTTAAACTATGGCGGAGATATTTCTTTTGGTGGTTCAACAGGTGACAGTAGGTTCTTTAATAAGCCTTCGATGGAGTTATTACCCGGAACCTATACATTTAATTTCAGAGGAGCTGAAAGGGTAGATCTAACGATTGGAGGATGTTCAATGGCAAAAGGTCTGGCTCACATAAAACTGATTGACAGTAAAGGGAATGGCCTTGAGGGTGGAGTTGCCACGTATTATGACGCTGGCTGGAAGCAAGCCGGTATTACGGATGTGAATGGAAATATATTTCTTATGCTGGACACTGATAAAACAAAGTTTGCCTTTAAAATGAACTGGGCAGGTTTTTATCAGCAATTGTCCAACGTAAACATTGCGACAACAACTCCGGTTCTGTTCCAGACAAAAGCAGTTGTGGTAAGATTACAAAATTCTGCTGGTACTGGTCTCGAAGGTGGAACCGCAACATATTATGCCAGTGGATGGAAGGCATTTGGTGTAACAGATGCAACGGGTAATACACCTGAGGTAGAATTGTTGCCCGGTAATTATGCATTTAAAATGAATTATATCGGCGCTTATCAGCAGATGAGCCAGAATGTGGGCGATAATCCTTTGGTCGTATTTAGTACGGTTCCCGTGACTATGAAACTGCTTTCTTCTGATGGATTAACAGAACTGACCGGTGATGGGAAATATTATGCAAGCGGTTGGAAAGATTTTGGAACGACCACTGCTGTATTGGAAATGCTCCCGGTGAACTATGCATTTAAAGTTTACTATGGTGGTGCAAGTCAGCAGAAAAGTCAGAATGTGGGAACTGATCCGGTTGTGATGTTTAATACAGTTTCAGTTACCATGAAACTGTTATCTTCAGATGGCTTAACAGAGTTAGTGGGTGATGGTAAATATTATGCCAGTGGGTGGAAAGATTTTGGGACAACCACTGCCACACTCGACATGCTTCCTGTAAATTACGCTTTTAAGGTTTATTATGGAGGTGCCTCACAGCAGAAGAGTCAGAATGTTGGAGATAATCCGGTTGTGGTATTCAATACCGTTGCAGTTACCATGAAGCTCTTATCTTCAGATGGCTTAACTGAACTGGAAGGTGATGGTAAATACTATGCCAGTGGCTGGAAAGACTTTGGTAATACAACTGCTACTCTGGATATGCTTCCTGTAAATTATGCATTTAAAGTTTATTATGGTGGTGCTGGTTTGCAAAAAAGTCAGAATGTTGGAAGTGATCCGGTTGTTGTATTCAATACAGTAGCTGTTACCATGAAATTACTGGACGCTGACGGTGGAGAACTTGCAGGCGACGGAATGTATTATGCCAGTGGTTGGAAGCCATTTGGTACCACAACAGCAACAATAGATATGCTTCCTGTAAATTATGCATTTAAAGTTTACTATGGTGGTTCAAGCCTGCAAAAGTCACAAAACGTTGGAACGGATCCACTTGTTATTTTTACAGGCACAGCGGTAACACTTCATTTTACAGGTGATATTATGTATTACGCAAGTGGTTGGAAACCATTTACAAAACCGACGATGAATCTTTTGCCGGGTAATTATCCATTCAGGTTCGGTAACGTGGATAATCCTGCTGTTCAGCAAACACTGACTGTTGAAGGTTCGGAAATGGAAAAAACCATCTCATATATCAGGCTTGTCAACAGCGCAAATAAAGGAATAGCTGGCGGCGAAGTCCAGTACTATTCTGGTGGATGGTATGATGTTGATGGAACGACAAATTCAAATGGCTCTATACTAAGCATTATGGACGGTAGTTTTGGTAATGTTGCATTTAAGATGTATTATGCCGGGGCATCATTACAGAAAAGTCAGAATCTGAGCAGTAATTCTTTTGTAATCTATCAGACTGCAAAGGCAACATTTGATTTATTTGAGAGTGATGGGGTGACTCCATTGGTTGGATCAACAGAATATTATGCCAGCGGATGGAAAACATTCGGATCAGGTTTAACACCAACTACAATGGAATTGTTACCGGTAAACTATTCGTTTATTGTAAGATATGGAGGTGCATCACAACAGATAAGTCAGAATATATCTTCGGATCCTGCCATCGTATATAACACTGTAAATGTGAGCTTTGATCTTTACGAAAGTGATGGTGTAACTCCTTTAACCGGCTCCACAGAATATTATGCCGGTGGTTATCATACATTTGGTTCAGGATCAACTCCTGCAACGATGGAACTATTACCTGTAAGTTATACGTTCAAAGTCGGATATGGAGGAGCAACGAAAGAAGCCAGTCAGAATGCAGGTTTAGATCCAAATGTGGTATTCAATACGGTTAAAGCTACCTTTGATTTTTATGAATCAGACGGTACAACACCTTTAACCGGAACGACTGAGTATTATGCCAGTGGATGGAAGACATTTGGATCAGGAACAACACCAACTGTAATGGAACTATTACCACTAAGCTATCCGTTCAGAGTTGGTTATGGAGGCGCTACATTACAAAAAAGTCAGAATATTTCAACACTACCAGATGTTGAATATCAGACGGCGTTAGTTACCGTTACTTTAACTGAAGATCCGGGTGGAAGTCCGATTTACGGAGGTACAGCCGAATATTATGCCGGAGGATGGAAAACATTTGGAACAACTGACATAAACGGAGAAGCAACACTTGAATTGTTACCGGTTAACTATCCGTTTAAAATGTATTATTCGGGTGCGGCTTTACAAAAATCTGCAGCAATATCATTCCCTGCTACAACAGTTCCGTTTACATGGGATGGTGCTAATCTGAAAAAAGCAGAAATGGGTGATGAATTGTCTGCCATAGATCCAATAGATCTCAACATTTCACTCTTCCCGGTTCCGGCTAAAGATAATCTTACCGCTTCAGTTCTAATTCCTGAAACTCAGGTATTGAACTACAGGATTGTTGATATGACCGGAAGAACTGTTCATGTTGGTCAGCAGATGTTCCTGAAAGGAGAAAACAAGGTATATATTGGTCTTGGTGCATATGATCCTGGTCAATATATGTTTGTGATTCGAACAAAGGACAAGGTTTATACGAAGAAGTTTGTAATAATTAATTAAAAATAAATACAAAAGGGGCCGCACATAGCGGCCTCTTTTATTTACTGGATCGTCAGAATACTACTTTGGGTATTATAAGCGTTAGAAAATGTTATTATATATATTCCTCGATGTTTTACCGGAATAATTGAAGGGGATTCAGTGATTCGGGATTCAGAAAGTTTTAAGCCATTTACTGCATAAACAGATAAAAATCCATCCTGATCTGTAATAATCTGAATGCCATTTTCAACAGCCATGAATCTGGCTGTTGAAGATGATGCAGGCTTCATCTTTGTATATTCATCAGATATCTTACCAACACCGGAATATGATTTCACAATAGCAGGGACATCGGTAGTTTGAGTTAATACTCCTGCATAATCATAGAGGTCTGAAGGCAGGAAATTGCAGGCACGCACAAACTCCTCACTACTGCTCAGAGGATCAGATTTTGCACCGTTAATATTTGAAATCCCTTCCGGTAGTCTGCTACAATTTTCAAATATATTGTTAACCAGCAGGCCCTGACCGTTTTCTGAAAGTTTTCCGAATACGGGTTTTTTTGAGTCTTTAAAGTAATTGTTTTCGATGTAACAGTTGGTATTGATGCGCAGATCCAGACCATCACCTTCACAATCCTCCATAAAATTGTTAAAATAATGATGTTGCCCGAACCGCAAAAGAGGAAGCCTCGAACCGTAGATTCTATAGAAATAGTTGTGGTGAAAGGTTATGGTCCGGTTATAATCATCGCTGCTGCCTTTCCCTGACAACATAGCCTTGGAGTGATCATGAAAATAGCACCAGGAAATGGTCATGTTTTGTACATTGTTCTTATTGTCCAACAATCCGTCGTACCGGTCTTTGTTATCAATATTCTCGTTATAAAATTCGCAATGATCAATCCATATGTGCTGGCTGATGCGTTCCGCTTCAGGTATACTTTCTGCGTCAGCCTGAATACCTATACAGTCAGGATCTCCGATTGTGGTGACACCGTCCGTATCCAGAATCTTATATTCACCGTCGCGTGTTGCAGGAACATCTTTCATCGTGAACCGGATGTTACGGATGATAATGTTTGACTGGCACTGAACCACCAGACCTATACGGTTAAAAAAGGCCTGATCACCGATGCCGATGAGTGTTTTGTTGGATCCTACACGTAAAACAGCTCCAAAATTTGTTGCTATGGCACCTGGTGTATCACTGCTTACGATACTTCCATCTGCATCCACCCACGTATCAACACCGGTATTAAATTCTTTGGTAATTCGAATAATATAAGGTATTGATGTCGCTTCAACATACTGCTTTAATTCGGTAAATGTGGTTGGCGTTACCATCTGACCACCCTCTCCACCGGTTGTTCCACCGTTGAGCGTAGCAAAACCTATCATGCTGAAATCCGGTGTCTGACTTTGATTCAAGGCCGAAATCAAAAAAAGAGATATGATAAAAATCGTCTTAAGCGCTTTTTCTTTCATTATTATATTCGTTAGCAGGCTATAAAATTAACAATAAATGCATACCTGCAAGCACGAAAGCATTTCTTATCTCTTTATTCCAGAGTTTATATTTTTTCGTATTTTTAATTATGCTTATCTTGACCGTATTTCACGTCGCATAAACATGTAATAGGAGATGAGAAAACAGATGAGGGTAAGCGCAATCAGTCCGGTAAGTTGAGGCCAGACCACCATTAAACTTTGTCCCAGAGGTAAAGGGCCCGGGATGGCGCCCTGTATCTGTCCCTGGGTTAAGGGGCCCAGACTGCGCACTGAAGGTACTAAAAGAGTAGAGGTGATCTCACTGAACAGCTCGTTTGGCATAATCTGCGTAAGTCCGTATTTTAATGTTTCATATCTGAAGATTGTTCTGGGCAAAGCGTATCTTGATGGTTGTATTCCCTTTAAAACCAGATTCATCAGAAGCGGATAAAATACGGTAAAAAATAACCATACTGCGATGCCTGACAATGCAGATGTGGCCGCTTGCTTAAATCTAACAGAAAACAGAATTGACAGGTTCAGCCAAAAGGAAACATAAATGACGCTTATAAGCGTATAAACCATTATTCTCAGAAATTCTTCAGGTGTGGGAGGTATTCCCAGTGCTAACAGCCCGGTTCCAATAACCAGGAAACTTAGTGAGAAAAACATGATGGCAATCACTACAGTGCCTGCAATAAATTTTGAATTCAAAACATAATCGCGTGGTACAGGTTGAGCCAGAATCCGGCTTAAAGTTCCCCTGTTTTGCTCTGAATTAATAGCGTCGAAACCAATGCTGATTCCCAACAACGGCCCCAGAAAACTGACAAAAACAAAAAAAGAGGGAAGGGTTCCGTCTGACTGTGTAAACAACTTCAAAAAAAAGAACTCATCATTTGAAGCACTTTTTTTTACCACCTCGGCAAAACCTGAAAGTGATACATAAAGAGAGCCCAGGCAGGTGAGAGAAATAATTATCAGAAGTATAATAAACCTCCAGCTTCTTACATGATCCGAAATTTCTTTCCTTACCATGTTCCAAAACGTGGACGATAATGGATTTTTAATCTTTCCTGATGATGAGAAAAAGTTTCTAAATGAGGTTAAATCTGATGCCGGATTTTGTTGTATTGTACTGGATTTCATGCTTGAAAAATTATAAATTCAACTAAATCTGCTTAAAATGCTAACTGTATTCATATAGTTGCCTCTGCACCCTGGAAATAGCGTTCATAAATGTCATCAAGTCCCAGGATTTTTTTATTCAGGCTAAGCAGTCCTGCGCCACTATTGATGACAAATCTGGACACTTCTGCAGCAACATCTTTTTGTGCTCGAATATTGAAGTGGTTATTATCAAACCTTACCTCAGATATATTCTCAATATTCTTCAGCCCCTTAAGCAGCAACTCTTTTTGAATGTTATTTGAAATATCTATATCGCCCTCAATAAATGTATTTTCTTTAGTGAAAAGCTGTGCGGAAAGGCTTTGTATATCACCTTCTGCCAGAAGATTTCCCTTAACAAATATGCCCACACGGTCGCACACTTTTTGTATCTGATACAGGTGATGTGAGGAAAGCAAAACGGTCATCTTTTCTTTTTTGCTCAGTTCCACGATCATCTCCAGAAATTCTTTTACTCCTGAGGGATCAATTCCCAGGGTTGGTTCATCCAGAATGATAACCTCCGGATCTTTGATCAGCACATCTGCAAAACCGAGGCGTTGCCGCATTCCACGGGAATATTTTCCGGTCTTTTTCTTCTTTTCCTGCCCAAGACCGACCTTATCCATCAGAAGGTTAGCCTTTTCTTCAGCTTCGTGTTTTGACAGCCCATTAAGACGTGCGGTATATATGAGATTCTCAAGTCCGCTGTAGTCATCATAAAAACCTACATCTTCCGGAAGATAACCCACCTTTTTCTTCACCTGAATTGGTTGCTTTACCGGGTTGATCCCACACACGCTGATTCGGCCAGAATAAGGTTCGGTAAGGCCCATCAGCATTAAAATCGTAGTGGACTTACCTGCACCGTTTGGCCCGAGCAGTCCGAATATTTCACCTTTGGCAATGTTCAGGCTCAAATGATTTACAGCCGGATAATCACCATATTTTTTCGTTAGATCTGAAATTTCAATGATGTGATCCATAATCACCTCCTTCCGTATTTCCTGAACAGAATAAATATGGCTGCAACAACGGACAGAATGATCAAAATGCCCAACCATCCCCATAACATAGGGGTTTTTACCATGAGCCGGAATGTTGCTTCCGATGAGACTTCTTTGGTTCTTGCAGTAAATTTGACGGCGTAATCGCCCGGAATGGATTTGTCATAGGCTTTGACTATCGCCACTACCTTGGAATTTCCTCCTGCAACTACGGCAGTTAATGTGTCCGGCTCAAACTTAACATCCCAGTTTTGTGGTTTCGATGCACTGAAAATCACATTTTTTAATGTGCTTGTTCCTGTGTTGATAACCGTTAATTCTATCCGTTTTTCCTTTCCGGCAGTCAGTTCATCACTCAGCCTGCCTGTTGGTGTTGACAGGTTCATGTCGTATGATCCGGTTATAACCACTTCGAGTTCAAGTGAAGCCGATGTAGTTCTGTTAGATGCTTCCACCGGGATTTTATAGGTTCCTGCCTGTACATTATACGGTGGATTTATTTCAACGGACACATTTGAGGTACTGTTCGGATCAACTTCTACAGCAGTAGCCTGTTTGTAATTTGGTTTGAAAATTACATTCCAGCCTTCCGGTGGAGAAGCGTGGAAAGAGTATTCCTGTTTTTCGCCTGTGAGGTTTCGTAGTTTCGTAGTAAAGTTGAATTTGGATTTTGCGTGACCCTGCATGTTAATCTGATTCGTAGTGAATTCGGTTTTATATGTTCCCTGGGTGGAGACATTGATCTGCAGGTGTAATACATCGTAGCTTTTAGCAACTACATTTAATTTATAGGTACCCTTATTAACTTTTTGCGGTATTTCCACCTTCAGCATCACGGTTCTTGTCTGACCCGGTAGCAATGAAAGTTCCTGTAAATTAAAACCGCCACCTTTAAGGCTGTAGGTCCAGCTTTTAGGAATACCCGTCACGTAAAGCGGAATATTCTGAGTTTCGCCCGTACTGTTTTTTACATCGATGGTGTAGTCAACTGACTCGCCTGGTGGAACAGAAATTCTGACAAAAGGAGTATGTAATTCAACTCCGGCAGCAAAGATGGATGTGTTTGGTAATGTCAACAAGGTTAAGGTAAGAAGGGAAATCAGGACGAAGTGGTGTGTGCGAATTTTCATAAAGAACCCTCCATATATTTAAAAATAAACAATATGGTCTGCAAATTTAATGGCATGTTTGAAAATCAAAAACCGTTAAACCTGCTCAAACCCTTTAAAAACAAGCCTTTTGTAATATATTTTTCAATAAATCAAATATTTAAGTACTACTGTTAAATAATTTAAATTCACAAAGCTTAACGTATTTCAGATTCTTTAAGATTTCGTCCAAAGAATGCGTGGATTCATTTTTTTATGCCATATCCTGGGTGTAGCAAGAGTTTTGAAGTGCCTGAATGTATTTTGCCTGAGATTAATAGTTATAAATCAAACATAATGCGTCTAATTCTGTTTTTACTATATCAATCCTTATTCCGGTAAACATAAAACTTTTTGTCATGAAACAAACGTACATCTTTACAGTAATACTGGGTCTCATGCTTGTTATGACTAATTGCATGGATGCAAAGAATAATAAAGCCAATGGTGCAGGTGTTAAGCCTGATGCAGATAATGCTGAACTAAAACTGCCTGATAGATTTTCAGCTTTAAAGGTTGCTGACAATGTAGGAAGGGCACGTCATATAGCCGTCACACAAAATGGCGAAGTTTATGTAAAACTGAATCGTACCGTGGATGGCAAAGGCATATTGCTTTTAGCAGATACAGATGGTGATGGACGTGCAGATGAACAGTCAGGATTTGGTGATTATGGCGGAACCGGTATTCATTTGAATGACGATTACCTGTATGCAAGTTCAAACAGTACTGTGTACCGTTATAAACTGGATGATAAGCAACATGTGCTGAATCCGGATCAACCGGAGGTGGTAGTTAGTGGGCTGATTGACAGGCGTCAGCATAATTCCAAATCGTTTACTTTGGACGATGACGGGTACATTTACGTAAATATCGGTGCTTATTCAAATGCATGTCAGGAGAGGGACAGAACCAAAGGTTCTCCCGGAATAGATCCTTGTCCTATTCTTGAGCAGGCAGGTGGAATATGGCGTTTCAAGGCAGATGGATTGGATCAGTCATACGAGGACGGAATACGTTTTGCTACCGGACTAAGAAATGTGGTAGGTTTGGATTGGAACAGACAGGATAATCAACTATATGTGATGATGCATGGAAGAGATCAGTTGCATGATTTGTTTCCGGATCTTTGCACAACTCAGGAATCGGCTGATTTACCTTCAGAAGCTATGTATGCCCTTAAAGAAGGAGACAATTGTGGTTGGCCATATATGTACTACGATCAGATTCAGCACAAAAAAATACTGGCCCCGGAATATGGCGGAGACGGAAAAAAAGAGTATGATGGGCCTGCTATTGATCCGGCTTTGGCATTTCCCGGTCACCTGGCACCGAATGCATTGTTATTTTATACCGGTAATATGTTTCCTGAAAAATATAAAAACGGAGCCTTTGTAGCATTTCATGGTTCATGGAATCGTGCTCCTGAACTTCAGGAAGGATTTTATGTGGTTTTTGCACCGTTCAAAGATGGAAAACCTACGGGAGAATGGGAGATATTCGCCGATAATTTTGCCGGCATGGAAAATGTGGTTTCGCCCGGCGATGCTGTACACCGCCCTTGTGGTCTGGCCCAGGGACCTGACGGTTCGTTGTATGTGTCAGACGATGCTCACGGAACCATATACCGTATTTTGTATAAATAGAAATCAATATATCCAACAATAAGATGAAGAATTACGTAAAGAAACACAGTTATTTGGTTGCGACGTTATTTTCACTGTTTTTAATACCCGTTAGCTATGCTCAGAATACTACTGGTGAGGCGACCAAAACAGGTGAACAGGTTTATCGTATGAATTGTCTGGCTTGTCATCAGGCCAATGGGAGCGGGGTTCCTAATCTTGCACCGCCATTAAAACAAACGTCTTTCGTTTTGGGTGACAAAACCAAGTTGATTGATATTGTACTTAAAGGATTTAATGAGGATGTAGAGATAGAAGGTGAATATTATTCCAATCCGATGCCTCCTTTTGCGCATCTTTCGGATGAAGAAATTGCTAAAGTTCTGACGTACATCCGTAGTAACTTCGGAAATAAGGCTGAACCGGTGTCATCAACAGAAGTAAAGGCCGTACGTGAAAAGCTGAAGGAAGGGAAATAAATTTTCTAAATGTAAGACTTTACAAAAGCTGTAGGTTGAGTTTGAAATAAAAATAAGAAAAAAGCCGCCGGAGAACATCCGACGGCTACTATTGTATTTTATTCAAAATCAGATTAATCTTTGGCTATAACCAGGTATTTTGAAACACTCCAAAATGCCTGAGGATCATCAATAACAAATGATTCAACACGTTTTTCTGCATTTTCAAAATGAAAACTTCCCTCAGGATGAACGGTCAGGAGTTTAGCTTTTTTTGCATTTACCGGAACAGAACTGAATGAACGTATATCCACCATGTTAAAATCTTCTTTATTAAGAGACTGGCTGACTTTTAGTGTTTTACCTAGTCCAATAAAACCACCTGTTTTTTCTACGATCTGCTGATCGATAAGTGAATCGGTAAACTCAACAATATACCAGGCCTGATTCATCATGTTCTCACGTTCAAGAAGTTCCTTGGATTTGCGTTCACTTTCCTGATTAAGTTGTTCCAGTGTTGACTTAAGGTCAGAAACGTCAATATTTAAAGTTTCTATTTTGGCATTAAGAGCTGCCAGTTCATTATCTTTATCTGTAATTTGTTTTTCCAGAAGGCTGATTGTTTTTTGTAAGCTTTTGAGCTTTCTGGAATCTGCAACACGCATTCCTTTAAGCTTGTCGACCAGCTTTTTATTTTCATCCAGCAACTGTTGCAATTGGATTAAATCCTGAATGATCTCATCTTTTGTTGTTGATGATATCTCCTTATTACCAGATTTAACTTTTACAAGGTTTTCTATTTTTTTTATAGAATCCAGGTTTGTCTGAATTTCGTTAAAATCAGAAATAAACTGATTTATTTCTGTGTCACGATTAGCTACTACAGTATTTAAACTGTCACGAACAGCAGTTAATTCTTCCTGATGTTTGTTTTTACTAATACACGATGATACAGTTAAAACAAGAGCAAAAAATAAAATTAAGTGTTTCATAATTTATGGAGTTAAAATTTGTACAAAAGTAGTTTCTTTTAATTGGATCAGAAACAAATATGTCTCAATACCTTTATAATAACGTATTGAATGACAACTAAAGTACGTTTTGTGCGTATTTAATTAAGGAAAAGATTTGTCGTTATTATACTCTCGGGTGATTTCACATAAATCTTTCATTATATATTTATAGCTTTATTGGGGGTCTAGTTGCTATCCAAACGAAAAAAATTTCCGTATATGCCTACAAATTTGGCATCTGCCAGATCATACACCGAGAAAATAACATAGTTATGTCGGGTGGCCTGTGAAGCAATGGTTCCAACCGCACCTTTGGCAATCCGGGATATAATACCTTCCAGTCCTGAATCCGAATCGTTGACATATTCAGTTTTACAAAAATCTATGAATTCATCCCTGGAAGGATTACTGATGGCCGCAAATATTAAAGCTAACAGTATCAATGTCAGTAAAAATCTGGATAGTTTTTTCATGTGAGGTCTCTTTATAATGTAACGTTATATTTCTAATGTGTTTAAAAGCACGTAATTATTGGTTTCAAAGATAAACAAAGTAGTTTATTATTCAGAATAGATTAGTCTCGCAAATGTTTTCTTCAGGGCATATTAATTTTACAATTAGGCTTGTTTCGTTATAATTGATTATTTTGTACAATTATTTGAATTGTAATAAAAGAATAACAAAAAATTATATGTCAGTATTACCAAAACGACACCTCGCCAAAGCAATAACATGGAGAATTATAGCATCGTTAACTACGTTTATAATTGGTTGGATTGTAACAGGAAATCTTGATTTTGGAATGGCTATCGGTGCTGCTGATGTTATCATTAAGCTAGTGCTTTATTATCTCCATGAACGTGCCTGGTATCATTCCAGTTACGGTGTGATTAATGATGGAGAACATAAAACAAGACCTTTATTTCGCAGAAAGAGAAAGTGATTAAATCTAAGGATTAACTGAAGAACTGGAGGGAACGGCACCCGATTTTTAATCAATTAAAAATCAATTGTTTAACTTTTTGAAATTAAGCAAAACTCCCGAATCCCCACCCGGATTTGTACAAAATGCGCTTCAGTTTGCTTCAATTTGCAGTTCAAATTTAGAAAATTCCATTCAAAAATATACGTTTTTCTGACGAAAATGTAATTGTATTTGCTAACAACTTTAATCTGATTTCTTGACTTAAAAAGATTATCAAAGTAAAATATTGCCTAGTATTTTTTAGACAAAGGGTTCATGTTTAATTCATAAAAAATATAATTGACTTGATGAAGAAATAGGTGGGAGGATTTACGTAATTACCCCCAAAATATTCACAGTACTTGTTATAACGTATTCATTATCTTAAATTTAGTTGCCGTTTGAAACTGCATTGTAAGTATGGTTATAAATAATGGGGACTATATTAATAATAAGCCTTATGACTCAGGAGAATTTGAACATATTAACGGAATGGAATGATTATTCTGTTGATTCTAATCATGAAGACTTTGATTTTAAAGATTATACATTTTCTGAATCTTCGATACTAAACTTATTTCTATTCAGAAAGACTTACAATTATATACCTTCCCAAAGATGGCCTGATTGTCTGGAAGGTAAAACCAGGTACAATCAAAAGTTCGTTATCCAGTTGAGTAAGAATCCTGATTTTATTCATTTGTATGCACAGGATATTTTCAATCATGGATTTGGAATTCAGCCATTAGACAAAACACAGGCACAAGCTATAGTAAATGAATATGATAAGCTTAGTTTGAATGTATTCCAGCATAGGGATCAATCTGATTATATATATTGTAGAAAGGACTTTTTAAGAGCATACGGAAAGAAATATCAAAAACAACGATATCATATTAATAAGTTATTACGTGAATATGATATTCAATGTGAGCCAATATCTGAGTCAAATGTCAACTTTGTGAGAGCCTGTCTTGAATTATGGGTAAAACAGATTAATAATGGGTTTTTATTGGATTATTATGAATGTCTTGAAGGCATTGATATGGTGCTGGAAGGTATTTTAAAAGGCTACTGCGTATATTTGAATGGTAAAGTTGAATCTTTCATTATTTACGATGATTCTTTGAATAAAATGTCAGTAGCTTTATTTCAAAAGTCAAATCATAATTACCAGGGGTTAACAGATTACTGTTATAAAGTGTATTGCGAAAATGATACAAAAAGTACATATTTTAATTTATGTCAGGATCTTGGAATTTTAGGACTTAGAAATAAAAAACTAATGATGCACCCTTTTGATATGCTGGATAAATATTTGGTTTTGCCTGCATAGAATTTCTATAGCACTTAAACAATATACTCGTATATATATCCATAATTTTTCACCGGATGATAAATAAGTGGTACTTAGACGTATCAATACCCTTTTTAAATAAAACTAATTTTAAAAAACTCAATGAAACAGTGATTATAAATTACTTAAATTGCCAATATCTTTTTATAATTGTATTATCAGGCATTGTATTTTGACACTAATTGACCAAATTATGTATTAATCTGCAACTTTATTATTATCAGTAAATTAAATATATTTAAAAAATATAATTTAAATTGCTCCATCTAACTTATTAACGAGATAAAATTAAGATCAGCACAAAATATGAAGTCGTTTAGAAGGGTTCTCATTTTAATGTTGTTGTACAGTGTTAGTCAAAATGCTGTACCCTTAGGATTTTATATTAGCTTAACAGGTAATGACTCCAATAGTGGAACTGCTAAATCAGAGGCTTGGTTTAGTATTGATAAAGTTACAGAATATGCCCAGGATCAGGGTTTTTCAGAAGGAGATACTGTTTATTTTGAAGGTGGCAAAACGTTTACAACATATAGTAGTCTATATTTAAGGTGTGATAAAAGCAGCGGATCTGAATCATATCCGCTTGTTTTTACATCATTTGGTTCAGATCGAGCAACACTTAAGGCAAGAGGTTGTCATTTATTTGAAATTTGGGCACCAAATAAAACAAATATTAGATTAGGTATTGAAATTAGAGACCTAATACTCGAAGGTGACAGTACCACTCAGAATCCTACTTCGAATGCTTCAGGGATTTCAGTTTCAAATAATTCAATTTTAGATTTAAATTATCTTCTGATTGAAAATGTAGAAATAAGAGGGTTTGCAGGAAATGGAATTGCAATAACACGGAATCTGGATAAAGGAAAGTTTACCAATTTGATAGTCCGAAATGTTATAGCACATCATAATCCGGGAAATTCTGAGGTAAGCCCTCACACAGGTAGCGGCATAATGGTCGCTGGTGCTGATAGTGCATTGATAGAACATTGCATTGCGCATAACAATGGAATCAAAAATAACAATTCAGGAGGTCCTGTTGGTATTTGGTTTTGGGATTGTACAAATAGCATTATTCAATATTGCGAATCATATGAGAATAAAACGACAAGTGGCGATGGAGGAGGCTTTGACCTGGATGGTGCTTGTCAAAATTGTATAATACAATATTGTTATTCACATGACAATTATGGCGCTGGGTTTTTACTTGCTCAATTTGCTGGTGCCAAAGAATATGGACCATTGGCAAACAATGTAATCCGTTACAATATATCAGAAAACGATGGAAGAAAAAGAAGTTATTGTGGTATATATGTATGGGGTGCCACAACTGATGATTATGTTGGTGTAAATTACGTATACAACAATACAGTCTACATGGGTGAAACACCATTAGATGGTAGTCCTGCATGTATCGGTTTTTTAGGTAAAAATATGAGAGGTGTAAAAATATGGAATAACATATTTATGTCCGATAATAATCTTAGCCTTATTAACTCAACTTATTCGTTTAATACTGATTCGGTAGTATTTCAAAACAATGCATATTATTCTGGTTATCCTAACGATTTCAAAATAAATTGGTTGTCAACGTACAGCTCTTTGTCTTCATGGCGCAATAATGCAAACGGACAAGAAATGGATGGAGATAAACCATTGGGACTTGAAACAAATCCGTTGTTTGTTAGTCCGGGCAATGGCTTTACCGTTGGTGATACCTATGCATTAAATTCTTTAAATGCCTACAAATTAAAACCGGAGTCTCCACTGATAGATTCTGCTTCAAACTTATTATTTGCTCCCTTTTTATTGTCAAATGTTGGAGAAAATGATTTTTACGGAAATGTTATACCTGGAGGACTAAAATACGATTTTGGGGCTTTTGATACAACGAATATAAAATGGCCACAAATTTATTTGGGGGATGATATCAAAGCTTGTCAGGGAGACGCGGTCTGGATCTCAGCCAATGGAAGTTTTGATTCTTATTTATGGAGTACCGGTGAAATATCAGATACTATTATGATTACCTCATCAGGTTATTATGTTTTGACTGTTAGTGAAAATGGTTACTTTAACAGTGATACCATACAGGTTACTTTTATAAGTTTACCTGAGGTCGATTTAGGTGACGACCTTGATGCATGCAATCAAGATACAATTACTTTGAATGCCGGTAATAATTTCGAATCTTATTTGTGGAGCGATGGAGAGCAAACACAAAGTATAAGGGTAACTTCTACCGGTTCATACAAGGTAACGGTAAGCCAGAATGGTTGCACAAGTACAGACAGTATCCAGGTTACTTTTGAAAGCTTACCCGAAATAGAATTAGGTAATGATATTACTTCATGTCAGGGCGATACCATATCTTTAGATGCAGGAAATAGCTTTGAATCCTACTACTGGAATACTGGAGAGGAATATCCGGAGATTCAGGTAACTTCTACTGGTTCTTATTGGGTTACTGTAGGTAATCAAGGTTGCACAAATAGTGATAGTATTGAGGTTACTTTTGAAAGTTTACCTGAAATTGAATTAGGTGATGGAATTTCTTCTTGTCAGGGAGATACCATAACATTAGATGCTGGTGACATCGATGGATTTTACCTTTGGAGCACTGGTGACGAAACACAGAGTATTAAGATAACTTCTTCCGGCACTTACTATGTTAAAGTCAAACAGGATGGATGTACAAACATAGACAGCGTAATAGTTACGCTTAAGCCATTGCCTTATATCGATTTAGGAAATGACACACTAATTAAAAAGAACCAAACATTAATACTTAATGCAGGACATAGCTTTGGTTACTATGAGTGGAGTACCGGAGATTTTTCCGAATCGATTGAAATTTCTGGTTTGGAGCCGGGAAAATATTCCTATTCAGTATTGGTTACTGATTCAAATTCCTGTTCTAATTCAGATACGATTTATGTTGATGTATCAGCTATTACAAACTTTACAGCAATTAAAAACTCAGGAATTAATGTTTATCCTAATCCGGCGCATAAAGAAATATGGTTGAACTATACAGATAGCGAAGGGATGGTGTATATTTATAATCTTTCAGGCAAAAAAGTAATAGAACAAAACTATCATGGAGTTAATACTGTGATTCAAATTTCTGGTCTTGCAGACGGTGTTTATATAATAGAATTCTTACAGGATAAGAAACTGGTTCGAAGCAAGTTTGACAAGAAATAATTACTTTTTTTAATACATTTTGATTACATTTATAAATGTAATTATAAATAAGGCAATAAAATATTTTCAGTTAGGGTATAAACTTATTTATTGAATCAGATGTTTATTTTACTAAGTTAAATATATAACTGATTTGGGTCCTGATTATTCAGAATAACTGTATAATCATATGTATTGAGAATTCACAATTTAGTTTTTAAGGATATCTGGATTGTATTAATTCGGTAACTCTCTCCATTTTTACTTCACTAATCTAAAACACATCTTAATTATAAGTGTTTATGTGTTTTTCATTAACATAATTAGAGAAAGTAAGATGAAGCTATTATTTCCGCCAGAAAATTTAGTGGCTCGTACATCGGAGGTTGACTATGCAAACTGGAATTATCAGTTTTTTATAAAATATATTCAACGCTATCGTTTTAAAAGCATAATAAAGCTTATTGGGGATAGAGAATTTAACAATCTCCTGGAAGCGGGCACAGGAAGTGGTATATTCCTTCCTGAGCTCAAACGGCATTGTGATAATCTTTACGCATGTGATATTCATGATCGCATAGATGTAGTAAGTGATCTAGTCAGTAAGTGTGATCTGGATAATTGTTTTATATCAAAACAAAGCATTCAGAAGACCAGCTATCCTGATAGTTATTTTGATGGCATTGTGGCAATAAGTACACTTGAGTTTGTAGACGATTTAAGAGCTTCCATAGCAGAAATTAAGAGAATTCTGACTCCGGATGGTCATTTCTATACCATATGCCCAATGGAAAGCAGTTTTTTAGATATTTTTCTGTCATTCTACACCGATAAAAAACCGGAAGAAGAATTTGGAAATGCAAGACAGTTTGTCACAAATGAATTGGAAGGCAATTTTAAAATCATTAAAAAAGGAACAATGACAAAACTGTCAGGAAGTCTATTCCCTGTGTACACATATTATGATTTACAGAAGTAGTTTTAAGACAGAACCAACTGTAGTTTATTTTATGTTTTTAATTTAGATACAATGGTTTATAATCTAAATTTTTCTCATAATTTATCGAATAAAGAATAATTATATTATTTGATATATTTATTAATTGCTTGGTTTTATAATGTAATGGACAGAATATTCACAGTCGCACTTAAACTATTCCAGATACCTGTTTTTTGTGTGTAGCTCATATTCCGTTATTAGGTAAAAACCCTACCTATTCTTAAGCATTCCTTTTACGTACAAATACCAATTGAAAGAATATCCCTATAACCGTAAATTTATAATCTGTTTGAATTAGTGCCTACGATTTCGATAATTGGAATCAATAATTAAAAGTTTGAATATCTCATACTTAATATATGAATTATGAATAAAACCATTATTGCATTAATCGTTGCTATGTTAGCAGGCTTGAGTGTTTTTGAACAGGTTTCTTTAAGTTCACCCTTCCCTTTCATGTTAACGGCAATTCTACTGATAGCAATGCGTTTGTTCAGTAAGCGGCCTGAGTTTCTTTTACAGCACGTGTTTATTTACTGTAAAAGCAACAAGTGATTTGAAAGCATCTTTAGTCAGTAAACGGGCTTTTGATGAAATGCATGAAGATTGAAAATATTTATTAAGATTACTATGATGAAAATATCAGTTATTACGCCAACCATCAAATATGATCGATTACTGGATCTAACAATAGATTCAATTGCAAATCAAACTTACAGCAACGTTGAGCATATACTTGCGTGTTATAAATCAACGGTTAATACTGAAGAACTTCCCTCAGATTCTCATGATGTAAAAAGCTTGAAAATCAGTTTAATAAAGGATAGTTTTTATGACGGCCTGATGAAAATGATACATGAAACAGAAGGTGAAATACTTTGCATTTTGAATCCTGGAGAAATATTATATGATACAGGTAGTTTATCCCGAATTGTCAATAATTTTCAAAAAAGGAATTGCAATCTGATATACGGTAAAAACATGCTGTATAACGGGAGTAATAACCTGAGTTCCATCTTTTCCCTTCGGATATCAAAAAACAGGAAATGGCAAGTCCCATTTGGTAACATGCCTTTGTATACAGCGATATTTATTAAAAGGGAATTGTTGCTGAAAATGGGGATTCTGTCAGGGAAACAAAAATTTAGCAGTGAATATGAGCTTTACCGCTTATTAAGTATGCAAACTCATGTAATGCCATATTACATGGATACATATGCTTACCTGAGGAATTCAAATTCTTTCAGAATGGAATCCGGACGGGTAGGTCAAAACCTGACCGCATAATCTATCATTATAATCTGGTGAATTATAATAGCGATGTGTAAAGAATAACAGAATTGGTAATACTAAATAAGCATTCACACGAAAAGAGGTTGAATTTCATTTCAATCTCTTTTTATTTTGAATAATGACTGGTAAAACTACTTTGTGTTAAGTTTCCGAAATATCGGGCGTGTCGGGCTAAATTTGTTTTTTTTTAATCAACAAAGGTTTCCTTGATTATGGCTTTCAATTCCTTGATTTCCGGTTTTGATAATCTACCAAGAGGTCTTATTATTCTTTGTTTATCAATGGTTCTTATTTGGTCAAGTACAATCCAACCAATTTTACTATCATGCTTAACCTCGATTCTTGTAGGATAATTTTTAGAACTGGTTGTCATAGGAGCAATTACAATTGTTCTAAGGTATTTATTCATCTCATCCGGCGAGATTATTACACAAGGTCTTGTTTTTTTAATTTCACTTCCAAGCGTAGGGTCCAAATTCACAAGAATGATTTGATATTGTTTTATTTCCATTCTTCCAGGTTTTCGTCTTCAAATACATCATCAAAAAGAAGCCTATCGTCCCCGTTTTCATTCATTTCTTTAAAAGCTTTATCCCAACCTTTTCTGGGTGTTGATGATGGTCTTAATACAATTTGCCCTTTTTCAAGAATCAGATCCACTGTATCCTTAATGTTGTATCTTTCCAAAAGACTTTTACTTAGTCTTATACCCTTCGAATTTCCTATTCTAATAACAGATACTTCCATAATACTATTATTTTTATTGTAATTACAAAGTTATCACGTTTTTTTTGTTTTGCCAAATTAAGACCAAAGTACGATTAGTAAAAACCAGGTGCTGCAGAATCTTTTTTCTCAGATGAAAAGATCCTTTTTAAATGAATTATTCAAAAATAGGAGTAAAGGTCTATTGCATAAAGTATTAATGCACAGCTGTAACTCAATTCACTTTTTAGGAATTCCCAGACTTTCCTGAAGAATGCTTACCAGTTCGTCTGCATTATAAGGTTCCGGAATAATCCATTTTGAACCATAAATCAGTTTGGGTATTGCGCCCCGGCCATTCTGTAGCGTTTGTCCAAATAGTTGCACACTGCTTTGTATATACCGCTCAATCCATGGATCAGCCAGTGCAGCCTCAAGCTTTTCATGACCCACAATGTCAGCAGCTTTCATCTTAACTTCTTCAAGCGTTCTTGGACGCCAGTAGTTACCTGAATCAAAGGTGAACATCCAGTTTTCAAACGAGGAAAATACTTCCGGATTCGCGCGCCATACAGCTAATCCGATTTTTGCCAGTTCACAGGAATTTTTAAAGTTTGTTGTACTGACCGGGATAAAAGGATTACAGCTGTGTTCTAAGGGTGTTGGGCGCAGTACAAATGCAAGTTTACCGTTATACTGCCGAACAGCCTCATTCAACATAAAGTGTAATTTCTGACAGTGTGAGCACTGATAATCAAAAAGCAATGTAACCTTGTACGGTGCATCCGGTGAACCAATTATGGGGGCATTTTTAAAATCAGTGTTTAAGGTATATTCCTGCGTATGGCTGTCGTGAACATCAGCAGAAGGCGTATTTGTGAACTGAAATACTGCTACAAATCCAGATATAATCAGGCCCGTCAGCAGAAGTATAACTATGCGTGTAGGTTTCAGCAGGTGCTTTTCTTTTTGGGTTGTTTCATAGGCTTTAAATGCTCTCCGGATTATTACAACCGATAATAAAACGCCTGTAATGTGAGTCGTCATACAATACATACAGAAACTTCCGATGATCCATTTTTGTAATACGGTAAACCAGATTGCGCTGCCAATAATCACACCTCCCAGAAACGTCATTACACTCCATGACAGGCGTCGAACCGATAATTCAACAGAATTACTTATGTTTAAACCGGCTACAAGTATGGCAAGGTAGACCCCCAGTGCCATACCACTAACAGGAATAAGGCCTGCCAGCGTTGACCAGCGACTGCTTAATACCTGATCGCATGAGCTACCACTGCCACAGCCCGGCATTGCTCCTTCGGTAAAATAGTGCCAGCTTAAAACAAGACTTAAACCAATGGCCAGTACGTTAAGCCCGGTAAATAATAGTCGCCAGAACGGCCAGTTGTTTTTATCCTGTGAATATTGGATCATTGCACCTTCGTCTTTTAATATAGAACTCCGCTGCAATAAAGTTGAAAGATTTGCAGCGGAGTTCTTGTATATTGTATCTTATCAATGATAATTCTAATTAATACTGATTTGGTTCACCTGGAGTCGGAATATTGCTTGCAATAATGGTTCCAATCTCATGATTTTTAACCAAGGGTTTTGAAAATGTGATCCCTGTACCAGAAACCGGTTCTTCATTATTGTGCATGTTCTTTAGCGGCGCAGAAACCGTGATAAAGATACCTGGACCATTATCATTATTGTTGTTGCGACGGAAGCGTCTGTTGGTGACTGACGCAACAACTGCTTTTTCGCTATTGGCACCACTGCCAATTGTGATGGTTTGACCTTCACTGAATCCATCCACGCTTTCAACCGGAACAACGGTATCACCTTCTTTTGTAGCTGTAGCTACGGCTGTTCCACCGGCTGTACCAATAAGAGCTATGGTAGCTATTTCACTTTCGCTACCACTTCCGACAACAACCTTCTGGCCCGGAGTAAAATCGTTTACACCAGAGACTTTAAGGTTTTCATCACCTTTAACAGACGCAATTGCGATCGAGGTACTTGTTTGTGTATGGAAATCACCGCAGTTACTGTCTTCATCAGCACCATCAGGATAACGACCTGTACTGATATCCGGCAATGATATGGAGCCGCCACCAAACCAGCGGAAGCTTCCCCTGCCGATAGGAGTAGGAGCAAAGCAGCCATATTCACGAGCCCCTGAAACAGCCTGATACCCTTCTGCCAGGTAAGGATCTACAAGTGCCCCGTAGTTTAATCCGTCAACGATATTGTTTTCTGCATCGCGCAATACCATGCTGCCCGAACGGGAAGAAAGAGCCGGGCCTCCGAACCACTGATCCGGATTGCGGGGTCCCTGGTAGCCTGCAGTTGTCACTTTTGGGTCAAGAACAACCTCTTCCATTTCATGATCATTAGCCAGAGCTTTATCCAGCTTGATGTTTGAATTGAGTGCCAGTACAGGTTCATTGCTTGAATGATCGAATTTAGATTTTGGCTCAAAACTGATCCCTGTTCCCCAGGCGCTAAACGGCATGTTAGACGCATGATCGAATTTCAACGGTTCTTCCAGTTCAAGACCGGTTCCCGGGTTATCATTTTCACCTAATGGTCCGGCAAATGTGCTGCGGGAAGAAGCTGTTCCCACACTTTTAACAACGACCCATTCTATTCCATGGCCTTCACTCTCGATATCCAGCCTGATTTTATCGCCAACAGAAATATTTTCTACAGAAGATACTTTAATGTTTGTGTCACCAGCTTTTGCATCCATCGAGAGCCAGGCCTGTGTTCCGGGCTTCCCAACTTTGGTAATGGTTACCACTTCGTATTTTTCTACAGCTGTTCCAACAACAGGATATTGCGCTCCGTAACCAATCGCCATTTTCTGGCCAACTTCGAATCCTTCTACACTGTTAACCGAAATGCTGTTTGAACCGGCAGGGAAAGTAACGACGGGTCCGTCGGGCACCGGTTGCCAGATATTGGTCTGACCCGGAGTACCCCGACGCCATCTGCGACGCGGATCGTTTTCGGGTTCAGCAGGAGTTGATATTCCTGCAATTTTCCTGATCTCTTTATTTGAACCTTGGCCTATGATCACTTCATCGCCAACAGACATGCCTTCTGTGCTTCGCACAAAAATAGTTGATTCGCCTTTTTTTACCGGTACTGCAAGACCTGAGTTGGAAAGTCCCAACAGGTAGAAACTGTGAGGCGCCAGTTCTGTTTTCGCCGGAATCTGAACTGTTGTGAAGACTGGCATTTGTGTGGCATGTTCCGTCAATGTCCAGTTTGAAATGTCAATATTATCATTCCCTGAATTATAGAGTTCGATGAAGGTGTTTGTTGAGTTGGATCCGTCGCTGACCCGGAACTCATTAATTTTTACAGGGCTCACATTTCTTACCTTTTCAATAGCAGTTTCTGACTGTGATTTTCCTTGCGCGGAACCTATCCATTTTGCATTCCCAACCAGATCGCCATTAAAAGCGGCTGAACCTGAAGTAACCGTGAAGGTTGCACTTACACTGGCTCCCGGTGCAATTTTACCGCTAAATTTCTTCGAATCCTTTTCTGAGTTTAATGCCACAGACTTCCATCCTTTAGGTACTGATATACTCAATGTAAGATCTTTAATAGCTTCTCCGGTAGTGTTGGTAAATGTTACGGTAGTGTTTTGTGATGAATTAGGTGTAAAGGTTTGCAGTCCTGGAGGCATACCTGTATTTGATGCCGGTGTAATATTTACCCGTTGTACATCGTATTTTGCAGCCACAATATTAGCCTGGAGTTTTTGGTTTGTTTCTTTGGATGGAAACGTTCCGGGAGCTGTCATGGCAGCTTCGTAGAAAGTACCCTGTGAAGCGTTGCTGTTATCGCCACCGTTACCCAGGAGTATGGCACCCTGCTTACGCATGGGGTCATAACTGTTTCTGTCATTAATGATTCGTTGTCCATCGTACATCACCTGGAGATCGCCTTTTTGTGCATTTCCTCCCATTGACCTCCAGTGGTGAGGCTCACCATCGGCTGTGGCCGTCACAAAACGCCAGCTGATGCTGGGTAAGTCTGCACAGTATTTATCCCTTGGATCAGGATTAACACAACCCACCAGATTATTTTCCTGATCTGTCATGATCCATGGTCCCTGATCCTGTCCGTGATACCAGTAGGGAGCATTACCGTAGTAGGTGGTTTCCATGGTTCCGTCACCGTCATCCCGGCTGTCAGTTTCGGCATTTCCATAATCGAAACAACAACCATCGTTATAATGAAGCCCGTTAATCACCCAATACTGACCTTCGGCCTGATCATCCACTGCCGTTCCTTTGGTGTCATTTAAACGAAGGCCCATTCCCGGCTCAATGAAAATACCATAAACTTTATGTCCCATAAGCGTTACGGGTGCCATATCCGCAATAGGAAGGCTGTTAAAACCGCCCATCATTGTCGGGGCACCGGTTCCGCCACGTGGAGCCTGTATCAGATGATTTTCCTTGCCTGACTGGTCATACAGAATTGTAATCCAGCAATAGGTATCTGCACAGAATTTATCCTGTGCAGCTGCATCAGCATAACCGCCCGGATCCCCTTCGCTGGGTTGTACAACGCCAATGTCCAGTGTTTTCCCATCGGACATACGCATGACCTGATATAACGGGCCATTATACGATGCATACAAGGCACGGGTAGTACTGTGTGCTGCCACACACGGACAGTCTCCGGCAGCATATACATCGCACGGACCTTCCGGTCTTTGGGGAACCGCACTACTTCCGACTCCGGACATGGCCAGAATCATCATTAAAGTAGCCGGTAAAACAAGAGTCAATGAAAGAATGAGTAAAAGTCGATTTTTGTTTTTCATGGTACCTTTTTTAATTGTGATATTGTTGTGGTTTGTAAGTTTCCCATTTAAAGGAACATATAAAAATAATTGATTTTATTTTTTTATACTAAAATCTGAAAGGTTTCTTAATTGAAGTGGTCGGATTCTTTTCTTAAGAGAACATAATCCGACTTTTTACTATGCTAGATAATAGTTGATTAAAATTTGGATGTAATTATACTCCCCAATTTTCACTTTATAACAAACAAGTGTATTTATTAAACACACTTTGCAGACTTTAATGCTGCCAATGATGTGAAGAATAGTAAGACTACTGATATATATGGATGTAAATTCTAATCCATTTAAGAATTCTTTTAATGGCTAATCTAATTAATATCTAATTTAGACAGAATTTCTTCCGGCCAAATAATGAACTTACCGTATTGTCCATCTTTTTGTATTGCTCCTAATGCCTCCCCATTTTCAGTTGCAAACCAATCATTACCTCTTTTTTCCATTAATTGCATTGCTACAAGGTTGGAATTGATTTCGCGACTTGGAATACCCGATAGTTTAGATAATTCATTAGTTGTATGGTATGTGGAATTTGAAAAGTTTTTGCTTTGTGATGTCTGTTCAACATTTATATCATTTGTTTCATCAAGAATAAAATAGTCGTTGAACCATATATCGTTCAAACTAACTGCAACTATTTGCTCTTTCTTTGGTAACTCTTGCTTAGTATTATACCATTTGATACTATTATCATCAAATCTTTTTAATTGAATTTGATCGTAGCTAAAGTCATTATTTTGATATCTTTTATCCATAACCACTCCAACAGTAAAATGACTAACATTTTCAAGAGTACGCAAAACTTCATCCTTTAATTTATAAAACTTAATATTAGTCTTTAAAATTCGTTTTAAATCTGCTGGTGTTACATTATTTAAACTAATTATTTCCAATATTTCCTGATCGGAAAGTATAGTGTTTGATTTTTGACGGTAAACAGGTGATAGATCATCTCGTAACCACTCTAATAACTTCTTCTTAATTTGTTGATT
This sequence comes from Quyinboa ferrireducens, assembly GCF_042436675.1. Lineage (NCBI taxonomy): Bacteria > Pseudomonadati > Bacteroidota > Bacteroidia > Bacteroidales > Quyinboaceae > Quyinboa > Quyinboa ferrireducens. Next base: position 100,902 of record NZ_JBHMVA010000012.1, on the reverse strand, counting down.
ATAAGGTAATAAATTGATCTTTTTCTCAGTATTGTTAAATTCTGTTTGTATTGGATTATCTGAATTTTCAATCCAGGGTTTTACTCGCGTCCCATTAATTCTCATGTCTTTTATGTCTTCCATAATTTTATTGTATGCTTCCTCATCATCTTCTTTTGTGATAAGAAATCCCATTTCAATATTAGTTGTCTGACTATAATCATATAAATTCATTGAAGAAATAATTGCTTTATTTTCATTAATGTAGCATTTGGCATGTAAATTCTTTTTTTGCCATATTTTAATATCTTCTATTTCCGACATCCATTCAAGTTCAGATTTTTTTAATTCTGTATTTCCATATATGATGGTTATTTCGGCAAGAGTTCCAATTTTACTTTTAGTTCTAAGTCGTTCCTGTATTTGTGTATTAACTTTCAAAGAATAGGTAACCAGGATAATTTTTTCCTTTGCTTCTTTTAGAAGTTCCATTAATTCACTGGAAATGTGTGAAGTGTCCAGATATTTTGCCATTAAAATTTGATTTTAGTATTTAAATAATTCATAGATTTTTTTGAAAAACCGTTGAAAGTACAAGTTTTAAATCGAATATTATAATTTAAATACTGGTTGAAAGCCTCTAATAAAGGAGCTATTGGCATTATTTCGTTCTAATTTACATCAAATCAATACAGTTTAAGTTAATGTGGAACAAATATAAATTAGAGCTAGATTATAGTCACGAAAATTTATTATAAGGATTCGGATATCAAAAACTACCATTTAATAACTTTAAGAAATAACCTGTTTTAAAAAAATCTAACTCGTATAATATCAGTTTTTATTAAGCAAACCACTTTATAGCACTTTATTGCCACAAAAAGCAACGTAAAGCAACGCAAACCAAACTTCCGTTTTTTAGTTGAGCAACCTTTGTAGGGTCATTATGACGAGGCCTTGTTCAGATGACTATTTATTAATTTAAAATAGTAAGATCATGTCTGAACTCTTCATGCTTATCAGTGAAAAAACAGTGAATGAACTGTTTAATGAAATAAAAAAACTGCATCAGAAAATTGATTCAGAATTGAAAACAAAAGTAGGTGGTTTATCGGAGAAGTGCTTGGATAACCAGGATGTTATGCTGGAATTGAAAATCAGTCAGCGGACCTTGCAGAATATGCGGGATACTAAAATGCTTCCGTATTCAAAAGTGGGAGGGAAGGTGTATTACAAAAGTACCGACGTAGAGCGATTATTGTCTGAAAATTATACGAACAGAGGGCATTCAGGGTGATTACAGATCGTCCCTGGTTACACCAGCATATTTTGTTACGAGGGTTGCCCCGGTGTTTGGTATCTTGTTTAAATCAGGACAGAGAAAATAAACTTTTACAAAGCTATTTTTGAATTTAAGGCCGTAGGTATGAAGGGCCTGAGAAAATGACTCACCCCGGTCTGCATAAACAGATCGAAACTTTCAAACTGACCCCTCTCTTTTTCTCCGATGCTCTTCGAAATAAAGAGGGGTAGTTTGTACAAAAACAGGAAGATTCTTTTAAAGGTGCGCCAGAATACCCTGAAAGGGTATTATTATTGTAGCCCAGGGTAAGCGAGCGAAGCGAGTGCCACCCTGGGTTAATTACGTCATGTAAATCAAGGCCGGTTATGAATTCTTTTAATGAAATGGAAACAAATCAAGGCCGCAAGTCAGAACGAGCAGCAGAGATGCCTCATCCCGTACCGGATAATTCTTTTATAATTACAAATCTTCCCTGCTTACTCCATCACATCCCATAACAAGATCCGCACCGTAAGCTTTAGCCGGTGTTTGGTATCTTGTTTTAAATAAAGGTAATACAATGTGCAAATTATTGAAGGGTTTTAACACCCTCTTCCTCATTTCAATCGGAATTCACCCAGTTAATACTTTTGAAGCATCAAAAGTATTCAAAAATGCCTGCTGCAAATCAATCCCTGTAATAACCTGCCTTTACTTTAAGTTATGTTTGACCTTTGTAATTAAGGTTTCTGATTTCATTAAAAAGAACCACCCGCATATCCGCCGGATTTGCAGCGGGCTCCCCGCATTTCTAAGAGTTTTGTCTGTAGTTTTATCATCAGTTGGTTTAAAATAATACCCTGAAAGGTTTTTATCATTGTAGCCCAGGGTAAATGAGCGAAGCGAGTGCCACCCTGGGTTAATTACGTCATGAAAATCAAGGCCGGAGATGAATTCTTTTGATGAAATTGAAGCAGATCAAGGCCGCAAGTCAAAACGGTCTGCAAAGATGACTCACCCCAATTGAAACATATAGCCCAATCCCATCAAACTGCCCCCTCTCTTTTTCTACGATGCTCTTCGAAATAAAGAGGGGTAGTTCTTACAAAAAACAGGAAGATTAGTTTAAAGGCGCGCCAGAATACCCTGAAAGGGTTTTATTATTATAACCCAGGGTAAGCGAGCGAAGCGAGTGCCACCCTGGGCTAATTACGTCATGTAAATCAAGGCCGGTGATAATTCTTTTGATGAAATGGAAGCAAATCAAGGCCGCAAGTCGGGACGACCTGAGAAGATGATTCGCCAAATAAATAGATTAATATCCATTAGCTTATATATCTTCACGTGTTACGCCTTCACATTCCATCACAAGATCTGCACCGTAAGCTTTTGCCGGTGTTTGATATCCGGGGACACTATTCCCGGATATTATCTTGTTGACAATTGCCAGGGCACATTCAGATGTCCAAACCACACCTCCTTCAGGACCGTGAAGACGGGCATTGACTTTATTTCCTTTTTCATCACTTAATTCACCCCAAACATGCATTAATGTTTCTTGACGTTCTGCTTCTGTTGATCCTTTGGTTTTTCTTTTTCTGAGTATATTCAGCACAAAGGGCAGACTTAATATGGGCCGGATGGCTTCAATCATTTTGAGTTGCTTTATGACCGTTTCAGGAAAAGACGCATACACTTCAATATTGGGAATGCCTGTGCTTTGGTAGGCCGTGAACACATCACCCCAGGTCAGGCGGACGGACTTTTGCATGCCCTTACCAAAATCGATCAACCTGGTTTTAATACCCTTTGGCGGTTTTATGAGTTTTCCGTTTTGACGGATCCGGTTACCATATGGTATCTGTTCTATCATGGTATTATTCGTACCAGGTGGAAGACCTGCAGGACCATCACTGAAAAAGCCAAGTTCCAGTCTGGTGCCCTTAGGTAGTTTTTCTTTTAAATACATTGACAGACAATCCGTTGGTGTGACATCAAAACCGGCACCGGGAAGCAACATTACCTTCTTTTCCTTTGCTTCCTGATCGTATGAAGCTATGCCTTCAAATACCGGAATCTCTCCGGTGATATCCAGGTAATGAACACTTTTGGCTATACATGCTTCAACAAGAGGTTTCCAGGTGTATTTAAACGGACCGGCACAATTCAGCAACACCGTTACACCGGACAAATTTTCTGTAATAATTTGAGCATCATTCAAATCAAATGCCCGGAATTCCAGACCAAGCTTTTCTGCCAGTGGTTTCAGCATGTCTTCATTTCGTCCTGCAAGAACCGGTTTCAGTCCTTTCCTAACTGCCATAGCAGCCAGCTCCTGACCGACAAATCCTGTCGCCCCGTAAATCATTAAATTTTGTTTCATTGCTGCAATATCTGAAGCATTATTAAAACTGGTTTTGTCTACTTCTACTAACAATACTTTATTATTTCAGTTCAGAAAGATTAATGAGGTAAAAGTATACAGAACTGCTGCTCAACTTTACAGAAAGACTGAAAATTACGACAAAAAGCTATTTCCATCCGTATTCGCTTTGACTACGCCTTGATTACGGTATTCCGGGTTTTGACTACGGTCTGATTACGCCTTGACTACGAAATACCGGGTTTTAACTACGGCTATATTACGGTTTTCGAATGAAATATACCTTTATAATTTGGTATACTATTAAATGTATTCGCCAGTAATACCCGGATAATAAGGTATATGGTAAAATGGATACCTTCGTATTCCGGTATAACTTTAAAGCTAATTCTTATTCTCTAAAGCAAAATGTTTACTGTTTGCAGTCACTGTAAATGACAATCAGGTTCAAATTTTATTATCTTTGAAAGTCCTGTTTAAATGGAACTCCAATTATAGACTCAACATGAATCAAAATAAATTGACTTTATCTCAATTAGAGCAATATCTTTCTAAAGCAGCTTGGATTTTAAAAGGCCCGGTGGATGCTTCTGATTTTAAGGTTTATATTTTTCCGCTTTTGTTCTTTAAGCGCCTTTCTGATGTTTATGATGAAGAATATCAGGTAGCATTGACTGAATCTGAGGGCGATGAAGAATATGCTTCCTTGCCTGAATTTCACCGATTTGAAATTCCTACTGGTTGCCATTGGAATAATGTGCGTGAAACAACTACAAATATAGGTTTGGCAATTGAAAAAGCCTTACGCGGTATTGAACAGGCCAATCAGGATTTGTTATATGGGATATTTGGGGATGCACAGTGGAGCAACAAAAACAAACTATCCGATAGATTACTTATCGACTTAATTGAGCATTTTTCTCAGTATACTTTATCCAATTCACTGGTGGAACCGGATATTTTAGGAAATGCCTACGAATATTTAATCAAGCATTTTGCCGACTTGACCAATAAAAAAGCAGGTGAATTTTATACACCCCGCTCTGTTGTCCATCTGTTAGGATTAATTCTCGATCCGCATGAAGGTGAAAGCATCTATGATCCGGCATGTGGAACCGGAGGCATGCTGCTGGAAAGTGTCAATCACCTGAAGGAAAACAACGAGGACTACCGAACCCTAAAATTATATGGGCAGGAAAAAAACCTGACGTCCAGTTCCATTGCACGTATGAATATGTTCCTGCATGGAATTGAGGATTTCTATATTACGCGAGGCGATACACTTAGAAATCCGGCCTTTTTTCATGCTGATGGCCTTCGGACTTTTGATTGTGTTATTGCTAATCCTCCTTTTTCTCTGAAAGACTGGGGAGCCGATTTATGGACCAACGATCCTTATGGAAGAAACATAGTCGGTGTACCCCCTAAAGGAAACGGCGATATGGCCTGGGTTCAGCATATGATAAAATCCATGAATGGTTCTGGACGAATGACGGTAATACTGCCACACGGGGCTTTGTTTCGTAAAGGTGCTGAAGGAAGAATAAGGCAAGCGTTATTAGAGCAGGATTTACTGGAAGCGGTAATCGGCCTGGGACCAAACATCTTTTATGGAACCCAACTGGCAGCTTGTGTGATGGTATTTAAGCAAAACAAACCTGCAGATAAAAAAGATAAAATTCTGTTTATAGAAGCATCTGAACAAATACGTGTTGGACGTGCTCAAAACTTTTTGGAGTCACAACATGTGGATCAGATATATAAATGGTATAATGCATATGAAGATGTTGAAAATTACGTAAAAGTTGCAACATTTAAAGAGATAAAAGAAAACGATTATAATTTGAATATTCCACTCTATGTTGAGAAAATCATTGAAGATGATCTACCTTCTGTTGAGGAAGCATTAAGTGATTTGAAAATGGCATGGAAGGAGAGTTTAAAAGCTGAAGAAAAGTTTAAAAACATTCTCACGAATTTTCTCAATTGACTATGGTAAAAGACATAGAGTTAAAAGTGCAGACCATCGGAGAACAAATGGTTAAGTGCAACATAAACTGTAAAGGTATCTGTAATGAGCCTTCAAATGGAATATTACCCAGGTGTCTTTTTTTTGATATTAAAAGAGATAACAAAAGTAAAGGTTGTGTTATTATTGGTATTAATCCGGGACAGAGTGGAAAAGAAGAAAGTAAATACTATTTACAAAATAATAACTCATATTATTCACAAGTTGAACTTTGGAAATCACATGTGGACAAAGTTAACTATTATAAATTCCTAACTGATTTTATAAATACAATTGGTTTAAAAGGGCCTATTTTATGGACCGAACTGGTGAAATGTCAAACAAAAATGGGATTTCCTATGCCTCCGTTGCAAACGTTTAGGAACTGTACGTATCAATACCTTTCGAAAGAGTTAACTGTAGTTCCTGAAGATTGGCCGCTTATTGCTATTGGAAGAGAAGCACATAAAGCACTTTCGTATTTATATCCTACAAAATCAGTACTTGGTGTACCTCATCCAACATCATCCAGAGGACAATTTGCCAATCTCTTTGTGGATGCTGGCAGAAGTGAATTTGTTGATGAAATACAAATGCAAGTTGACCATTTTATGAAGAATATGGGTAATGAACATTGGCTTTTTCAAAAGAAAACAAAATGACCTTACAACAACTCGAAAAATATCTTTGGGGAGCGGCTACCGCATTGCGCGGAACCATTGATGCCGGAGACTATAAACAATACATCTTTCCTTTACTTTTTTTCAAACGCATTTGTGATGTGTATGATGAAGAATTCGAAGATGCTCTGAAAGAAAGTAATGGTGATCTGGAATATGCAGCGTTTGCCGAAAATCACCATTTTCAGGTTCCTGAAGATGCGCATTGGAAGACAGTACGTGAAACAACCGTAAATGTGGGAATGGCTTTACAGGAAGCCATGCGAAAGATTGAGAAAGCGAATCCTGATACCCTTTACGGAATATTTGGCGATGCCAGCTGGACAAACAAAGAACGTCTTTCGGATGAAATATTGAGTAACCTGATTGAACACTTCTCGCAACACAAACTGAGCAATAAAAATGTTCCTGACGACCAATTGGGGAATGCCTATGAATACCTGATTAAAGAATTTGCTGACGACAGCGGACACACAGCAGCAGAGTTTTATACTAACCGCACTGTGGTAAAACTGATGACCCTGATCATGGACCCAAAACCGGGAGAAAGTGTGTACGACCCCACTTGCGGCTCTGGTGGATTGTTGCTGAATTGTGCATTGCATTTAAAGGAAGAAGGGAAAGAATACCGAACCTTGAAATTATATGGACAGGAAATAAACCTGATTACCTCGGCCATTGCACGGATGAATATGTTTATGCATGGCATTGAAGAATTTAGCATTGTACGTGGCGACACCCTGGCTCAGCCAGCTTTTTTAGAAAATGATGAACTAAAAAAGTTCAACGTAATATTGGCCAATCCACCATACAGCATAAAAGCCTGGGACCGTAAAAATTTTGAGAACGACCCCTATGGACGAAACCTTTGGGGAACGCCACCGCAAGGTTGTGCCGATTATGCTTTTCAGCAACATATTCAAAAGAGTTTAGACGAAAACAACGGACGTTCCATTTCGCTATGGCCACATGGAATCTTGTTTCGTGAAGCAGAAGCAGAAATGCGAAAGAAAATGATTGAAGCCGATTTGGTTGAATGTGTAATTGGATTAGGACCGAATCTGTTTTACAATTCTCCTATGGAAGCTTGTCTTTTAATAACCCGGACAAACAAAGAAGCGACTAAAAAAGGGAAGATTCTATTTATCAATGCGGTAAAAGAAGTAAGACAAGAAAAAACTATGGCATTCTTAGAACCAGATCACATTCAAAAAATTTTTACTGCTTACCAGAACTTTGCTGATATTGAGAATTTTGCACGATTAGTTGATATTGAAAAAGTATTATCGAAAAATGGAAACATGGCAATTAATCTTTATGTGCGACCTAAAAATGGTGATGCGGAGCAGGAAAGTTTTGAAGAAACATACTATAAATGGGAATCTTCTTCAGAGGAACTAAAAAAATCGATGAATCAATTATTCCAAATTCTTGAAAACTGATGGATGTAAATCTAAACAAATTGAATATTGATAAAAGCAACTGGACACTTGTTAAGTTTGGTGACGTTGCCAAAGAACCCAAAGAAAATGTTAAAGATATACATGCCGAAGGTATAGAACATGTTGTCGGATTAGAGCACATCGATTCGGAAGATATTCACCTAAGACGATCAGCAAATCTTGAATCAAGTACAACTTTTACAAAGAAATTTAGAACTGGTGATGTCTTGTTTGGTCGAAGACGAGCATATCTAAAAAAAGCTGCACAAGCTCCTTTTTCGGGAATCTGTTCTGGAGATATTACAGTATTTAGAGCAAAAGACAGCATCTTACCAGAGTTACTTCCCTTTGTGGTTTATAACGACAAATTCTTTGATTATGCGGTTAAACATTCTGCCGGGGGATTATCTCCACGCGTTAAATTTAAAGACCTTGCCAACTATAAAGTCCTTCTTCCACCCAAAGACCATCAAGAAAAACTGGCCGAACTTCTTTGGGCGATGGATGATGTGATTGAGAAGGAAAAAGAAGTTTACAATAAATTAGTTTTTCAATCTCAAGTTTATTTGAATAAATCTTTTAGATATGGTGCATTTTTAAATCAAAAATCTAAAGAATCAAAGTATGGATTAATACCAGAAAGTTGGGAATTAAAAACGCTGAATGATTTAGGTGTATTTAAAAATGGTATTAATAAAGATAAAAATGATTTTGGGTTCGGGAATCCATTTGTGAATTTATTAGACATTTTTGGAAATAAAGAAATAGGAAATAGAGAATTTGGAAAAGTAAATGTAACAGCTTCCGAACTCAAGCAGTTTGATTTGAAAAAGGGAGATATATTGTTTGTGAGATCATCCGTAAAACCAAGTGGAGTTGGACTTACTACCTTAGTTATTGAAGATTTGCCAGATACTGTTTATTCTGGTTTTATTATTCGATTTAGACCCTTGAACAATAGTCTAAACCATCTTTATAAAAAATATTGTTTCTATGAAGAACGATTTAGATACTCTCTGCTTAGAAGAAGTACAATAAGTGCAAATACGAATATCAATCAAGAATCACTTAATAAATTAATGATACCTCTACCACCTGATACTGAGCAGGAAGAATTTTCCCGCATTATGAATCGATTTGAGAGAATCCAGCTTCAAGTAGAATCCAAAATCGCAAGCTCGAAAGCTTTACAAAGGAGTTTAATTAATCAGATATTTTAACCTTTACATTTCTATGAATTACAATTTAGGATGAATACTGGACAGACCATATCAACTTACCTTGTTCCTGATATTCGCTGGGAGCTTTATAGGATTGAATCTTTGGAAGAATACATTGAACAATTTGTAGTTAAAGGTAGGTTTCATGCAAATGTACCTGACGATATTCAAGAAGCCTGGCAAACCGTAGAATATATTCTGGCTCATGCATACTACCATTGGCCCATGTATGATGAAGGCTTTCAAAAAGCTTTATTGATTATTGAGATGGCAGTTAAGCTCAAAGCGAAAGAATTGGATATGTCGTTAAAAACTAAACCAAGCAAAAAAGGTAAGATTTTCGACAAAAAATTGTCTGTTCTTATCAATGAAGTCTTTACTGAAGAGCACTTCCAATTTCTTAAAAAAGATATTGACCGGGCACGAAGAATTAGAAACCATCAGGTTCATTCAGAGAGCAACACCTTTAGTGGCGTAGTAGGTAATAAAACTGGAAATTTGATGTTGGCAGTTAATGTGTTGAATGATATTTTTAAAAATAATGAAGAGCAAATAGCTTTATATACAGAAAGTGTTAAAATCGCAGATACTATCAGATTTCTTAATCAAAGCTTGTTAGTTCTGGAATACGATAAATCAAGCATTCTAGTGGATAACATATTTGACTTTAAAGTAATTAATACGAATCTTTATCTATTTGTCAATCCTGTTCGAAATAATATTTCAGAGATATTATCAAATCACTATGATATAAAACCGGAGGTTATCTGCCTAACAGAATACAAGTTAAAAACTGGTGAGATAAATGGTGTTCTCTCGGAAGGTAATAAGGTTAGAATTTATAAAACAGATAAACAGGAAAATAAAGCTATTCATAAAAAGTATCTCTCAAAGATAGACTCCAGAAGTAAGGGTGAATGGGAAGCTTTTGTATATACTTTAGCGCAAAATGCGGCATGGCAGATGGTGAGTTTGGAATATGAAAATATGAGCGAAGGTTCTTGGAGTAAATCACCACGGAATATTTAATGGAAAAATGAAGCCAAATATTTATATGTTTCATCGCATCTGTTTTGATGAATTACAGTCAATAAATCCGTACTATGCTCAACGTGGGATGGTACTTTCCATACACCAGCTAACTATACTGATAAAAGGTTTATTAATGAGAGGATTGGTATTTGGCAGCATTCCACAGACTTTAAAAAGTAAAAATCACTTTCATCTAAGTTTTGATGATGGATTTAAAGAGCATTTGTATGTTGCTAAACTTTTAATAGAAAAATTCAATGCACCTAAATATGGAGTGTCATTTTCTATAAATGTTGGGAATTCCATTCTGGGGCAACACACTGGGATGGACCTTTTTTATACAATTCTTAAATATGATAAAATGGCTAAGTTAGGGACGTTTTTGCAAAAGGACCTGCAAAACAACTCTATTGATGAGATTAAAGAATGTGTTGCCTCATTGAAACCGAAAGAGCTCGTAACCTTGTCAAATCACTTTGCTGAATTACATTCGTATTTAAAACCGATATTTCTGAATGAGGAAGAAATTAAGGAGTTATCTGACTTATTTACGATCAGTTCGCACGGAATAACGCACCGGTTTTTAACGTGTCATGAAGAACAATCAAAAGAGGAAATAATACGGTCAAAAAAAATACTTGAAGACCTTTGTGGTTCAAACATTGAAACGTTCTGTTATCCGGAGGGTAAAAATACAGCTTTTTTAAGAGAACAATGCAAACAGGCCGGTTATTCTAATGCATTGTCCATAAGACACAAAGAACATAATTTATTCTGCATTGGGAGACAATAATTTAGAAAATGAACGACATATTCAGACATACAATAGACGTTTCAAATAAAAGAAATGAACAAAGCCTTTCGGAGATTGAAAACTATCAGAATAAGCACGTTGTAAATAAAAATGTAGAATTTACAAAGATCGGTGACGATGTAAGTTTTTCAATAATATTTTCAACTTCAAAAGGTGTTTACATACTTGACACAAAACAGAACATATGTAAACAAATTTTGGCAGGTAAATTCTATGGTATAACGAAGTACAATGATTTTACTTTTTTTGCCAGGCTCGGAACGAAAGGTGAGCGAAGTTTTCCCATAAATAACAGAGTTTCCGAAATATGTTATTCAAAAATTTGTGATTACAGAATTGAAAATTTGCAGATTGCTTTATACGGAATACCGTCTGAATTACATCAAATAGAAATCATTAATGACAATCTGGTTTTTCCACATACCGGATATAATCAGATTTTGTCGATCCCTCTGGAAAAAATATTCCAAACAAACAAACCTTTAAAGATTGATTCCTGTCATTCCATTGAACTTGAATTGAATGAGTATAGTCATTTAAATTCAATATTTTACCTAAATGAACGATTCTATATTATTGCTCACAATTATACAATGAAAACGAATAGATTAAGTGATTTAATTGTGTTTAATACCATAACTAATAAGCAGGAAACAATACATCTAAACGCGCATTCCGCGCACAATATATTTATAAAGAATGGGGATATGATATATTGTGACAGCAATAACAAAATCTTGATGAAAAACGAAAAGGTACTTTTTACTGCAAATAAATTATTACGGGGATTATCTGTTACCGAAAAGAATTCTTTTGTAGGAGGGAGCGATATATGTTTTGATAACTACGAAAGATATTCTTCAAATCCTTCTATCTACGTTTTAAATAATCATGGGAAACTGCAATCTGAATACATATTTGAAGAACTGGGAGATATTTATGAAATTAGACAGTTATATGATAAAGAATTATCTGTTATTCAAAACTAACTTATGAATTACATTATTGGCATTGGGCCGGGAAACGATATAGGTTATCTGACGATTAAGGCTTACAGGGCTATACAGAGAGTCGATATTGGCATTTACGTTGGTGAAATGATTGGAGAGGAAATATGTGATCTTTTTAAAGAAAAAGAACTTATAACAGGAAAATATATCGATAAAACTACATTTAGATCAATCCTGGAAAAGGCTATTAGGGATAACAAAGAAGTTGCAATATTATTACCAGGTGATATTTCGATGTTTTCAGGTCAGTTTAATGAACAGTTTACGGTTGATGAATATATTGAACTCTTTGAAGAGTTAAACTATGACTTTGAAATTGTTGCTGGTATAAGTGCAATGAATGCATTGTGCGCAAAAGCAAAGATTGATTTAACATCCTTTGCGAAAAATCAAAATGTTTTAGTAACCAGTTTTGAAAGACTTATGGACTCAGAGCAGTTTAGCCCGGATAAATTGAAGAGAGTTTTAATGACAACCCCAACCTTAGTCCTTTACCAGTCATACAGAGAATGGCATTTGATTTTAAAACTACTTAAAGAGTATTATAAGCCAAACTGTCGTGTGATATTTGCATATAAAATTTCGTGGAAGGATGAATCCATTATATGCACCACACTGGATAATGTGGAAAATGAAATTACAGGAAAGAAGTTAAATAAACATACAATTATTTTTATTATTTCGGATTAATGAAACAATTAATTTCAACAGATAATTATCAAGATTATAAAGATAAGCAATGGAAAAGCGTAGATCGCATATATGAGTTGAAGCTTTTTTCTAAACACATTGACTTAATTTCAAAATTATCAATACCTGAAAGTGAGAAAGAAAATAGTAAAGTATTATGTGTTGGAGCCAGATATGGTATTGAAATTGAGGCATTCAAACAGCTGGGATATAAAAATGTGACAGCGGTAGATATTTATCCCCGTTCAAATAGAGTTATCGAAGGAGATATGCATTTTCTACCATTTTCTGATCATATATTTAATATTGTTTACACACACCATTCTCTTGATCATTCACTATTTCCTCAAAAAGCTATTGAAGAGATGTACAGAGTTTCAGTTAAAGGGGCATTTTGGTTACATACAATTCCATTTGATGATTATGGGAAAGAAGAAGCTGTTGATTTTGATAATCCAGAAGAAATACAAATGCTTTTTAAACGCTATATCAGCAAAATAATTTACATGCAGGAGGTGATCAGAAATAAATACGGTTTTGTTGAACCTGCAGGTTTTTGTTTGCCTTCAGGTTGGAATAATGAGTTGAGGTTGATTTTAAAAGTTGACAAAAAATAATGAATATAACTGCAATAATTCCCACTAAAAACAGACATGAATTATTAAAACGAGCCATTAATTCAGTAATAAAACAAACTGAATCCCCTAATGAAATAATTGTAATTGATGGGTCTGTTAATTTAAATACAGTTAGCAAAAACAAAATGCTATGCGATAAATATGGATTTAATTATATAAAGCAGGATTACAACAATTACAATGGCGTCTCAGGAGCCAGAAATCAGGCGGTATTACGTGCAAGAAATGAGTATATAAGTTTTTTGGATGATGACGATGTTTGGTTAGAAAACTATTTAGACCGGGTGAAAAGAGAAATTGACAACGGATATAATCTAATTTTTACCGGGATATATAAGAAAAAGGGGAAAGAGATATTTGAGTATAAGATACCACCTAAGAATATAACAATTGATGATTTACTGGTAAAAAATCCCGGAATTCAGGGCTCAAATGTAACCGTAAAAAAGGCATTTTTTAATCAGATACATGGTTTCGATGATCTGAATTTTAGCCACATATTTGAAGATAATGATTTTATGCTTAGGGCACTTTTCCATCCTAAACTAAAGTATAAATCAATACCTGAGTATTTAATCATTTATTATTCTCATACTGGCAACCGATTATCTATGACCAAAACTCCGGACCAAAGAATTGGTATAGAACATTTTTATCAACGATATAAAATTTATATGTCAGAAGTTCAAAGAGAAGAATTTATTAAAAGAGCGATGAAATTATGGCAAACAAAAATCATAAAATAAGACTTCTTTGTGACACAAACCAAATGGCGTATGGCTCAAGTTCTGCATTGCTGGCCATACTGAAATATTTATCCAGCTCGAATACTGCATTCGTATGGGGAGTAACTGAGAAAATTTTAAAAAGCAGTGATTTAATTGAAAGTACAATAAAGATTAATAATAAAGATGCAGAGTCAATAAAGAAAAGTGTTGATTTTCGAAAATATGATGCAATTCTTGTCATTTCAAACTCAACGAATTTAAATACTTATCTGGATTTAGAAATACCGGTTTTTTATGTAGATATTCATTATTGGTATCCATCCAATAAAAACCATAGAGTTTGGAAAGAAGCTGAGGCATGTTTCATTGAAAAATACTTTGTTGAAAGTATCACATTGCCTAAAGGATCAATTGAGGTAGGTCCCATAATATCCTTACCACAAAAAAAAGTATTTATTAAGAAGCAAGTGCTAATAAATATTGGAGGTGGCGCAAATCAATACATAAAACCTGGTATAAATTCCAGATATATAAATGTCGTTATCGAACTGTTGGATGAACTTAGAAAGGAAAGTTTATTTAAAGATTATACATATATAATAGCCGGAGGACAGGCATCAATAAATTCAATAAAAACCCATAAGTACAGTAAGAGTTTTATGCTGAAAACGTTTAGCAAAGAAGAGTTTTTAGATACCTTACTTAAATCAGAAATATTTTTTACCAGTCCCGGACAATACGCGACATTTGAAGGATTATATCTGGAAAAGAAAGTTATTTTTTTACCACCACAAAATGCTAGTCAAATAATACAAACCACCATTTTAGAAAATGCAGGATTAATAAATAAAGGTTTAAATCTTCCAGATTATTATCCGGAATTCTCAAGTTTAAATCATGAGACTATAATTGAATCTGAACTTACGACAGAAGTATTAATAGCGATTAATAAATTAGCTAATGACACTGTAACAAAATCAAAAATTGTAACTCATTTAAAAGATCAGTTGAATGATTCATTGAAGCCTGATTATTTTGTAAAACAAAAGAAATATCTGGAGATATTGGGTGCACCCGGAGCAGAAAGTGTCGCTAATAATATTTTAGATTTTTTTAAACAAAAAGGCTTCGATAACGCAGTGAAGAGTAACTCTCAACATGATAAACTCTGTAATGATGAGGTATTGTCAGGTGATGAATTTATCACTGGTTTCCCCAATATTTTACATGATGCTGAGACGCTGCTTTTTGAACGAATTTGGTCTGGTTCGCAAAATATTCAGGAAATACAAAATCGTATTAATTTAATTTGTCAAAAATATGAAACATTATATCCTGCCAGAAACTTGAGTTTCAGATTAGCATGTACCACCACTGATTCGGATGGAGCCATAAAGACAATGGTAGATTCATTGGTTGAAGAACTATCAGTTTCAGGATGGAATACCAAAAAAGAGGGTATTTTGTTTGATATCCTTATTATTGAAAACAGTAAGGACGTAGATATTGTCCAAAACAATCATGATTTTTGCGCTAACTTTAAACATGAAAAAGTTAATATAAAGTATATCCCATGGATAGAAAAAAATAGATTTAATAAACGACCGTATTCAATTGCTGAATCCCGTATTTACTTAATAGAGTGGCTGAAGAAGTTGGACTGGCATGCCAGTAGTAATAAACCAGTATGGGTTCTTGATGATGATTTTGAATTCAAAATGACAATTCCTGATAAGAGGGATTTTGCCAAAGAACTTAGGGTAGGATCAGTATTTCATAGAATGGAATGCTTGATAAATGAGGGCAAATCAGATGCTATCGTTGGCGGCAACAGTGGTTCATGTCCAATACCGGAATTATCAACAATTCGACTTCAACTAATGGATCTTAGAGAATTTCTTAAAAATGGTTTAGTTAATAATCGGGGGAAAGTGCTAAATCAGATTAAATTGGCACCGAATTATTATTATGACTTAAGCAGAGAAAAAATTGATTATTTTCCAGTTATACCAGAAGTATGGATAAGTAATAGTTCAGACCAGGATGAATTTCTTAATAGTTTCTTCTATAAATTGCTGAACGGCACACCCGCTTCAAGACCCCTGTTTGCCAATTTTCAAAAACGTGATGGATTTATCTCTGCATGGGACGTAAATGATGAATCGATCGTTTCTGGAGGTAATACATTATATATGAATGATGAATTACTTTCAACAGATGAATACTATGCGCTTAATTATTTTGGTTTAATTTCCAGACGTTCAGATGCAATATGGTTTTTACGTAACCACCAAAAAGGGTATAAAATAAAAAAGAAAAATCTGGCAATCACTCACAATCGTAAATCACGATGTGATAATATAAGTAAAGAATCACTCCAGAGAAAAGCCTTATCAGATGTTATTGGTGTTGGATTTTGGGAGTCAATAAATGAATCCGATTCTGAACTTGTTATGGATATCGATATGGCTGTTGTGAGACGTAAAATTGTAGAACGACTTCGCAAGTACAACAAAAATATTGAACTGGCAAGATTAGTACTATATGATATTGAAAAGATATGCCCTAACGTTAATCATAGTCCATATTTTGGGTTACTCAAAGATGTATTATCTGAACCATTAGCGAAAATTGATTATAACGCGCTTAAACTTGTTAATTATGGCAATACGATTTGATATACCTATGTTATTCCGTAGGGAATATATTGATGGATTGGCAGGGCTGGAAAAGGAGGAATTAGTACAGATTGGAAGTGTATATGGAGCAATACAAAAGAGTGTTATAGGTCAGGCAAGGTTTAGTAAGAAGATACCACAGCTAGACCATCAGGAACTAGCACATTTTGTTAAGAAGGTTCATGATTTGGGCATTGAATTTCATTACACCTTAAACAGTCCATGGAATGGTATGCTGGAAAGGTATACGGAAAATAGGAATGATATAAAAACGGAAATTAGTTCTATTATCGGTACAGGTATCGATGCACTTGTATTGGCAAATCCATACCTGATTGCTTTTGTAAAAGATAACTGGCCTGAATTGAAAATAATAGGATCAATAAATCTGCAAACAGCTACTGCTTACAGGTTTAATAAGCTTCTGAAAGATGGATGTCATCGTGTTGTTCTTGACAGAACTGTAAACAGAAATATTCGGTTTTTAAAGATGTTAAAGATCCAGGGGCAAAATTATTCTCTACTTGTTAATTCAACATGTTTGTTTGATTGCCCTTTACAACAATACCATGCGAATGAGAATGGAGCATTGTCATCAGGGAGTGATTTAAATGTTATTGATACTGAATTCTGTTTAAAGTATTGTATCTCTGCATTTAACCAGCAAAAAGAAAATTTCCTTAAGGCGACGTGGATAAGACCTGAAGACCTGTCTCTGTATGAGAACATTGGTGTGAAAAATCTAAAAATCCAGGGAAGAACATTGGAGCCCAAAATACTTTTGGATTTAATAAGGGCATATTTAAATCGTAGTACACCCAATGATTCTCTATTTTATATTTTCCCAGGTTTTGAAAAACAATTTCCGGAAATTAGTGACAAATTAAAAAATTCTTCTCTGGATAAAATTGGATTTGTTGAGTCTTTCTTTAGTACTGAAAGAAACTGTTCAGAATTATGTTTTACGTGTGATTATTGTACTAATACATTCAAAAAAATATGAAAACAATTTCTGTTATTGGCCCGAATACAAGTGCTTGTACACCTGATATATATGAATTTGGAATTCAGCTGGGTAAGTTTTTAATAGATAATAATTTTATCATAGTATGTGGTGGAATGCATGGGTTAATGGAAGCAGTTTGCAAAGGAGCAAAACGGTCGGATACTTATTCCTTTGGTAAAACAGTTGGAATTATACCGGGGACCAATCGCAATGAAGCAAATATTTATTGTGATATAGTCATACCAACAGGAATAGGATTTGCCAGAAACGTTATTGTTGTCAATTCAGGTGATGTTGTCTTAGCTGTTGGGGGAGGGGCAGGTACATTGTCTGAAATTTCACTTGCATGGCAGTTTGACAAAAAAGTAATATGCTTCACTCAATATTCAGGTTGGGCGGCTAATCTTGCAAATAAAACGCTGGATAATAGGAAAAAATATCCACTGATAGGTGTATCATGTTTTGATGAGTTAAAAGAACAGTTATTATTACTGAATACAAAAAACTGACAAAATCAATACTATTTCTTTTGTGCTACAAGTTGGTATTGTAGTCTAAAGATTTTGAATAAAATTTTAAGAAAGACATATGTTAGCTTTGATTTTTATTAATTTTAAAGTCAAACTTATTATCATCAACTTTTCATTATGACCTTTACCGAACTAAACAGTGTTGAAAATTTTATTGTCAGTCAGTTAAGTGGCGTTAACTTAAATGCTGAAACTGTCGAAGATGCACTGGTCTACTATGGAAAGCATTGGATCTATAAACCGGCATCAAAGATTAATCGTGGTGTAAATGAAGTTATTGTTGAAGAGGAATTGAGAAATGCTTTGATCCGGATTAACCCCGAAATCAACCACAATCATGAGTTGGCGGATGAAGTCATTTATAAACTAAGGGCCATATTAATTTCTGTAAACCAAATAGGTTTAGTCAAAGCCAATGAAGAGTTTTTCAAATGGATGACAGGCGATAAAACTATGCCGTTTGGAAAAAATAACCGCTATGTACCGGTGCGTTTAATCGATTTTGACCATATTGATAATAATTCCTTCATTATAACCAATCAGTTTCGAATTCGTCATCGGGAAACCAAAATACCTGATATTGTATTACTGATAAATGGCCTTCCGGTTGTGGTGGGTGAAGCCAAAACACCCATTCGTCCATCTATTAGCTGGCTGGATGGTGCACATGAGATACACGATATTTACGAAAATGCTGTTCCTCAGTTATTCGTTTCTAATATATTATCCTTTGCCACCGAAGGAAAAGAACTGTATTACGGAGCAGTAAGAACTCCTCTGGATCATTGGTCTCCGTGGCGTCTTGAAAATGATGATGATGCTCTGGCCAAACGCCTGGGTTTAGGAGAAGTTGGAAAGGAATTATCTGATCTGCTTTCACCCGTTAGATTGTTAGATATACTTCAGAATTTTTCGCTCTTTTCAACCAATAAAAAGAAACAACGTACAAAAATAATATGTCGTTTTCAGCAATACGGTGGAGCCAATAAAATAGTTCTCAGGGTTAGGGAAGGAAGACTAAAAAAAGGGTTGATCTGGCATTTTCAGGGATCCGGCAAATCACTGTTAATGGTTTTTGCAGCACAGAAACTTCGGAGAACTGCAGAATTAAAAAGTCCGACTGTTATTGTCCTGGTTGACAGAACGGATCTTGATACTCAAATAATCGGTACTTTTAATGCCGCTGATATCCCTAATGTGCAAAGCACTGACAACATAAATGAACTGAAGACTTTATTGGAGAGAGATACCCGGAAGATTATAATATCCATGATTCATAAATTCAGGGATGCAAAACCCAATATGAATACCCGTGACAATATTATTGTTTTGGTGGATGAAGCACATCGAACCCAGGAAGGTGATTTAGGTCGTCAAATGAGGGCAGCACTACCAAACGCATTTT
The DNA here is from genome assembly GCF_042436675.1 of Quyinboa ferrireducens. Classification (NCBI taxonomy): domain Bacteria; kingdom Pseudomonadati; phylum Bacteroidota; class Bacteroidia; order Bacteroidales; family Quyinboaceae; genus Quyinboa; species Quyinboa ferrireducens. The sequence continues at coordinate 81,377 of NZ_JBHMVA010000012.1, read as the reverse complement.
TATTTGGTCTTACAGGAACGCCGGTTAACAAGGCGGATAAAAATACCTTCTGGGCATTCGGATCAGAAGAAGATGAAGGCGGTTATTTGTCCCGCTATACCTTTCAGGATTCGTTGCGTGATGATGCTACCTTACCCTTACATTTTGAACCAAGGCTTGTTGATGTACATGTGGACACTGAAAGTATAGACAGGGCTTTTGAAGCCTTTAAAGAAGAAGCTGTCTTAACCGATGAAGAGGCCGATGCTTTGAACCGAAAGTCTGCTAAGATGGCCGCTTTTTTGAAAGCACCTGAAAGGGTAAGTCAGATAGTCAAAGACATTGCTACGCATTTTAAAGAAAAAGTTGATCCGCATGGTTTTAAAGCTATGATTGTAACCCCGGACAGATTTGCTTGTGTGCAGTATAAAGAAGAGTTGGATAACTATTTTTCAGAAGATACCAGTAAGGTAGTCATTTCCACATCTGCAAACGATGAACTGGAATTCAAACAGAAGTGGGGCATTGATAAAAGTCAGCAGGAAAAAATAGTGGATGAGTTTAATGATCCATTATCTGAGCTGAAGTTTTTAATCGTAACGGCTAAACTACTCACCGGCTTTGATGCGCCTGTTTTGCAAACCATGTATTTGGATAAATCATTAAAGGATCATACGTTGTTGCAGGCTATTTGTCGGACAAACCGACTGTTCCCGAATAAGTCATTTGGCAGGATTGTAGATTATTTCGGTGTGTTCGATGATACTGCAAAAGCACTTGAATTTGATGAATCCAGCGTTAAGAAAGTAATTTCTAATCTTTCTGAGCTTAGAGATCAACTACCGGATGCTATGGAAAGAACTTTGGCACATTTTAATGGTGTTGACAGAAAGCTGGAAGGATTTGAAGGGCTTGAAGCTGCCCAGGATGCTATTAACACAAATGATAAAAAGGATGCATTTGCCCGCGATTATAAATATCTTTCCAAATTATGGGAATCCTTATCACCGGATGCCATTCTGAACATTTATCATCAGGATTATAAATGGTTATCCCAGGTGTTTGAGTCAGTCCGTCCGGCATCCAATAATATTGGAAAACTGTTATGGTTTTCTTTAGGAGCCAAGACAACCCAGTTAATCCATGAAAATCTTCACGTGGGAGAGGTGCATCACCTGGAAGAGTTTGTGTTGGATGCTGATGTGATTGATGATATTTTTAATAATCCAGATCCAAAGAATGCAAAGAAACTGGAAACAATACTGATACAGCGTTTTAATAGACATGCAGGTAATCCAAAATTTAAGAAATTAAGTGAACGTCTGGAAGAATTAAGGAATAAAGCGGAATTGGGTTTAATCACATCTATTGAATTCGTAAAAGAACTCTGTAAGCTGGCTAAGGAAACAGTTCAGGCTGAAAAGGAATTGGAAGATCAAATTTTAGAAAAAACACCTAAAGCTGCATTATCTGAATTATTTCTGGAAATTAAAACAGATCAGACTCCGGCAGTTGTCGAACGAATTGTGAATGATATTGATTCTATAGTAAGAATCGTTCGTTTCCCAGGTTGGCAAAAAACAAGTTCAGGTGAACGGGAGGTTCAAAAGTCCCTGAGAAAAACATTACTGAAATACAAGTTGCACAGAGATCAATTACTATTTGACCGTGCTTATGCATATATTAAGGAGTACTATTAAACCTCAAAACCATGAACCTAAAAGATGATATTACAATTAAAGCCTTAGAAATAAGGAATGAATTAAAGTCAGAAATGGATTTTGATATTAATCCAATAGATTTAGAATTGTCTCCTGTTCCACCTTATATGGGATCTGAAGCAATTAAACTCATTATAATAGGTCAGGATCCAACCATTAGAAATATTAACAGCAGAAAGAGAATTACCTGTACGCTTAATCTTAACAAGGAGAATGCCTTAAAAAGATACTTAAATCAGGTTATTACATATTTGGATCTTTCATTGGAAAATGTTTATGCAACCAATTTATTTAAGTATTTTTACACCATTCCTCCGGCCGATACAATTAATGTACTGGAAGCACATTTTGAGAAGAACCTTGAATTGTTGAAAGTAGAAATGTCACATTTCCCATATGCAAAAATTATTACTTTAGGTGAACCCGTTTTCAGATTATTAACAAGTCAGGAAAAGTTTCTCAAAGATTATTGGGACTATAATCCTAAAACAAAATCAACTGATGGTAATTTTACATTTGTCAACACAAATAAATTAGGGAGGCCGTTTTTTCCCTTTCCGCACCAGCCGAGCTTAAGAAAACAGTTTTACAGAGCAACATTACCTGTATACTTGGAATTTTTTAAAAATACAAGAGAAATGAATTTTGATTTTAAATAAGTTTAAGAACTACTCTTTTATATGATACACATACGAATCACCTGATGTACTCGATTCTGAAGTGTTCTGATTTTGATCCTCTATTTTTTCTGTGTCGCTGAACTTTTCATGCAACTGTTTTGTACTTTCAGAGACAAGGTTTTCGGTTACCTTGGCATAAATCTGTGTGGTTTTAATGTTGGAATGTCTTAACATCTTAGATACGACTTCAAGCGGTACGCCTTGTTCAAGGGTGATAGTAGTGGCAAAGGTATGCCGGGCCAGGTGAGTGGTCAGATTTTTTATAATTTTTGCCCGGATTGCCAATTCCTTTAAATAGGAATTGTAGTTCTGGTTACTCGGGGTGGGGATAACAATACCTTCTTTTTCCCTTAATGGATGGTCACTGTATTTTTCTATTAGTTTTAAAGGAAGTGGGAGCAGAGGCACCATAAAACTAATTTGGGTTTTAAGCCGTGAGTTTTTTATCCACAAGGTGTCACCCTGTCCTTTCACAATGTGTTCCATCCGTAATTTCTTAAGGTCAACAAAGGCCAGACCGGTATAAATACAAAACAGAAACAGGTCCCGTACCTGGTCAAGACGTTCCTCAGGTAATTTCACACTGGTTATCTTGTTTATTTCATCCTGGTTCAGAGCTTCTCTCAGAACAGGTTTATAGGTCAGTTTAAACTTGTCAAACGGATTCTTTGTAATATGTCCTTCTGCAATGGCCAGGCGAATGACCTTCCCCAGATTTTTAATGTATTTCATAGAAGAGTTATGGTTACAATTCCGAACGGTTTTAAGATATATGGCATATTCATTCAGAAAGCTAAAATCAATCTGATCAATGGGCAGATCGTCTTTGCCATAGTGATGTTGAATAAACTTTTGAACATGCATCACGGAGGTTTCATGGCGTTGCCATGTACCGTAGGCGATATCAATACCGATAAGCTGTTTTAGGTCAGTGTTGTGCTTCAGGTAAAATACAATAATTAAAGGCACTTCATTTTCACCTTCCAGTATGATGCCATTAATCCGACGCTGGATATTCTCAATATTGACTTCATATCCTTCAAACATTAGATCCTTTCTAATCTTATTGATTTTAAACCGCATGGTGTCAATAAAATCGTTGGCAAGTTTAGCTTCCCGTGTTGTTCTGGTACAGCGTTGTGCTTTGGAGTCGAACAGGTTTGCTGTAATGTCGTAACCTAAACTGAACTCCTTTCTTTCGTGGTTGATCGTAATTCTCGCATAAATTCTATGCATGTTTTTCTCTTTACTACTTGCGCTTCTTGCTACAAATCTCAAATTAAATGTGTTCATTTTCATCACTTTTTGTTTAAAATGTTAATACCCAAATGTATAGCAAAGTGAAATAAACATGAAACGCAAAATACTGCAAAACAGTGCATTAGGCCCTGATTCGGGAGTAGTTTTTTGGGAGAAATATAATCACTCCCGAATTTGCACCTTAAAAAATGCATTTTTATGCATCAACCTGCTTTAAGGTAAAAAATAAAAATCCTGTAAATGAGGGATTTACAGGATTTTGCTTTGGCTTGCTTTTTCAAAAAGTGGAGCTGGAGGGATTCGAACCCTCGTCCAAACAAGGAAGTCATGTGCTTTCTACATGCTTAGTCCCGACTTGGTTTTCGTGCAGCAGCTGGATCAGGACCACCGACTACTGCCTTATCTCCTGAATTTCAATTAACGGCCGGAGCTTCCGTTAACCTATCCCTGAATTTACTGCACCGTCTGATGGAACCGCCTCAGGGCAGGGGCTTTTCCGACGATGTCTCGCTCCGGTATCTAATACCGGATAAGCTAACCTACTGTGATTCGGTTACGCGGCAAGAGCGTAGTTAGTTTCGCCAATTATAAGTCTGAACGTTGAGATTTGCGGGCCAGCGTACAAAGCCCGGCATGCTTACACAACACCTCATCTTGCTGTCAAAACCAGTCAGCCCCGTGTTGTAATAAGGAATACAAAAGTAGGAAAAAGATTTTAGATTTTAGATTTTAGAACCAAGAGCCAAGAACCAATACATAAGATAAGTGAATAACCCAGGTTTGATAATTTAAATATGATGATTACCTTGTTTTAAATGAATTAACGGGCTTGAACATGCTACCCCTCTTTATTTCGTAGAGCAGCGAAGAAAAAGAGAGGGGTCAATTTGATGTAAGCGGGCTATTCGTCCTGAGCTGGGGTGAGTCATGTTTAGTAGAGCCAAGAACCAAGACGTAAGATTTAAGATATAAGAAGAAAGAAATCATTAGAAGAACTTCACCTGCGGCCTTGATACGATTTCATTTCATCAAGAGATTTTAACCCCGGCCTTCATTTACATTTCTACTATAACCCAGGGTGGCACTCGCTTCGCTCACTTACCCTGGGCTATAGTAATATCACCCCTTCGGGGTGTTAATGCCTTAGTTCAATGATGTAAATTCAAATTATTTATTAAGTGTTTCATATTATAGATATGCTCAAGCAGTAATTATTTCATTATACCTTACGAATGCACTCCAAATTTGCCTGAAGGGCAAAACGCAATTCAGCCCATGGCATCTGCGTGTCGCCGTAGCTTTAGCAGAGGAGCACGCCATGGGTAATTAGAAGTTATGTAAATTAAGGCCGGAGAAAGCATCGTCTTCTGAAATATAGGCATTACATGGCCGCACTGCAGGCGAATTGATGAAATAGTATGTATTAGAGCCAAGACATAAGACACAAGATTTAAGACATAAGATATGTCAATAATCGAGGTGTGGCAATTATAAATATTCTGGTGTCCATCTTTTAAATGAATCAATGAACTTGTACGAACTACCTCTCTTTGTCTCGTTGAAAAGAGAGGGGGCAGAATAATGATAACGGGCTATTAGTCAAAACCGGAGTGAGTCATTTTTCACTATTCATTTTCATTTTATCAATGCCTGTCACCCGTCACTTGTAACTTTAGTCACTTCCAACTCTAGTCACTCGTAACTCTAGCCACTCGTAACTCTCAACTAAAAATAATCCCGTCCTTAATGGTCAGTACACGGTCCGAAATCTTAGCCATTGCCTGGTCGTGCGATACGATGACAAAGGTCTGGTGAAAGTGTTCCCGGAGCTCAAAAATAAGTTTATGCAGTTCATCCCGGTTTTTAGAGTCCAGGTTACCGGTCGGTTCATCGCCAAAAATGATATCCGGATTATTGATCAAGGCACGTGCAACAGCAACACGTTGTTTTTCGCCACCACTCAGTTCCGCAGGTTTGTGTGTGGAACGATGCGATAGTTTAAGAAAGTCCATCAGTTCTTTGGCGCGCTCTTCAGCCTCTTTCCTGGATTTCCTGGCTATCAATGCAGGAATAATGATATTTTCAAGAGCAGTAAACTCAGGCAGTAACTGGTGAAACTGGAAAATAAATCCCACTTTGGTATTCCTGAAGCTTGCCAGCTGATCCGGTTTCAGTTTGTGAATATCAATATTATCGAATAGTACCTGTCCCTTTGTCGGTTTATCCAGTGATCCCAGAATCTGCAGCAAGGTTGTTTTTCCTGCACCGCTGGCACCAACCACTGAAACAACTTCACTTTTATTAATGGTCAGATTTATACCTTTCAGTACATCTACATTCCCAAAACTTTTATGGATATCAATGGCTTTAAGCATTTGTATTGGTTTCTTCAGATTTAGGTGTTTCTTTTTTTCCTGTTGATTTTTTTTCAGTGTTCAGTTCTTCTCTGAATTCTTTAATCTTATCTGTCAGACTCTGTTTCTCTGTTTCTATTTCTTCCCTTATTTCCCTGGTTTCCTCATTGAACTCACGTTTAATATCCTCGGTAGCTCTTCTGAATTCGCGCATGCCTTTGCCAAACATCCGTGCAAATTCGGGGATCTTATCTGCACCAAACAGAATTAGGATGGCGACGATCACAATGATCAGTTCACCGCCGGAAGGGAAGGAGAGAAGTATGTATGAATCTGGTCCCATATAGTCTGAATCCACCGCTACACAACGCGGTATTTCTTTTTCAGGCTCAAATATACAAAGTTTTGGTTCAAACAAACATTGGCTCTGAGTGGAAAAATGTTAAGGATTGCGAAGAAACTGAGGAATTTGATGTAACATGACCCATCTGGCTCTTAGTTAACAAGATTGTTTTGGATAAACTGCCTTACCTATTCTGACGCTATTCTAGGAACATGACCGGCACTTCGAAGAAGCAATTATTTTTGGATTTATGTTGAAACGGCCTTTGTCACGGAATGCAATGGAAGTGAGAGAGAGGGGAATCTTGATACGGACTAGTAGAAATTATGGACTGGGGTGAGTCAGTTAGTGTAGTTGCAAACGAGGAGGGGCGCAAAAAAAAGAGGCTCCCAAAAGAAGCCTCTTTCATATTATTTACCAGAGATAAATTATTTCTTTTTCTTTTTTGTTGCATTCTGTGTATCGTAAGCAATCGGAGTTGCCACGTAAAGTGATGAGTATGTACCCACAACAACACCAACCATCAACGCGAACACAAAACCTCTGATTACTTCTCCACCGAAAATGAAGATGGTCAACAGTACCACAAACGTACTCAATGACGTACTCAAAGTACGGCTCAAAGTAGAGTTTAAAGCCTCGTTAATTACATCCTCACGTTTGCGTTTCGGGAATTCTGTGATACGTTCCCTGATACGGTCGAATACAACCACCGTATCGTTAATGGAGTAACCAATCACCGTCAGGATAGCCGCAATAAATGCCTGATCTATCGACAGCGAGAATGGCAGATAGCCATACAGGAGTGAGAATAATCCGAGCGTAATCATGGAGTCATGTGCCAGTGCTGCAACGGCACCAAACGAGAACTGCCAGTTTTTAAACCGGATCAGGATATACAGGAAGATAATTACAAGAGAGAAAAGGATAGCCCAAACGGCATCTTTTTTAATATCATCCGCAATGGTTGGTCCCACTTTCTGGGATGAGCGGATATCATCTTCCACGAATTTCTCAAATGTTGTACCTTCAGCCAGGAATGGTTTCAAGGCTTTATAAAATTTATCTTCAATAATATTATCCAGTTCCGGATCATCATTATAGATCTGATAGTTTGTACCTATTTTAACCTGGTTTGCTTCACCATAGGTTTTTACATCCATCAACTCACCCTCAAATTGCCCTTTTATGGCATCCTGTATTTCTACAGTGTTTACCGGTTTTGCAAATTCAATTACGTATGTACGTCCACCGGTAAAGTCAATCCCCTGATCAAGGCCTCTTGTTACAAGAGAAATTATGCTGACCAGAATAAGTGCACCTGAAACGAAGTATGCAATTTTACGTTTACTGATAAACTGGATATGTGCATTTGCAAACAGGTTCCTGGTGATTTTTGTATCGAATTTTAATGGTGTTTCTTTCTTAAGCAGTTGTTCAAAAATCAAACGTGACATAAATACTGCTGTAAAGAACGATGTTACGATACCAATCATCAGGGTTGTAGCAAAACCTTTGATTGGTCCGGTACCGAACGTATAAAGTACAACACCGGTAAGGAATGTAGTTACGTTGGCATCAATGATGGCAGAGATTGCATTTTTATAACCTGCTGCAACAGCTTTTTTGATGGCCTTACCGCCCTTTATTTCTTCCCTTATTCGCTCATAGATCAGCACGTTTGCATCCACCGAAGTACCAATGGTAAGAACAATACCCGCGATACCCGGAAGGGTAAGAACGGCTCCGAACGATGCAAGTACACCCATAATAAAGAACAGGTTGGCAATCAATGCAAGGTCAGCAATCAAACCGGCTTTAACACCGTAATAGAAGATCATGTAAAGCAATACAATGATGAAAGCCACTATAAATGACATCAGACCATCAGTGATGGCTTCGTGACCCAACGACGGGCCAACAACGTTTTCGTTGATGATATGTGCCGGTGCCGGCATTCTACCGGATTTAAGAACGTTGGCAAGGTCCTTTGCCTCTTCAAACGATTCCATCCCTGTAATCTGCGTACGACCACCTTTAATCTCTTCAATTACATTAGGGAATGACCTTACATAATTATCCAGTACAATCGCAATGCTTTTACCCACATTCTCCTTTGTAATACGGGCCCATACCTTTGCTCCATCAGTAGTCATGGTAAGATCAACCTCTGCACTTGCTTTATTCTGACCGAAGTCTGCACGTGCATCAGAAATAGCATCTCCGTCAAGAACAGGTCTACCATCACGGTTGGTAACTTTTATCGCAATCAACTGATAATACTGTCCGCCCTCATCCATTGGATTAGCGGTCCATAACAACTTAAGATTACGGGGAAGGATTTCCTTAACCCTGGGCAGATTAAGATATGTATCAACCTGTGCAGTATCTGCTGTACGGGCTATACCAACTACAGGACCGTTTCTTAACTGACCCTGTTGATTTGTATTTGGCTGTAAAACAGAGAAAAGCGGATAATTTTTTCGAATCGATTCTTCAGTCTGGATCTCTGTAGAATCTTTTGATGCACCTTCCTGAATAAGGTCACTGAATTCATCTGATGTCTGATCTTTGGCTTCTGTAGTATCAGCATTCGCCTCTGAATCTGTGTTAGCAGCTGTTTCTTTTTCCTGTCTGGCAGCCTTATCCTCATTAATTTCTTTAATGATGTTATTGGCTTCCAGCAAATACTGATAGACCTGAGAGTTATCAAAGGTTTCCCAGAATTCAAGGTTGGCTGTTCCCTGTAAAAGTTTACGAACCCTTTCACGGTCCTTTACACCCGGAAGTTCAATCAGGATTCGGCCTGATGACTCAAGTCCCAGACGTTGAATGTTTGGCTGAGCTACACCGAATTTATCGATACGGGTACGTAACACGTTGAATGAATTATCAATGGCATCGCGGGCTTCGGCTCTGATAACATCAATAACCTGTTGGTTTGTAGAATTATAGGAAATCTTATCTTTCAGCTCCATGGTATTGAAGATGGCGGCAAGACGGGCTCCCGGATCAATCTCTTCAAATGATTCACCAAACAATGTGATAAAATCCTTCTGACTGTTGGTCAGTTTTTCTTTGGCCATTGCGATTGCCTTATTAAAGGTTGGATCCTGACTGTAATTCGAAAGCGCTCTTACGATATCAGGTACAGATACTTCCAGAATAACATTCATACCACCTTTAAGGTCAAGACCAAGGTTAATCTCTAATTCTTTACATTCCTTGTAATTATAGTCAACAATACCGATATTAAAGACAGTTACATTTGACATAGAATCCAGGTAATGTAACTCTTTAAGGGCATCGCCCTGTGCATATTCTTTAGCTTTTTTCTCTACGTTGGCAGCTATAAATGTGAATGATAACTGATATATACTCACTAAAGCTAAAAGAATTGCGAAAAGTCTTACAAATCCTTTGTTTTGCATTTGGTTAAATTTTACTATTTCTAAGTACTTTGAATTTTGACGTGCAAATATAGTTGTTCTTTTTTAAAAACCTATGAAGACAAAAAGATAAATCCCTTTTATTACGGATGCTATAAAACATTTGGCTGATTAGAGCCAGGTATCAAGTATTAAGACACAAGACATAAGATGTAATACAAAAGATATAAGATGTAAGACAAAAGACAAAAGACATAATAACATATGTTCCATCGCTAACCCTCAATCCCCAAAAGGGGAGGATCAGCGCTTTTTTGATTATAATGGCATCATGAGCGTTAGGTCAAGAATCTTAATTCGTTATTAATTTGGCGAAAATCTGCGTTTTTCATCTGCGTTAATCCGCGGGAAATAAGTTATAAGGGTACACCTATATTTAGAGAATATCACTCGTAAGCCGTGAATCGTAAATCGTGAGCCATGAATCGTAATTTCCCATTCCTAAATAATCCGCGTTCATCTGTGGATTTAATCTGCGTTAATCCGCGGGAAATAAGTTATAAGGGTACGCTTATATTTTGAGAACATCACCCGTAAGCCGTGAATCGTGAGCCATGAATCGTAATTCCCCATTCCTAAATAATCCGCGTTCATCTGCGATATTCATCTGCGTTAATCAGCGAGAAATAAATGAAAGGATTACATCTATATCCTGAGAACTTTACCTTTAAACCTTAGGACTTAATTCGAAATTCGTAATTGATTATATGGTTACTTCGATACATCCCGATTAGCATCGGCACACTCAGTAACCAGGTTTGTAGCTATAGGGAATGGATAAATTCGTAATTGAATTATTCTTTTCTCATCAGCTCTTTGGTAGAAAGCAGACCACAGGCGGCATATATATCCTGACCACGGGATGCACGAATGGTAGTCAGAATTCCATTTTTATTCAATGCATCTTTAAATGCCTGAATTTTATGATCCGGTGAACCGGTAAGCGGTGTGCCCGGAATAGGGTGAAAACGAATAAGGTTGATTCTGCATCGTAATCCACTCAGCAAACGGGTGAGTTCTTTAACATGAGCAGGCGTATCATTCACCCCGTTGAACATGATATACTCAAACGAAACACGGCGTTGACGACCAAAATCAAATGAACGGATTTCCTTTAAGACTTCTTCCAGTGGATATACGTTCTGAATGGGCATTAATTCCCGGCGTTCTTCATCGAACGGTGTATGCATACTTACTGCCAAGTGGCATTCGCTTTTGTCTAAAAAGGATTTCATACCGGGAACCAAACCGATGGTTGAAACAGTTATTCGTCTGGGACTCATGGCAAAACCCCATTCCGACGTAAGGATTTCAAGGCTTTTCAGAACCTCGTTCAGATTGTCAAGCGGTTCGCCCATTCCCATGTACACAATGTTGGTAATCTTCTGCCATTCATCAATGCTTTTCAGCTGATTCAGGATATCACCGGCAGTCAGATTGCCCTGAAAACCCTGTTTACCTGTCATACAAAACAGGCATCCCATTTTACATCCAACCTGTGAGGAAACGCATACGGTTACCCGGTCGTCTTCAGGGATCATAGCTGTCTCTATAAACTTTCGGTCTATGGTAGGGAAGAGGTATTTTTTTGTTCCGTCAATACTTTCCTGAACATTATGACTAGGAGTAAGGCCAAATTCAAACCGCGTTTTCAGTATATCGCGTGTTCTTTTTGCCAGGTTAGACATGGCATCAATATCATGAATATCTTTTTTGTACAGCCAGTCTGAAATTTGTCTAGCTGTGTATGCAAGAAGTCCCAGTTCTGCTACAATTTCCTTCAGTTCATCCAGTGTTTTCCCAAATAATTTATCCATATCCACTTAAAAGTAAATTTCGGAGGCGATGTTCCTGAATTCCACCCCTTTTTCTATCAGAATATCCCTCACATCCACTACCATTTCGGGGCTGCCACAAAGGTAATACTTTAAATCCAAAGGGAGATCCTGAGCATCTTTGAGCCATTCTGTTATCCTTCCGGTATATGCATCAGCCATATTTTCACGGGTCACACATGGTGTAAAACGGTTCCCCAGTTTTTCCCGCAGGAATGAAGCGAAATATGTTTCGGTGGATGTCCGTGATCCGTACAGAAGCCGAACCGGAGGCGAAACTCCCGATTCCAGCATGGAAACAAACGGTGCGACACCTGTTCCTGATGCAATCCAGAAACCATTGTCTACGCCATGCAAAAAGGATCCTAGCGGTTCTGACATCCATATTTTATTGCCTGGTTTTAGTTTGGCAAGCAACGGTGTAAGAGTGCCGTTTTCAATTACTTTATATAAAATTGCAATATAATTCCGGTTCACACCCGAACAAATGGAATACAAACGGGGAGGGATAGAGTCATCAACAGAAATTGCAACCGACTGTCCCGGCTTAAAATCAAATATCCGTTCTGTTTTAAGAAGAAAAGCCTGGGGCGCTAGCTGTGTATGCTCCAGTATATTTACCTTTTTTAATTCCATCAGTATTTATAACCTTCACAATCCGTTTGGTTCATCTGTTTGAACCAATTATGAAAATGGTCAGTCTGTTTTATGTTAATTTTCAAATCGGTATAACAGCAACCGGAATAAAAGGTTTAATGTATTCAGGCTTCATCATCCCAGACAGGTGCCCAGATAATTTCCGACAACAAGTCTTCCTCGAACCAGAAACTGACGGCGACGTCATCAAAACTGACCAGCTTTTGTTGCATCCCGTCATCATCGGTAATGTCTTCCGATTCCATGTCACCCAGTTCCAGTTTTTTGATTTTCTGCATAACACTATCGAATGAAAGTCCTATCAGTTTTAAGCCTTCAAAGGCATAATCTACAGAACTTACAGCAATGGTTACCAGGATCCATCCGGTCATTTCATCAAATGAAAGCGAAAGTTCCTGTTCATCATAATGCCATGTCTCGGTAAGGTTATCATCTTCATCATCATCTGTATACTTTTCAATTTCGTCCGGATCACCCAGAATGCCTTTTACTTCATCCATTGACATACCAAACCGTAAATCTCCAAGTCCCTGTCCAATAATAATGTTTTGAATATTTTGCATGATGTTGCGTTTTTAAAATTATATAAATTTCGGTATTCCGTTTAAAACTTAAAATGATTAAAAGAGGTATTTATAAACAATTAGTTAAACGATTAAAAATGGTTCACTGTATTGAAAATGATTTATAATTAGCGTGTTAGCGAAATGCTTTCTGGGGAAATTGTAATTTTTTTGTCTTTGTATAAACTTCCTATTGCCATTTTGAACGCTTTTTTACTGCAATGAAAAAGCTGTTGAATTTCTTCAGGTGAACTTTTATCCGATAAATTCAGTGTTCCGCCATTTACTTCCAGGGCTTCCAGAATCTGATCGCTTAAACCTTCTGTTTTTGCAAATCCAGACTTAGTAAGCATGCAATCTATTTTTTCGTCTTCACGAACTTTTTGAATATAACCCTTCACGGCATCTCCGGGATTCAGAGGCTTAAATACCTGGTTTTTGTAAAGTAGTCCTGTATGTTGTTGATTGATAATAACCTTGTATCCAAAATCAGTTTCATTCCATATCACCAGATCTACTTCCTGTCCTTCTTCATATTCGGGCGGAACATTATCAAGGTATTTTTCAATTTTTGTTGATCCGAAAATACGTTGGGTCGTAAAATCATATTCAACGGCAATTAAAACTTCCTGTCCCTTCTTAAGTTTTGACCTCTGTTCTCTGAAAGGAATCAGCAGATCCTTCATTAGTCCCCAGTCTGCAAAGGCACCGATATTATTCGCATCTGCTATTTTCATGTGTGCAATTTCTCCAACCATTGCCAGCGGTCTCTTGGTTGTGGCAATGAGCCTGTCCTCTGAATCGCTGTAAATGAATAGTTCTAAGGAATCACCCGGTTGCAGATTTTCCGGTTCATACCGTTTAGGCAGGAGTATTTCACCAAAACTTTCTCCATCGAAATAGGCACCGAAGTCCACCTTCTTAACGCATGTCAGACTATTTATTTTACCGATATGGATCATATACTTTTCTTTGTGTTGCAAAAATAGATGTTATAATTCAGTTGCTGTATATATTTTTCATTTCATTTAACATAACCGGATAAACTTTAAGATAAAACAGTGTGTTTAATTTCAAATATGATGGTTATGAAAGGTATGGGCGAGAAGGCAACGAGGATCATCAAAAGGTTTGGAACAGCGGGTTTACTGTTTTTATTTTTAAAAGGAATGGTACTGATTCTATTCGGTGGAACCATTACGCGGTTCATTATTGAGTTAATACATAAAGTATGATTTGCTAATGCAGAACTTCCCGGTACAGTTTCAACAATATTTTTTCTTCATTTTCCCAGCATAGTTCAATGGCCGCAGTTTTAAGGTTTTCTTTCCACTTTTGTATCTGTTCTTCATCGTTAAGCATTCTGTTTATTTGTTGAGCCAGTTCTTCCGGTTCACGGCTTTTTAGTGTTTCTCCAACCTTGTATTTTTTTACAATATTCCTCATTTCAGGGAAATCACTGACAAGAACAGGAACTCCTGCCTGAATATAATCCATCAGTTTATTGGGAAGCGCATAATAATAGTTCAAACCGAGGTTTTCTTCTATTGAGATACCCAGATCTGCAAGCTGAGTGTAGATGCTTAATTTTTTTGGATCCATTTTGCCTTTGAAAATAACTTTTTCCGCCACATTGGAGTTCTGAACCATTAAATGAAGTTCCTTCATCAGGTAACCGTCTCCAACAATCACAAAAAGAGCATTACTAATAAATGGTAGCGCCGCAACGATATCTTCTATGCCTCTGCCCATATTAACTGATCCCTGGTAAAGGATCAGTTTTTCTTCCCTTTTTTGTTTATTTTCAGAAATCTCAAACCTGTACGGCACATTGCGGATCACTTCAAATCCTGACTTGTAATAGTTTTGGAGTGATTTGCATACCGTATACTTATAATGGATTTTTGGAATATACTTTTGCTCTATCCATCTCCAGAATTTCTGAACCGCAGGGCGATGAATAACTTCCGGAACCTCTGACATGATCTCATGGCTGTCGAACACCAGTTTGCATCTTTTAAGTTTTGAAACATAGTAACAGGGGAGAAGTGTATCAGCATCGTTGGATACTATGATGTCTGATGGTTGGATCAATAATTTTAAAAACAAACGGATATTGAAGGCTGCATAAAACTTAAAACCCTTATTAAACAGTAGCCTTATTCTCCTGACGTTATATTCGTATGTTGGATTATCATGCCTGAGCTTTCGGCAAATAACAGTTACCTGACCCAGGTTATTTTGAAGCGATGTTGCAATCTTTTGTATTCGCTGATCGGTGTTTAAATCAGAGATAACGGCAATGGTTATTCGGGGTGTATTATTTTTCAACGTATTGTTTGTATTTAAAAGCAATGATAAAGATAGTAAAACAAAAAACCCCGGCAAGGACCGGGGTTGTATTTAATCTGCTGTTTGATTATAAAAGATTTTCCATCTTCTGCACCAGAATATTTTTAGGTACAGCGCCTACCTGTTTGTCGGCAACTTCTCCACCTTTGAAAAACAAAACGGTTGGAATATTTCTGATGCCGTATTTTGAACAGACTTCAGGATTTTCATCCACATTAAGTTTTGCAATTACTGCTTTTCCATCGTATTCCGACGACATATCTTCCACGATTGGACCAATCATTCTACAAGGTCCGCACCATTCAGCCCAGAAATCGATCAGGGCTGGCTTGTCTGAATTAAGTATCAGTTCTTCAAAATTACTGTCAGTTACTTCAATAGCCATGATATATTATTTTAAATTTTATGCTTCGCAGATAACAAAAGTACGTCTACCGGTTTTTATATGAATTTATTCCCGGCTGTCTTTTTAAACAAAATATCAACTTAAAAAGAACTCAAAGTATATCGTAAATCTGTATCCTGTATTCATTTTTAATTGTAAACCTTGTTATAACAGCTTAACAATGTTTTGGTTTACCCGATTCTTCCCAATTTTTCTTTAAATCACAACCAGGACAGGTATCGCAAGGGGACGACGGTTTCTGTAATACTTTAACCAGGCGTCGCGCGATAATTACTATGGTAATTAAACCTATTATTGAAACTATTACTTCCTGCATGTTCAGAATAATAAATTTCCGGCACTGTTAACAACAAATGCCAGAAAATAAGCCAGTACTGATGTGTATCCCAGGGTAAACATAGCCCATTTCCAGCTTCCTGTTTCAACTTTAATTGATGATAAAGTAGCCAGACAGGGGAAATAGATCAGTACAAATACTACAAGCGCCAGTGCACTTGTTTTGTTCAATCCGGGTGATGTTTCTCCGTTAATTGTTATAGGATTTCGTAGCTTTTCTGACAATTTTCCCGGTTCAATATCTTCCTGTTGATAAAGCACGGAAATTGTACTGACTATGATTTCCTTAGCCGGAATGCCACATAACAAACTAACGCCAACCTTCCAGTTGAATCCCAGTGGTCGGAGTGCCGGTTCAATAAACCGTCCTACCTGTCCGAGATAGGAATGGGCCTGTAAATCTGCGTTTATTTTAAGATGTAATGCCATAATGGAATCCTGTTGTATGGATTGTGGAAGCGTACTTTGCGAAATTTTTGCGATTTGAGTTTCATATTTATTAATCATCTCATGATTATGCGGAAAGTATCCCAGCATCCAGATGGCGATAGAGGCCAGCAGAACAACTCCTGCTATTTTCTTCACATATTGTTCTCCGCGCTTCCACATGTGAATTCCCGTGGTTCTAATGGACGGTAAACGATAAGGCGGAAGTTCCATTACAAAGGGTGCAGAGCTTTTTTTAATGATGGTTTTCTTAAATACCCTTGCAAATATTATGGCCAGCAAAATACCAAGTACGTAAATGCTTAGTAGTAAAAGACTGGCATGTTCAGGAAAAAAACTGCCAATAATTAAAATATATACGGGTAACCGCGCACTGCACGACATAAGGGGAATCAGTAAAATTGTCAGCAACCGGTTTTTATTGTCTTCAATTGTACGGGTTGCCATAATGGCCGGTACATTGCACCCAAAACCCATGATAAGCGGGATAAAGGACTTTCCATGCAAGCCGATCTTATGCATTAACCTGTCCATAATAAAAGCCGCCCGCGCCATATATCCGCTGTCTTCCATAAACGAAATAAAGAAATACAGAATAAGAATATTGGGCAGGAATACCAGTACCGCACCTACACCTCCAAGAATACCGTTTATTATCAAATCATGCAGCGGCCCATCACTCAAAAGATGATCCAGTGTACCCTGTAACCAGACAACGCCGCTATCAAGCCAGTTCATCGGGTATTGTCCCAGTGAAAAAGTCGCTTTGAACATGATATACAAAAACAGAAAAAATATAGGGAACCCGAATAATTTATGTGTAAGGATTGTATCAATAACTCTGGAGGTATTGAGCGTTTCCATTTCAGGATCAACCTTGACAGTTTCTCTTATAGCACCTGCAATAAACGCATATTTAGCTTCAGTTAGAATCGTTTCACTATCATTGTTATAGATGCTTTCAAGCTGCCTGATCTCTTTTTTTGTGACATTTTTTATGGCCACATATTCCGGGAACTGTTTAATAAATGATTCTGCATCACCGTCCCGTTCCAGAAGTTTGAGAGCCAGGAAACGCGGGGACAATCTATTGGTGATTTCCTTATTCTGTGATAACTCCCTTCTGATTTTTCGGATGGCAGATTCGGCATTATCGCCATAATTTATATGCACATGGCGTACAACCGGATCCACTTCCTCGTACACATCAATAACCTCATCCATGAGTTCAGTGATCCCTCTGCCTTTTGATGCTACTGTTGGAACAAAGGGAATTCCAACCATTTCGCCGAGTGCCTTATAGTTAAAATCAATACCTTTTGAACCCATTTCATCGAACATATTCAGTACTCCGATCACCCGAATATCCATATCGATAAGTTGCGTGGTAAGGTAAAGATTACGTTCCAGGTTTGAGGCGTCGATAACGTTAATAACAATATCCGGTTTTTGTTCCAGGATATGTTTCCGTACATACCTTTCTTCGGGAGAATAAGTGGTCATGCTGTATGTACCGGGCAGGTCAACAAGATTAAACTCGTAACCCTTGTATTTTCTAACACCGAGCTTGGCATCAACCGTAACACCGCTAAAATTTCCTACGTGTTCGTATGATCCGGTTATCTTATTATAGAGCGTTGTCTTTCCAGAATTTGGATTTCCGACAAATGCTATGTTAATGTGTTTCCGTTTTTCTAAGGCAAGATTACGGAGTTGCGTTTCTTCATAAACTCCTTCATATCCGTTTTGAAGCAGATTTTTTCCTTCGCTTACAGATACAACTTCTATATTGGCGGCTTCGCTTCTTCTAAGCGAAACCTGGTAGTCCATAATCTGGTATTCAATGGGGTCCTTTAGTGGTGCGTTCTTTATTACTTTTACCACCTTTCCCCTGATGAATCCCATCTCAATAATTCGCCTGCGGAATGCCCCATGCCCTCTGACCTTTACAATAACAGCCTCTTCATTATTCCGCAATTCGGATAGATTCATATCAAACTTATTTCGAATCGAAATTATATAATTTTATATCACAATTAAAAATAACATATTTGCTAGTGTTTTTGGATTGTAATCAGGCGCAAAAAGTTGATTTTTAATGTCTTATTTAGTTTAAATCAAAACAAGTGCAAATTTCGTTTTTTTTTCGAAAACCCCAATATAATTGTGCATTTATAGGTGTTAATTATATAAAAAAGGATAAATAGCCATTTTATTTGTGTATTTTTGTGTGACAGGTAATGGAAAAAAAGATAGAAGATATTATAGCAAATTTTAAGGGTAACTTTCACATTCTGGAAAAGAAGATAGACCTTGAAGAGCAGATGGTATATTTCAACAAGTCGAAGCACCTGAAGAAATTTATGCCGGATAATGTGCTCGACATGGCTGAAAGTCTTTGGAATGACGATGTGCCGGATGAACAACGTAAAAAAATACTTATTTGGCTGGCATCGATGCAGGATGTTAAAGCCTATCGTATTATTGAAGACTTTTTTTATAAAATAAAAGATGATGGACTTAAAAACTGGAGTTATCTGGCTTTGATCGAGGCCAGGATGGGGTTGGAAAGTTCACTGTCTGATGAGAAACAAATCTTCATATCTACCGGTTTAGGTGGAAAAGGGCAGATGCTGCGCTATTTTATTGTATTGTTTCCGCACGATAAGGATAAAGGTTTTTCAGATTTTGAACGTGATTTTGTTCGTAAGGAATTTGAATTCGTTCTTAATCTTGAAGGATGTGAGTTTGAATTAAGAGAAAACAAATCGACCTATATCAGTTTTGTTGCACTGATTCCCATAGATGTACTGATCAAGGATATTGTTGTAAAGATATTTAATGCCTGCAACCAGTTCGGTAAATTCATCAGTGATAAATTTATTATCACCAATGTAAAGGAAATGAATGAAAACGAAATCTTTGAATTTATTGATAATGGTGATGATGTGGAAGATATAGATGAGATAGATATCAGGTAATTCAATTATAAAGTACAAAATAAAATAAAACCCCGGAATTCCGGGGTTTTATTTTATTTTCCTAAATCGTCAAAATCAACATCCGTTAATCCTGAACTAACCGTTAATTCAACTTCTTCTTCGGTGTTCAGTTCAGAATCGTTGGAATAGCCATCGGAATCGATTTCAATCTTTCCTTCGACAGCTTCACCAACAAATTCAGTAGACTCTAAAAATGCTTCTCTGAATTTGTCAAAATCCTCCTTATACAGGAAAATTTTATGTTTTTCGTAGCGGAACTCACCGTCATTAACAAATCGTTTTTTGCTTTCGGTGATTGTGAGGTAAAAATCATCGTTTTTGCGGGTTTTTTTCACATCAAAAAAATATGTACGTTTACCGGCCCTTACGATCTTAGAAAACACTTCATCTCTGTCTCTCTTTTCTGATCCTTCCATAATACACTTATTTGATAATTTATGAATTCAAAATTGTGAAAAAGATTTAACAATTCAAATCTTAACAGCTTTTTTTTTGATTTAGTGGCAATTATATACCATTTCTAAATAACTAAACCGAACTTTTTTTAATTTTTTTAAGAAATGCTTCCGACATGGTTCTTCCCCGAAGTTTTGCACGGTCAGCCAGCGGACCTTCATAAAGCGACGTTACAGTGCTGTTCCATATTTCAAGCCATATTCCAAAGTGTTTATCATCAAGTAACATTTTAAAATGAACCGGAATAGGCTTTCCGTAATACGCCATTTCCCTAAGTAGAATGGTCTGCCAGAACCTGTAAAGCTTCTCAAGATGTTCATCCCAGTGTCCGGCAAGGTATTTCTCAAATACAGGGCCTATCTGTGCATCTTTTCTGGCGTTATTATAAAAAGTATCTACCAGAATTTTTATGTCATCAAACGTTTCAATATCTTTTTTCATAATTAAACGATATACAATTTTAAATATCAGGAACCGGTCCAATATTTAAACCAAACCTGCAATGTGTTGTAAACATTTTACGTGTACAGACACTGACTTTTTAATCCATACTAATTGATGGCAAAAATAATCGATCTCGATCTTTATTAAAATGCTTATGCCAAATATTCGTGTTTTATTGTTGTGAATTGTCATTTTTTCGATTTTTTTTGCAGCCTGAAATGTATAAAATGTCATTTTGACTTAAAAAACGTAATGGCAGGATAATTGCATCCTAGCCGGATAAAATGAAAAAATCAAAATAAAATATGTCCAAGAAACAGAAAACCAACGAAAAAGAGCAGAAAAAGTCTGTTCAGGATGAGACATCTAAAAACACTAAGGATAATGGTAAAAATGAAGGTGTGAAAATTGAAGTTGAAGAAGTTGATCCTGAGGTTGTTAATGATGTTGATGCTGAAAAGGAAGAGTTAAAGGCAGAATGTGAGGATAAAGCTGATGATCTGACACTTGTTAAGAAAGCATATGAAGAACTGAATGATAAACATCTTCGTTTGCAGGCTGAATTCGATAATTACAGAAAACGTACATTGCGCGAGAAAATGGAATTGACAAAGTCAGCCGGTGAAAGTATTCTGGTAAATATTCTTCCTGTTATAGACGATTTTGAACGAGCACAGCAGATGTTACATGATGCATCAGACATTGAAAGTGTGCGTCAGGGGTTTGAACTGATCTACTCAAAATTTGTAAGTTTCTTAAATCAGAATGGTGTTAAACCTATTGAAACTAATGAAAAAGAGTTTGATACAGATTTGCATGAAGCGGTTACAAAGATCCCTGCTCCGAACGAAGAACTCAAAGGCAAAGTAGTGGATTGTATACAGAAGGGGTACATGTTGAATGACAAGGTTATCCGTTATTCAAAAGTTGTGATAGGAGAGTGAGGTTAAAAATTTAAGGTATGTCAAAAAGAGATTATTACGAAGTATTAGGTGTATCGAAAGGTGCATCGGAAGATGAGATAAAGAAAGCGTATCGTAAGAAAGCTATTCAGTTCCATCCCGACAAAAATCCTGGAGATAAAGAAGCTGAGGAGAAATTTAAGGAAGCAGCTGAAGCTTATGAGGTACTGAGGGATCCGCAGAAACGGAGCCGTTATGACCAGTTTGGACATGCCGGAGTAGGTGGTGCTTCCAATGGTGGTGGATTTGGTGGATTCAGTGATATCGAAGATATTTTCTCTGCGTTTGGAGATATATTCGGAGGGCATTTTGGTGGAGGATTTGGAGGATTCGGTTCATCCAGAGGCCGTTCAGCCCACAGGGTGAATAAAGGACAAAATCTACGGGTTAAGGTTAAACTTAATCTTGAGGATATTGCAAATGGTGTAGAAAAGAAACTAAAAGTCAAAAAATATGTGGCTTGTACATACTGTGAAGGTAGCGGAGCCGAAGGCGGTCATGCACATTCAACCTGTACAACCTGTCACGGAACAGGCTATGTGACCCGTGTACAAAACACCTTACTTGGCCAGATGCAGACCCAGACTGTATGTCCTACCTGTAATGGTGAAGGGAAAATGATCACACATAAATGTGTACATTGTAATGGTGAAGGTATTGTTAGGGATGAAGAAGTAATTTCTGTAAAAATCCCGGCAGGAGTAGCAGAAGGCATGCAGTTATCTGTAAGTGGAAGAGGAAACGCAGCAAGAAGAGGAGGCATAAATGGTGACCTTCTGGTGTATATTGAAGAAGAGGAACATCCGGAATTAATCAGGGATGGACACGACCTTGTTTACAATCTTTTACTGAGTTTTCCTGAAGCTGCTTTGGGAGTTCCCATTGAAATACCTACGGTGGACAGTAAGGTTAAGATAAAAATTGATCCGGGAACACAGCCTGGCAAAGTTTTAAGACTCAGAGGTAAAGGTCTGCCGGATGTTAACAGTTACGGCAGAGGAGATCTTCTTGTAAACATAAATGTGTATATTCCTGAAAATTTGTCGAAAGAAGACAGGAAAATAGTTGAAAAGCTGGCAGAGTCTGAAGCCTTCAAACCAGAGGAGAATGTGGCAAAGAACTTTTTTAAGAAGGTACGGAACTTCTTTGAGTAATTTGTGCATTTAAAATATGAAATAAGAGGCTGTCCCAAAAGACAAACAAAAATATTTTGAACTTATAAATTGTAAGCAATCTTTATTTTACCCTTCCAAACCTCCCCTAAAGTGGGAGGCTTTAAGTCCCCTTCAGGGGATTTAGGGGTAATTTTGTAAAAACTACTTACAATCCGTAAGGAAAGAAAATTCTGTTATCACTTTTGGGACAGCCTCTTATTGTTGTAACTCCAGTTTTATTTTTTAGTTACTTTTTCAAGCACCGATGTTGCCGTAGCAACAATTCCTGAAACATCAGTCAGGTTATTAGGAAGAATAATAGTATTACTTTCCTTAGCCAGTTTCCCAAATTCTCCCAGATACTGTTCTGCAATCCTCAGGTTTACCGCATCAATACCATTTTCTGATCCAATGGCGTCTGCTATCTGACGAAGTCCCATTGCTGTTGCAACTGCCACTTTTTCAATTTCTGCAGCACGGCCTTCAGCTTCGTTAATACGTTTCTGTTTTTCACCTTCAGAACGTTTGATAAGCTCCTGTTTATCACCTTCTGCCACGTTAATCTTGGCCTGCTTCTGACCTTCGGACTCAGCTATTAATGCGCGTTTTTCACGTTCTGCACGCATTTGTTTTTCCATGGCATCTTTAATACTCTGAGGCGGAACAATATTTTTGAGTTCATAGCGTGTTACTTTTACACCCCATGGATCAGATGCTTTATCAACGGCTTCAACAATATTAGTGTTAATCAGATCGCGTTCTTCAAATGTTTTATCCAGTTCCATTTTACCAATGATACTACGCATGGTGGTTTGTGCAATCTGAATTGAAGCAAATCTGTAGTCGTCTATACCATACGAGGCTTTTGAAGGATCGATAACCTGCAGATAGAGAATCCCGTCAACTTCTACAGCAATGTTATCCTTGGTAATACAAATCTGTGATGCCACATCAATGGCTTGTTCTTTTAACGTATGTTTATAGGCAACTTTATCTATAAAAGGAATAAGGACGTTAAAACCTGCCTGTAGGGTTATCCTGAATTTACCCAGCCTTTCAATAATAAAAGCTGAACGTTGCGGAACAATTTTAATGGTGGAAAAGAAAATAATAATGGCAAGAACGACCAGAGCAATCAGTATGATTGTTGATCCGGAAATTTGAACTAAAAACATGATAAATTGAGTTTAAGGTTAATACTTATGCTGTTTAATTGTTTTTTACAATTAAGGTAATACTGTCCTTGTCTACGATGGTAAGGTTGTCATCTTTTTTTACATCACTGTCGCAGACTGCGGACCAGGATGTTCCTTTAAAAATAACTTTTCCTTTCTGCCCTTTTTTAAAGCTGGTTTCAGCAATTGCTTTTTTCCCAATAAATTCGTCTTCGAGTGTAACATCTTTATCTCCCGCTTTATCAAAGAATTTGCGTTTAAGCCAACGTCTTAATGCAAGCAGAAGAACGACAGAGGAGATGACAAAGACCAGTATCTGAACATTGATATCAATATCAAAAACATAGCTGGCAATTGCCGTAATTATTGCTCCGGCGCCGAAAAAAATGACAAAGATTCCCGGAATCGCCAGTTCCAGAAGCAATAAAACAATCCCAATCAGAAACCAGATAATGTGTGGTTGCAATAGTGTTTGTAAATCCATTTTAGTTAAAGGGTTAAAAGATTCAGGATTAAAGATAATTCTTTTTTTAACATTTTGGTTTTTGAAAAGGAAATATTTTGTCTCTTATGCGGTGTTTCCTTACAAAATGTAAACTCAAAAAATAAATTCCGAATGAAAGAGGTGATTAATTAATCTGCTGGCACTCTTTATGGCGGTAACAATCAGTAACATGGTCATTCACCATTCCCGTGGCCTGCATGTGCGCATAAACAACGGTGGAACCTACAAATTTAAACCCACGCTTTTTTAAATCTTTACTTATTTGGTCAGAGAGCTCAGTTTTTGCAGGTATTTCGGATAACGTTTTAAATTGGTTTATAATTGGCTTCCCACCTGTAAATCCCCAGATATAAGTACTGAATGAGCCGAACTCTTCAATCACTTTCAAGTAAGCCTGTGCGTTGGTTACGGCCGCTTTTATTTTAAGTTTATTTCGGATTATTCCGGCATTGTTAATCAGTTCATCTAATTTAGTTTCATCGTACCCGGCAATTTTATAAAAATCAAAATTATCGAATGCTTTTCTAAAGTTATCGCGTTTTCTGAGTATGGTGATCCAGCTTAGACCTGCCTGAAACGTTTCCAGTATCAGGAATTCAAATATCTTGTGATCGTCATATATGGGTACACCCCATTCATTATCGTGATATGTAATATATAATTCATCATTTCCGGGCCATGTACAGCGGTTTTTCATTTTGGATCAAACTTTAAAATTTTACGAAGCAAAACTACGGAATTTATATTGGATCAAATAGTATTAATAAATCTTAAATGGCATAAACAAGAATGAGTCTAAATTGTTTTAAAAGCGAACTTATTAATCAAAAATATGATGAAACTAAAACTCTTTTTTACCTCGTTAATTATTCTAACAGGTTTAGCACTTACACAAAAGACTTATGCACATTGTGAAATACCCTGTGGTATTTATGGAGACTCTTTGCGATTTAAAGAGGTTTATGAACACATAACAACGATAGAAAAATCGATGCGTGAAATTGATCGTCTGTCAAAAGAAGACGTCATAAATTATAATCAGATTGTTCGGTGGGTCAATAACAAGGATGATCATGCAAATAAGCTGCAGGATATTGTTGAACAATATTTTTTGCATCAGCGTATTAAAATTAAAGACCCTTCTGAAAGTGAAGCATATCAGAAATATACAAATCAATTGGTCTTGCTTCATAAAATGCTGGTTTATGCCATGAAAGCCAAGCAAACCACAGATCTTGCTTATATTAAGCAATTGAATGATACCTGGCATACGTTTGAGCACGCATACTTTGATGAATAAACTATACTCATAAATATTAATAAACTCTCAAATTAAATTTTAAAATTATGGAAGAACAATTTTTAAATTCAACAATGATGCCTAGAATCGGCGATGATGCGCCTGATTTTACTGCAGTAACTACTAAAGGTCAGATAAAACTCAGTGATTATGCGAAAGGCAAATGGATTGTGATGTTTTCACACCCGGCCGATTTTACCCCGGTTTGTACAACTGAAATGAGCGGTTTTGCCACGCGTAAAGCCGAGTTTGATGAATTAAATACAGAACTTATAGGTTTGAGTATTGATAGTATTCATGCTCACCTGGCATGGGTTGATAATGTCCGCAAAAATACCGGTGTATATTTCGATTTTCCGATAATTGCAGACCTGGATATGAAAGTATCCAAACTTTATGGTATGTTGCAGCCAAACGAAAGTCAGACAGCTGCCGTACGCGCCGTATTTTTTATTGACCCGAAGAAAAAAATTCGTTTGATCATGTATTATCCGTTGAATGTAGGCCGTAACATGGACGAAATTATCCGTGTACTGAAAGCCCTTCAGACAACAGATAAATTTGGTGTCGCCCTTCCGTTAAACTGGACTCCGGGTGAAAAGGTAATTGTTCCGCCACCAAAAACACTGGATGAAATGGATGCAAGGATTAAAGATGATTCTCTTGAAAAAGTGGATTTCTACCTTGCGAAAAAATCATTGTAAATTATTTTACCATTACATACTTAAAAGCAGTCAGTTTTCTGGCTGCTTTTTTTGTCGTTGGTAGTTACATGTTTTTTGGGTATCTTGGCACATGTAATGTAAGACCCCAAAACACCCTGTATTTATGATGAGACGTTTGCCCTCGTTTTCTCTGTTAGTAGCTATTTTTTTAACATTGGACGCCTATTGTCAGATTTTAGAAGTTAATTTTAATTCAGTTCCTGATATTATCGCGTCAACGGATTCATCACAAAAAATATTCATTTGCATTACTAATGTAGATGATATGGCTTCACTTGATCCTGAAACAGGAAACTTTTCTGATTCCATTCTGGTAAATTTCTATAATAATCATTTCATCAATAAAATAGTATACAAAGATTCGGTTTATGCCAATGATACCTATATTGCTGCATTAATGGAAAAGACGAATGTTTTACCCGGATATTATTTTTTAGACGATCAGGGGCACGTCATTTTAAAGGATTATGGAATAAAGAGTTTAAATGAACTTGTTAAAATGGGGCAGGCGGCCAATCAAAGGATTTCAATTGCATCTCAGGTAAATGCTAAAAAACGTGATTATGAATCCCGTAAAAAAGACAAGGTCTTTTTAACGGAACTTATTGAACAGGAAAATGAAATAGGACAAAAGGACAGCGTTGCTCTCTATGACCTGCTTTCTTTGATCGGAATGAATGATTATCTGGATATTGAAATAATTAAAGCCATTTTAAATAATGAAGAGAGTATTTATGGTGGAGGTTATAGGTTTATTTCAGACGCAGATAATAGATTGATGGCAGCAATTATTTGCTGCAAGGAAAAAAACATGAGTATGGATGAAATCATGTATGAAAAAACACTTGAGATTATCCGGATCAATATGGAAATGGCTTTGAATGAAAGAGATGAACAACTGTTTAATGATTGCAAAAATGAACTGAAACGCGTAATGAGCGATAAGGAGAAAGCCGAGAAAATATGTAACAAAGCACATAAAAAGTTCTATCGATAGTTATTTAATTACACATTTTAAAAAAAAACGAAAATTTCAAATTATACATATTAAGTACTTTCTCAGTAAAATAAACTATGTTTGACTTTATATTATACGTATTTTTGAAAATTGAATCGATTTTTTATTTTTGCGGAGCTAAAAAAAATAATATATGTCAGGTCATAGTAAATGGTCAACAATTAAGAGGAAGAAAGGCGCATTAGATGCGAAACGTTCCAAAATATTTTCGAGAATATCAAAAGAAATAACCATTGCAGCACGTGAAGGTGGTGGTGCAGATCCTGAAATGAATCCGCGTTTGAGGTTAGCAGTCCAGAATGCTAAAGCTCAGAATATGCCGAAGGATGTTATTGAAAGGGCCATTAACAAAGCTTCTAAAGATGGAGACTCACTGGTTGAAATGAATTTTGAAGGATACGGACCGGGTGGCGTGGCAATTTTTGTGGAGTGCTTATCCGATAATAACAACCGGACCGTTGGAGCCATCAGGGCTATTTTTACAAAGAAGGGAGGAAGCCTCGGTACAAACGGATCACTCAGCTTTATCTTTGATCGTAAAGGTGTATTTGAATTTCCGAAGCCCGAATCCATAGACATGGATGATCTGGAGCTGGAGGTTATTGATGCCGGAGCAGAAGATATAGAGAATGAAGGAGATACACTGATAATTACCTGTGCACTTGAAGATTTCGGTCAGTTGAACAAAAAACTGGAAGAACTGGGCATCACTCCTGAAAAGGCTGAATTGCAGCGAATACCTAATAATACTAAAGAGTTGTCATTGGATGATGCCAAAAAGGTGTTGAGAATGATCGAGGATTTTGAAGATAACGATGATGTTCAAAACGTTTTCCATAATCTTGAGATGACGGATGAACTTGAAAAGGCGTTAAACGAAGAATAAACAAAACCGGGTTTTCCCGGTTTTTTCATATAATTTCACTTTTATGTTCGATAAGAATCAGGTTGGTTTATTAAAAGGTCTATTCAGGGAAGGTGAAAAATGGGTTATTATACCGCATCTTAATCCTGATGGGGATGCTATAGGTGCTTCACTGGCCTTCGGTTTATTGCTGGATGATCTTGGAATTGAAAAGACGGTCATTGTACCGGATTCTGCACCTGATTTTTTATCTTTTTTGCCTGGAATGGATCAGGTTCTGGTTGGGAAAAAACATCAGGAGCAAGCGGACAGGCTTATTTCGGATGCAGATGTGTTATTGTTGCTGGATCATAACGATTTTAAACGGAGTGGAAATCTGAGCGAAGCAGTGGTGAAACATTCCGGTCAGAAAATCATGATTGACCATCATCCCGATCCGAAGATTACACCAAACGAAGCTCTCATGTTTTCCCGTGTGAGCGCATCATCTTCCTGTGAACTGTCATATGAAATTATTTGTCAGCTTGGATTTAAGGACAGGATAACCTCTGACATTGCAACAGTACTTATGGCTGGTATGATAACTGATACAGGAGCATTTAGTTACAACTGTTCCAACGACAACTTTTTTATCAATATTGCCGGATTGCTTGAACATGGTGCAGATAAGGATCTGATCATCGATAAAATTTATAACCAGTATTCAGAGGACAGAATGCGGTTGGTGGGTTACCTGATAAACCAAAAGATGGAAGTTTTTCCTGAAATAAGAACGGCGATTGTTTCGCTGAACTGGAGCGAAATGCATAAATATAATTTTAAAAAGGGTGATAGTGAGGGTGTTGTAAATATGCCACTTTCCATTAAAGGTATTGATCTCTCCGTTTTTATCTCGGTTCGCGATGATAAAACCAAATTATCATTCAGATCAAAAGGCAACTTTCCTGCTAATAAAATCGCTTCGACGTATTTCTCGGGGGGAGGACACTTAAATGCTGCAGGTGGCAGTAGTGACCTTTCTGTCGAAGACACTGTGAAATACTTTAAATCTCTGTTCCCCGACATCAAAAAACTTATAGATTCAACAGAATTATAATCCGCTTCCACGTATTTCAACTATTTGTCCTGAAAATTTTTTATTTTTAGGTAGGGTAAACTGTATGTGTTTCGGTATATAGGTGAAAGCGCAGGAAACAGAAGGGATTAATAGTGATTTCAGCCTTTCAGATGTGTTATAAAAGAAGCTGGTTTTGAGCAGAGAAGAGTTTAAATTAATTTTTGATAAATACTTTGATGCGGTAAGGAATTACATCTATTACCGGAGTGGAGATGCAGAACTGGCTACAGATATTGCACAGGATACGTTCTTAAGAGTTTGGGAAAAACAGCTGGAATATATTCCGGGTAAAATTGTGGGGCTGTTGTATAAGATCGCAAGCGACCTGTTTATAAGTCGTTACAGACACGACTCCCTGCAAATCAAATTCAGGAATTCCATCACGATTGATTATGATGAGAATACACCGGAAAATGATATGGCTTACCGGGAATTACAGCAGAAATATGAAACTGCCCTGGCAAATTTATCTGAAAAGCAACGAACTGTTTTTTTGATGAGCCGCAATGAAGGGCTGAAATATCATGAAATAGCCGAAAGGCTTGATCTAAGCGTAAAAGCCGTTGAGAAACGCATGAAAATCGCACTTGATTATTTAAAAGAAAATTTATTGACACATGCAGGATAATTCTACACATAAAGAAATGAATAACGGAAGTAAACATCCGGAGCTGGAACCGTTTTCCGGTTTAAAACCACCTTATACCAGATCCAAAGAGGATGTCTGGGCAGAACTTTTCAGGGTGACTGAGGAAAAGGATTCGAAAGTCAGAACACTGAACCCGGTTTATGCACGGTCAATCTTTAAATATGCTGTTGCGGCGGCAGTCGCCATTCTGATTGGTTTGCCAATGTTTATGCGGTTTTATACCAATACAATATATGTTGGTTATGGTGAACATGCGGAAATAATACTTCCTGATGATTCAAAAGTTGATCTGAATGCCGATACAAAACTCTCATATCATCCATACTGGTGGAAGTTTAACAGGGAGGTAAATATGGAAGGAGAAGCTTATTTTGAGGTCACAAAAGGAAATTCGTTTACCGTTAAATCCGAAATGGGTGAAACTACTGTTCTGGGTACAAGTTTTAATATTTATACCAGAGATAACGCCTATACTGTTGCCTGTCTTACCGGATCAGTAAAAGTATCGGATTATATTTCCGATGTGATTATTAAACCCAACCAGGAAGCTGAACTTATTCGTAACAATGGATTAGTGGTTCATAATAATGTGCCGGTTAAGGATGCAGTATCCTGGATCAACAATGAATTTATCTATACCGGTGAACAACTTTCAAAAGTTATTTCAGACATTGAACTCCAGTATAATATACATATTACGTTAAGCCAAGCAGTAAGAACAGATACACTTACCTATACAGGAAGCTTTGATCGCTCGTTATCTGCAGAAAATGTATTATATTTCGTATTCAAACCTTTTGGTCTTAAAACAGTGGAAAAAGGAAAAGGTGAATATGAAATAGCTTATGAAAATTAAACTAAAAGCACTCTTTATACTCCTTTTATTCAGTTGGCTGACTAATCTGAATGCACAGGAAAAAATAGCAGTTGATTATGTTAATATGCCCTTAAACCAGGTTTTTATTGGTTTAAGGGATTCTTTTCATATAAAATTTTCCTTCAATGATGCCAAACTTTCGCAACACACAATTACCCTGAAAAAAGAATTTGTCTCGCTGGATGACTTACTGGAAGGTATTTTGTATGGAACGCCCTGGATGCTCGAAAAGAGAGACAATATTTACATTGTTGTTGATAAGCCGGAAAATTTATTTGATGCAGATGAAAGAGCAATTTTAATTAATGGTCTGGTGGCAGATAAATTCAGCGGGGAAATTTTGCCTTATAGTACAGTTTTGATTAATAATGAATTACGCGTGACAGATTTCAGGGGCAGATTTTCCTACATCGCATATTCGGGAGACCTGTTGCATGTTAAAGCTACACATTTGGGGTATTATGTTTACGATACCATTATTCCACCACGTAGTCAGGTTGTGTGTGGATTGATTCCCTCTAATATGGAATTAGGCGAAATTATGGTGGAAGGTAAACCTGTTGATTATGCGGCACAGGCCGGAAATGAGGTTGGTGAGGTGAGGCTGAACCAAAAAATTGCAGGTTTTATTCCCGGCGGACTTAATAATTCTGTTTACAATATACTCCGGCTTCAACCCGGGATTAAAGGCAGTGTTGATCACAATCAAAGCTTGTCTATCTGGGGAAGTGCACACGGTCAAAACCAGACAAAGTTCGATGGTATGACTATATATAACCTGAATAGTTACAGTGACTATTTTAACAGCGTAAATCCTTTGCTTATTAAAGATATCAATATTTACAAAGGAGGTTATGGTTCCAATCAGGGGAACAGGGTTGGAGGCATTATTGAGATTAACGGAATAGATGGAAATTATAATAAACCGGACATTGAATTATATGCTGATAACCTATCGCTGAATGCAATGGTGAGCATTCCGATGCTGAAACGAAGTTCACTCGTTGTTGGCCATCGTCGGTCGTTGTTTCCTGATTTTAACATGGATATGAGCCGGAAATTCGGTGATTTTTATGCAGATGATTTTTCTGATGTTTATGTACTTCCAGAAAACACATTTCAGGACTTAAATGTAAAGTTCTCTTCATTTCTGAATAATGGGGATCAGTTTTTTGTGTCTGGTTTCAACAGCAGGGCTACTGATCTTTTTAGATTTGACTATCATCAGGGTGAACCGGACTGGTTAATATATAATCATGACCAAACCATGCGGCAAACCGGTTTGGCCGCATTTTACGGAAAACTGTGGGGAAATGGTATCAACAGTAACTTTAAAATGACTTATTCAGGTTATAACAGTCATGGGCAGAAGGAACTTCCCCTGAATCCTGAGGATTTTGTTTTAAATACGGCTGTAAAGGACGATGACAAAAACCGGATCGATGAATTTGGGTTCACCATTGATAACAGGTTCTCTCTGACAACACAACAGTTTGTAGAAGCGGGCTTGGAATTGAATCATTATGAAACAACTTTGAGTTATACCAGGGGAGATTATCCATACTTTAATCAGACAAACATTTTGGATAAAGTATCACTATATGCGAGGAATAATATTCAGGCCAGCGACAGGCTTAAAATGGATATAGGGCTCAGATTGGATTATGCTTTAAAACTGAATAAAATGCTTTTTCAGCCCCGGTTAAGAAGTTCTGTGAAATTATGGAATGATCTGAAGCTGAATCTTACATGGGGGGTATATAATCAGTTTATCTCTGTTATTTCATTGATTGATTCAGATGATAATTACCACTATTTCTGGAAAGTCCCGGGAGACAGTGATGCTCCGTTTTTACAATCCGATGTGCTGGGAGGAGGGCTTTCCTGGTCAGGGAATGGCTTTTTATTGAATGCAGAAGGATATGTTCGGCGAACAGAAGGACTGGAAAGGTTTAAGATTTATCAGATGTATTCAGAAGAATCTACAGGATTAAGCAAATCACAGGGGCTTGATTTTTTTGTAAAAAAGGATTTCGGAAAACATACGGTTTGGTTTTCATATTCATTCAACGATACCAGGGAACATTTCAGCGACATGCCCGAAGGTGAATATGTGCCGGCAAGAAACAGCCTGAAACATGAATATAAGGCAGCGTCGATACTTAATTTTAAGCCTTTGTATTTTAGTCTGAATTATGTGTATGGATCGGGATTTAATAAAGAACTGCTCCAGAATATTGATAAGGAAATGCCATATTCCAGATTAGATGCTTCAGTTTATTACCGGATGGAAGTATTAAAGTCTAAGCTAAGGTTTGGAATAAATGCCCTAAATGTTACCAACCGAAAGAATTATCCATATTTATCTCAGACAAATTTATCCCGGGATTCTGAGCCGAATTTAATTGTCAGTAATGCTCATCAACCATTTTTTCTAATGTTTTTTTTAGATATATCTTATTGATAATCAATACTTATATAAAACATATAAAAATATTATTGTTTTTAGGTAGGGTAAAAAGAGGGGGAGTCGGTATATAAGTGAAAACAAATTAGAAACTAAAATTAATAGTCATGAAAACTTTAGTAAAAAGAATCTCAATTTTTGCATTTATGTTCTTAGCTGTATTTGCTGTATCTGCTCAGACAGAAGGGGAAGAACCGGTAACCGAGGAGCCAACAACTACAGTTGAAGAACCGGCACAGATAAGGGAAAGACTGCGTGAAAATCTTTCTGAGGAACAGAAAACAATGTTGCAGGAACGTAAACAACTTGCTGTTCAAAATAAGGAAGCATTTAAAGCAACCTTAACAGAAGCACAGTGCGAAATTCTTGAAAATCAGGAAATGACACGTGAAGAAAAGCGGGAAGCTTTGCAGGCAACCTTAACAGAAGAACAAAAAGAATTGCTTGCCAACAACCGGGCAGCAATGAAAGCACAGCGTGAAGCATTCAGGGAAACATTAAACGGAGACCAGAAAGCTGCCATGAAAAAACGTATGCTTAGAAAGGGAAACAGTTCACAAGGTGGAAGTGAATAGTGATTGTTCATTAGTTAATTGTTGATGAACTCCTCACAGCCCGCTTCAGGGCTGTGAGTTTCCTTTAATGTTTAATATCCACCACGTGAGCATCATGAAAAGACTATTTATCATATTATTACTTATAATTTCTATCCAGTTCATTAAAGCGCAGGAAGTAACCAAAAATGATTCACTTATCAATGCTGCTTTGGATGAATTGCTCTTTGAAGATGACATTGATCTTTACGAATTATTTGATGGAAATACCAACTTCCATTTCCTCTACTTTGGTTCAATGTACAATTCCCGTTCATTTTATGCAGGGCGGGAAATTATCGATCCATTAACAGAGGGATCGATTCACAATACCAGTGCTCAGCTTTATTATTTTATTTCAAACGGCCTTTATTTTGGAACATCAGGTGCCTGGTACAGTCAGATGGATCCTTCATTCAGAACTGCCGTTTTTACATTGGGATACACAAAAGGACTAAAAAAACATGACTTTTTTCGATACAGAGCATCTTATAACAGGTTCATTTATCTGAATATGGGAACAGATTATAATCCGAACTTTTATAATAATCTAAATCTCGGATTTTCACTGAAACATAAAAATACAGGACTTCGATTTGATTATGCAATGATGACAGGTAGTGATACCATAAGCCATCAGTTTTCAATTGATTTATATACCCGTATTAAACTACTTAGTCTCGGCAGATTGGACAGGATACAGTTTAAACCTGAAATTTCAACATATTTTGGATCAGAACTTGTTGAAACTCTACTTAATCCGGAACAACAAAATCAAATGTTTTTTGAGCCGGTATACGGTTACAACGAGAAATTTGGTTTGCTGAATACACAGTTAATTCTGCCTGTAAGCATCTCTTATAAGGACTTTGATTTTGAAATTGCTTATATTCACAATTTTCCACGAACACTGGATCCTTTATATTATTATGATAGTGTGGGATATATGCAATTTTCAATAGGTTATATTCTTAAAATTAAGTAAAGTAAGGCGATATGAAAACCAAGCATCGTATATTGATCTGGTTTGTAGTTATCCCTTTCATCAGTGCTTTAAACTCACAAATTCTTAGGGGAGCTGTTACCGCCGGAATAATTCAGTTGGACAGGACAGAATGGAAAGATTATAATCTATCCTCCGGTTCATTTATTAATTCTGATTCGGAAGAATATACCTATTATGATAATGGTAAAGTTAAAACCATTATTAGTTCTGTCTGGGATCCGGTTAATGGAAACTGGAAAGAAACTGAAAAAACGTTCAATGTTTATAATGATACCTTGCTTTCGGAAACCGTAAATTCTTATTTGGGTTCTAACGGAATTTGGGTGGATACGCTAAAAAAGGTTTATACCTATACCAACGGATTGAAATCAGAAGTAATTATTTATGAACGTTCTGCAAATGTGCTGCCATGGAATGAATCAGAACGTGAATTGCTGACGTATGATTCAAATGGAAATCTGATAGAAGGGCGCTACCAGCAGTGGAGTATTTTACAAAAAGACTGGTCAGACTATCTGATTGAAACCATGACTTACGACGCGGAAAACAGAATTACTGGTTATGTTAGTAGGGTGTGGGATTTTATTTTTGGCGACTGGGTGAATTATGACAAAGAAGTATATACATATTTTACTAATCCGGTGTCCGAAGAATATTTTTATTATACCTGGAATGAAGGTACTAACTCCTGGGACAACTATTACAAGGATTATTCGGAATACACTGCTGATATGTTGACATTGGGATTCTTATCATGGTATTGGGATAATGGAGTGTGGAATGATCTGTCAAAAGAAATTCATGAGTTTGATGCCTGGAACCACCTTATATATTATGCGGAATATGACTGGAACAACATGTCCAAAAGATGGGATTATTACGATAAAGAAACCTATACCTATGACGGTGCAGGTAATCTGACTGAATTTGTGGACTACGACCGTCAGACATCCAAAAATGCATGGATAGAAAACAGCAGGGAACTTTATTCTTATAATACAGCTATTGTCAAAGATATGCTGGTGCTTCCATATTCGGATCAAAGTATAATAGATTTGTATTTTAACAGCCAGATAACCACAACTCAAATTTATTATTGGGATGTAAATTCGGGAACATGGAAAGATGATCAGAAGGGGATATTTCAGTATTCTGATTTTTCAGTTTCTGATAAATTGGATGGTATTGTTAATCCCAGAGTTCAGTGTTACCCTAATCCTACAGCAACAAGCTTTACCGTGATCCCAATTGAGGGACAAAAAATTATTGGAATTGAATTGTATGATATGTCTGGTAAAAAGCTTGAAAGCTGGAATTATCAGGAACAATACTTTTATAATATAGCTTATCTTTCAACCGGCTCTTATGTTGTTGTAGTGCGAATGGAGAATGCGAAAACATTCATTTCAAAATTGGTGAAAAACTAATCTTTACTACCTTTACCCGCTTAACAGAAATTCATGAAAAGGTCACTGATTTATTTCGTGGTATTGCTTTTGATATTTTCAGGATGTAAAAACAAACCCCGGCAGTCTTCCAGAGAGTTGCAACAAATTGAAACTTCCAGAGAACAGTATATGTTGGAATGGAACAAAAAAATGTCGGAGCAACAGGACTCTCTGTTTGCAGCAATTGCTGATACATCGGTTTTTGACTGGGTAAAGTCTGACAATGGATATTATTATTCAATATCCGGTTCTGAAAATGGAGCACAAATAATGACAGACGATTTGGTGAGTATGAACTATGTTCTGAAAACAATTTTGAACATCCCAATTGATACTTATAAAGTAAGATATGTGGCTGGAAAAAGCCAGGACATACCTATAGGAATACAAAACTGTGTGCTTAAAATGCGGGAAAATCAAAAGGCAACATTAATGTTACCCTTTACTCTGGCTTACGGAGTTAAAGGAATTCCGGGAAAAGTTGCCCCTTTTCAGCCTTTACGGGTAGAAATTACAATAGAAAAAGTTGAAAAACGTTAATGGTGTTACATATTGCACTTTTAATCGTTATATCTTGGTGATCAATTATTATATTTGCGGAAATTATTGAAAAACTCAATAATCTAATTTAGAACAAATGAAACTATTCTTAAAACTCTCACTTGTATTACTCGTTGTTACTTTAATTTCATGTGGAACTGATTATTCGGCAGAAAAGGCAGATTCAGAGATGCAATTCGATGAATATATTAAGGCCGCCGGCATACCGGATTCATTTAAGCTGGAATCAGGACTTTATTTAATTCCACGAGAGGAAGGCGACGGCAAAATGCCGGAATCTGGTGATAAAGTTATTATAGAATACCGTGTTTATACGCTCGACAGTATGTATATTCAGGATAATGAGCTTTCTGCGAATAAATTTGAGTTTACACTTTATGGTAGTAACGAATTATCAAGCAGTAACTATTCTATTCCTTATGGAATGGTGGGCTTGCATGAAGGCCTGACTCATATGAGAGAGGGTGGAAAAGCAACAATGATTATTCCTTATTACCTCGCATTCAATCAATATATTGTTGATAATCTTCCCAGATATATGAATTTCAGGGTTGAAGTAAATTTAATTAATATTAGTGAGGTCCCTTCTATACCTGAATAAATCGGAGCAATTCTGATTAATTCCCTTTAGTATCTGATATTCAGATTATTAAATATGTATTTTATTTTTGAATTTTCTTAAAATTTTCATAAATTTTCAATTTGTATTTTTTAATTTCGTAACCTTGTTTTTTAGGTTAAACAGAATATTAATAAAGCATGAGAAAATGGCGCATTGAAGACTCTGCTGAGCTGTATAATATTAATGGCTGGGGAGTTGATCTCTTTTCAATTAACGAAGAAGGTAATGTATATGTAAATCCTAAGAAGGGAATGGCACAGGTTGATCTGAAGGAGTTAATTGATGAATTATCCCTTCGTGATGTTAC
This sequence comes from Quyinboa ferrireducens, assembly GCF_042436675.1. Taxonomy (NCBI): domain Bacteria; kingdom Pseudomonadati; phylum Bacteroidota; class Bacteroidia; order Bacteroidales; family Quyinboaceae; genus Quyinboa; species Quyinboa ferrireducens. The sequence continues at coordinate 43,742 of NZ_JBHMVA010000012.1, read as the reverse complement.
AACGCCAATTCTGGTCCGTTTTCCTGACATTCTTGATAACCAGATTGTAACAATTTCTGAATGTTTTCAGAGGGCTGCCGCTGAATACGAATATAAAGCACAAAACCATTTGATCTATCCAATTAAGGTCAATCAGATGCGTCCCGTGGTAGAGGAAATAGTAAGCCACGGTAAAAAATATAATATTGGCCTTGAAGCTGGTTCCAAACCGGAATTACATGCGGTTCTTGCAATTAATACAGACCCCGAGTCGCTTATAATTTGTAATGGTTATAAAGATGAAGATTACATTGAGTTGGCATTACTGGCACAAAAAATGGGGAAAAGCATCTTTATTGTCATTGAAAAACTGAATGAACTTAAGCTGGTTGCAAAAATCTCTAAACGACTAAAGATTCAGCCGAATATTGGTATTCGTATAAAACTGGCCAGCACTGGCAGTGGAAAATGGGAAGATTCTGGCGGTGATGTAAGTAAGTTTGGCTTGACATCGAGTGAATTACTGGAAGCGACTGATTATCTGATAAAAAACAATCTGAAGGAATCATTCCGTTTTATTCATTTCCACATCGGAAGCCAGATAACAAAAATACGACGGATCAAAACTGCCCTGAGAGAGGCGTCACAGTTTTATGTGGAACTATGTAAACTTGGCTTCAATATTGAATTTGTGGATATTGGTGGTGGTCTGGGAGTGGATTACGATGGTACAAAATCATCCAACAGCGAAAGCAGCATAAATTACACCATTCAGGAGTATGTAAATGATTCGGTAAGCACATTTGTGGATGCCAGTGATAAAAATGATCTTCCGCATCCTAATATTATTACTGAATCGGGGCGTTCATTAACCGCTCATCATTCGGTGCTGATTTTTGAAGTACTTGAAACTGCTACATTGCCATCATGGGATGAAGAAAAGGATAAGTTAGACGATGATGCACATGAATTGGTTGTAGAGTTATACAACCTTTGGGATACTTTAAATCAGACAAAGATACTGGAAACATGGCACGATGCTCAGCAGATCAGAGAGGAATCTCTGGATAGGTTCAGTCTGAGATTAATAGACCTGAAAACCCGCGCACAGATTGAACGCTTATTCTGGAGCATTGCACGCGATGTATATGAACTGGCCGTTGAATTAAAGCATACTCCCTATGAATTGCGGCAGTTGCCCAAAATGCTGGCGGATAAATACTTCTGCAATTTCTCTTTATTTCAGTCCTTGCCTGATTCCTGGGCGATAGATCAGATTTTTCCAATTCTGCCGATACACCGGTTGCATGAAAAGCCAACACGTGTAGCTACTATTCAGGATATTACATGCGATTCAGACGGTAAAATTGACAATTTTATTGCCACTAAAAATATTTCCTACTATTTACCGGTTCACCGTTTAAGAAGTAATGAATCGTACTATATTGGTGTATTTTTGGTTGGAGCCTACCAGGAAATTTTAGGTGATTTGCATAATTTGTTTGGTGACACCAATGCTGTACATGTTTCTGTGGATGAAAAGGGATATTATATTGATCAGGTTATTGACGGGGAAACTGTTGCAGAAGTATTGGATTATGTACAATACAACGCCAAAAAGCTCGTGAGAACTGTTGAAACCTGGGTGGGAAGTTCCATAAAAGCCGGTAAGATAACAATGGAAGAAGGGAAGGAGTTTCTTTCTAACTACAGGTCAGGGCTTTACGGATACACATACCTGGAATAATTTAACTCAGCATTAAAAGCATTACACCTATTAATATACCCGCCAGATAAATACTTTTCCGGCGGATATTTTTTTCTTTAAAAATAAGCGCGCCAAACGTAAATGCTACTACCACACCACTTCGGCGTATGGCTGAAATTACTGATATTAATGAATCGGTATCGCTAAGTGCATAAAAATATGTAAAGTCCGAAATCACCAAAAAGAGACCAATCATTGGAATGGTCCAACGCCACTTAAAGGGTACAGTTTTACGTTTAGGATACCAAAATAAAAGAGTTGTCGGCAACAGTAATACCACCTGATATACAGAAAACCATGCCTGGATTGCAATTCTGTTATAATTTTGCATCAGATGTTTGTCGTATAATGCGCTGGCTGAACCAAGCAGGGTGGCGAGTACGATAAACCAGATCCATTTGTTGGTTCTGAACGAAATTCCTTCCGTTTTACCCGCAGTTGAAAACAAGTAAAAAAACGTAATAGTTATACCGAGTCCAGTCCACTGGATAGGAGTTAGCTTCTCCGAAAATATTAACAAGGCACCTATCAGTGTCCATACAGGTGATGTTGCTCTGATAGGAGAGACGATGGTTAATGGCAGGTTTTTTAGTGCAAAAAATGCGAATGTCCAGGAAGAAACCACAATGATGGATTTGAGGATTACCAGAAGGTGCTCGTGTTTATTTAAAGTGGGAAGAAATAATCCGGTAGATTTCATAAATGCAGGTTGAGTGGCAGAAAGTATAAAAACAGGAACAAAAAGAAGAGCTGAGGTTGTGCAGGAGAACAGTAAGACAGGAAAAACAGCATTTTCGTTTACCGAATACTTTTTAAATACATCATAAACCCCTAACAGAACTGCTGAAATCAGCGCCAATACTAACCACATCTCCTTGAAATTTGAGGCAAAGATAAAATAGCATTAGCAATTTTGGGATTTCTGAACATTAAAATTGATACATTTTTTTATCTGTATCATTGTTATGAACTGGTAGGATTATTAAATGTTTGACATTAAAATAAATACATATGTAGAAAATTGTCTATGAGGAATAATTATAAATTACTAATTTAAGTCTGAAAACATTTAAAATTGAGTTATTTTTAATATAATTTTGTGCCTTTAATTTTTAATTGGATAAATTTTTCTTTAATTAAATTTTGTATAATATTTGGTGATTGAATATTATAACTTTTCGTTTTAATTGATTTTTACAATAAAACAAATTATATGAAACCTTCTTATATTGAACACATTGGAATTGCTGTTAAAAGTCTTGACGAAGCAATACCATTTTATGAAAATGTATTTGGTTTGGAATGTTATGCTGTTGAAGAAGTCGCGGATCAAAAAGTGAAAACGGCTTTTTTCAAAGTGGGTCAGACCAAAATTGAGTTACTTGAATCAACAGATCCGGAAGGACCTATAGGTAAGTTTTTAGAGAAAAAGGGCGAAGGAATTCACCATATGGCGTTTGCTGTGGATGGATTGGCCGGGAAACTTTTAGCTGCTGAAGAAAAAGGTGTCAGGTTAATTGATAAAACACCGCGTAAAGGAGCCGAAGGTTTGAATATCGCATTTTTACATCCTAAATCCACATTTGGTGTATTAACCGAATTGTGTGAACATCCTAACGAATAATACAAAAATATTCATACTTATGTCTAATAAAGATAAACTGAAAAAGCTCATTGACCTAAGGGATCAGGCCAAAATGGGTGGTGGTGAAAAGAGAATTGAAAAGCAACATGAGCAGGGAAAAATGACTGCCCGTGAACGTATTGAGATGCTGCTGGATGATGGCAGTTTTGAAGAGCTTGATATGTTTGTAACACATCGTTGTACCAATTTTGGAATGGAAAAGAAGAAATTCCTGGGAGACGGTGTAGTTACTGGTCACGGAACCATAGATGGACGTGTCGTTTATGTCTATGCTCAGGATTTTACTGTTTTTGGAGGTTCGTTATCAGAAACTCTGGCACAGAAAATCTGCAAGGTTATGGATATGGCCATGAAGGTCGGTGCTCCTGTAATTGGTATTAACGATTCAGGTGGTGCACGTATTCAGGAAGGTGTTACTTCGCTGGCAGGTTATGCTGAAATTTTTGAGCGTAATATTCTTGCTTCCGGCGTTGTACCTCAGATATCAGCAATTTTTGGTCCGTGTGCTGGAGGGGCTGTTTACTCACCGGCGTTAACTGACTTTATTATGATGACCGAGGAAAACAGCTATATGTTTGTTACTGGTCCTAAGGTTGTTAAAACAGTGACTGGTGAAGATATTTCGGTTCAAAACCTTGGTGGTGCTGAGGTTCATTCATCAAAGTCCGGGGTGTCACATTTTATGGTTGAAAATGAAGAAGAAGGACTCTTATTGATACGAAAACTGATTTCTTATCTGCCACAAAACAACCTTGAAGAGCCACCATTAGTGGAATGTACTGATCCGATAGATCGTCTGGAAGAAGCACTTAACGATATTGTGCCGGACAATCCAAATCAGCCGTATAATGTTAAGGACGTTATACACGCCATTGTTGATGATGGCGAATTCCTTGAAATACACAGAAATTATGCAAAAAATATCGTAACAGGATTTTGTCGTCTGGAAGGTATGAGTGTTGGTGTAATTGCAAATCAACCGAGCTATCTGGCTGGTGTTCTCGATGTGGATGCTTCACGTAAAGCAGCTCGTTTCGTTCGTTTTTGTGATGCATTTAATATTCCGATTCTTACACTGGTTGATGTACCTGGATTTTTACCAGGATCAGGCCAGGAATATAACGCCATTATTACGCACGGAGCAAAACTGATGTTTGCTTATGGAGAAGCTACTGTACCAAAAGTAACAGTAACATTACGAAAATCGTACGGTGGCGCACACGATGTGATGAGCTGTAAACAATTACGTGGCGATTTTAACTACGCCTGGCCAATGGCTGAAATTGCTGTAATGGGAGCCCAGGGAGCAATTGAAGTGCTTGAGGGTAAAAGTATTGCAGCAATTGAAAATGAAGAGGAAAGAGCAAGATATGTTCAGGATAAAACGGATGAATACAAGGAAAAATTTGCCAATCCTTATCAGGCTGCTTCAATGGGATACATTGATGATGTGATCGAGCCAAGAAATACAAGGTTCAGAATTATCAGGGCTTTCCAGAGTCTTCAGACCAAGAAACTCAGTAACCCGCCTAAAAAACACAGTAACATACCATTATAGGAGGAGAAGATATGATATTTCTATTTAGTTCACAGGTTTGGATTATTACCTTTTTGGGGTACGCGATTGTATTTGTTGCATTAGTAACGTTAGTTTATGTATTCTTACTCGTTCCTAAGATTCTCAATATACAAACCCGCAGAAGGCTTAAAAAATCAGGAAAGCTTCATCCGGAAGAGGTTGTCTCAGATAATGATCTTCAGTTAAGTGGTGAAGTAAGTGCAGCTATTGCGATGTCGTTACAACTATTCTTCAATGATTTGCGCGAGGAAGAAAGTAATGTAATAACCATCAAAAAAATAGAAAGACGCTATTCCCCCTGGAGTTCTAAGATTTATGGTTTAAACAATGTAAATTTTCCAAAGTAAGAAGATAAGATGAAAAAGCTAGAATTCACAATAAAGGGCAATAAATACAGTGTTCATATCAAAGATGTGGAAGATAATATTGCGCATATAGAAGTAAATGGTACAGAGTATGCCGTTGAAATCCATCAGGAAGTTAAAAAAACAAAAACGCCTAAGTTGGTTCGTAAGGATGTGGTTAAAAAACCTGGTGAAGGAACTATTACAAAAAGTACCGGAGGCAGTACCTTAAAGGCTCCACTTCCTGGAAGTATATTTAAAATTATGACTTCTGAAGGAGATGAAGTTAAAAAGGGGCAGAATCTGCTTATAATGGAAGCTATGAAAATGGAGAATGATATTAGGGCTGAAAAGGACGGCGTAATAAAATCTTTAAAAGTTAAAGTTGGCGATGCTGTTCTTCAGGGAGATGTTTTAGTAGAATTTGAATAATCACGAAACCATGAAATTTAATAATAAAAAAAGCTTCGTGATGTTTGGTATTATCGGTGTGGTTCTGGCCCTTAATTATGTTTTGGGTTTTGCACAAACCGGTGTTGAAGCCGAAGCATCATCTGGAGCAATGAGAGGGTTAACCAAGTTATGGGAGTTTACCGGTTTTGCCAATTTTGATATCAGGAATCTGATTATGATAGGTGTAGGTATTTTCTTTATTACACTTGCAATTACTAAAAATTATGAACCTCTTTTGCTTATTCCAATTGGAACAGGTATTCTTATAGGAAATATTCCGTTTGTGGAAGGTTATAAAATAGGTATCTATGAGCAGGGTTCTGTGATGAATTATCTATATTATGGTGTACGTCAGGGGATTTATCCTCCATTGATATTCTTGGGAATTGGTGCAATGACAGATTTTTCGTCGTTAATCTCGAATCCGAAACTATTTCTGTTAGGGGCTGCTGCACAGCTTGGTATATTCGGAACTTTTCTTGGTGCCGTTGCGTTAGGATTTTCTTTACAAGAGGCCGGTGCAATTGGTATTATTGGTGGTGCCGATGGTCCAACGGCTATTTTTCTTTCATCAAAGCTTGCTCCGCACCTGATAGGTCCTATTGCGATTGCAGCATATTCCTATATGGCTTTAGTGCCTGTGATTCAACCACCTTTTATGCGTTTGCTTATTACAGAAAAAGAAGCCAAAATCAGGATGAAACCTCCAAGAGCTGTATCTAAAACTGAAAAAGTGGTATTTCCTATTTTGGGTTTGCTATTAACATTGTTTATTGCGCCAAGTGCATTGCCTTTGCTTGGAATGTTGTTTTTTGGTAATCTGCTTAAAGAATCTGGCGTAACCAACCGTTTGGCCGAAACGGCAAGAAATTCGTTAATAGATATTGTAACTATTTTGTTGGGTGTAACAGTTGGTGCCTCAACACAGGCAGATGTATTCTTGACATTTGATTCTATTAAGATTTTCTTTCTTGGGGCAGTGTCTTTCTGTATTGCAACCATGGGAGGTTTGTTGTTTGCAAAAGTGATGAACCTTTTCCTGAAAGGTGACCGCAAAATCAATCCGTTGATTGGTGCAGCTGGTGTTTCTGCTGTTCCCGACAGTGCAAGGGTAGTTCAGCATCAGGGATTAAAGTATGATCCTACCAACCACCTATTAATGCATGCCATGGCACCTAACGTATCCGGTGTAATTGGTTCTGCTGTTGGAGCCGGTATTTTATTAAGCTTTTTGATGTAATCAAATCATTTGTTCTATATTTAGGGGTGCTTTTTAGCACCCTTTTTTTGTTTAATTATTTTGATCTATGAAACCGTTTAATGCGTATAGAAAAAGAATTGAAGTACTGGAATCGGAAATAGCTCTGTTATCCGGCAGACATAATATTTTTTCATTTGTCCGGTTAATCCTGTTTCTCTTATCAGGAGTGTCTGTTTATTTGTTTGCTGTGGGTTATTCATTTTTTATTCCATTAACTGCTATAGCAGCCTTTGTTGCCATATTATTAATCGATAGCAAATTAGTAGCCCGTTTAAAGCTAAAAAGAGCTCTGAAGACTTTAAACGAGGACGAGATAGCGTCTGACAAGAGTCACTCACATCGTATTTTTAGTAATGGCTCAGCCAGTGTTGATCCGAAACACCCGTACAGCTTTGATATTGATGTTTTTGGGGAAGGTTCGCTGTTTAAACATATTAACAGAACCGTAACACCACTGGGAGAAGCACGGCTTTCGGAAACATTGAAAACTGTAAATAAAAACACAGATGAAATAAAAGCACGGCAGGCTTCCGTAGGCGAACTGGCTGAAAATACGGAACTAAGACATGGTTTTATCGTTGAAAAATACCTCAACCCACACGTTCCTGAAGATGATGTAAACAAACTGCTTGAATCAGATGAATTATTAACAATAAATTCTGAGAATATAATTTATCGTGTTTTGCTGATCCTTTTCCCGCTGATTTTTATTTTAAGTGTTGTGTTAGCTTCGGCAGAAAAAGTTTCCAATAATCTACCGTTTATGATGTTCATCCTTCAACTTGCGATTGTAGGAAACTATGTAAAACGCATAAACGGGTACCATCGAATTATAGACAGTATAAGTAAAAACCTGAAAAGGGATGCACGGTTACTTAAAACCATAGAAAAATATACATTTCGATCTGAATTAATTGCCAATCTCAAAAGGGAACTCATTGAAAAGGAAGGTTCTGCACTGAGTGCCATTAAACAGTCCGAACTCTTGCTGAATGCATTTGAAAACCGCATGAATATGGTAGTTTCATTTTTATTGAATGGCGTTTACATGAGAGATTTGTGGTTGATTCTCAGGTTTAACCGCTGGCTGAAAAAATATAAAAATGAAGTTCCTCTTTGGATGGCCCATATTGCTGAGTTTGATGAACTGATTAGCATTGCAAATTTTAATTTTAACAATCCTGACTTTATTTTTCCTGATTCTGAAGGGACATGGTTTTTGAAATCAGAAGAGCTAGGTCACCCGTTAATTGATGCAGAAAAACGGGTTTGTAATAATTTTACAATAACATCAACCGGAGAACTGCATATTGTGACCGGAGCCAATATGTCCGGTAAGAGTACCTTTTTGCGTACTGCTTTAATCAATTTGGTTCTGGCCTCGTCAGGATCAGCTGTTTGTGCTAAAAAGTTTAGTTATAAACCCGCATCCATTTTCTCCAGTATTCGAACGTTTGATAATCTTATAGATGATGTGTCGTATTTTCAGGCAGAGTTGATCCGCTTAAAACAGATGATGGAAGAAGCAGCTAAGGGAGAACCGGTAGTGATAGCCATTGATGAACCACTGAAGGGCACAAACTCGGAAGATAAGCGAAAAGGGTCAATACTATTGCTTGGGAAGATGGTTCAGTTACCCGTTTGTGGTCTGGTTGCTACACACGATTTGGAATTGAAAGTATTGGCTGAAAATGACAAACGTTTCCACCTTATATGTTTTGAACTGCGATTTGAAGGAGAGAAGGTGATTTATGACTATACGCTCAGGGAAGGCGTAACGACCACGATGAATGCCACTATTTTAATGAAAAATATGGGACTGATATAAAAAAGACAGGTGTTGAATCCAACACCTGTCTAAAAATGATTAAAACGAATTTAGTATTACATGATACCGATACCTATTGAAAAAGGAGTGGTAACCGGTCCCTTGTTTTCCTGGAATAATTCTGAAACATAGTAAGTGCCGTAAAGGCTTATTCCTTTGTAACCAACCCTGGCTGTAAACCCATATCTGAATGGATTAAGATAGTAATCGCCATGGTCTTTTTGTTTTACATTTTCAGTTTTGTATTTGGTTTTGGATCCAAGTTTTAAAGCACCAATAGCACCCGCAGAAATAAATGCGTCTCCTCCCGGAAGTGTAATCTCAAGCATGACCGGAACAGTCAGGTAGGAGGTTGTAAGTTTGGTTTTCTTGGCTTGAACCGGAATTGTTGCCAGATCAACCGGTTCTATGCGATTATTTAATTTAGCTATGGTTAGGTTGTTGTCAAAAGTATAATTGTTGAAACTGAAACCTAAGCCTGTAACGATTCCCATTTTAGCTGAATGCCGGGTTCTTCCGTTAATGATTCCAAGGTTTACGTGGAATGGATTAATATTAACCTCAATGGATTTATTATAATTCAGTTCCATAAATTCATTGGTTGGTGAAAAACCAGGATTAGCTCCGTACATGCTGTAATCAGGCGCTGTAAAAGTATTGAGCCCAAGATCAAGTGTTGACCAGTGACCTTTGAATTTTCCCTTTTTTTCATGATGTTCTGCTACATCATTGTCATCATCATTTTGAATCCTGTCGAAAGTAACATCAGCTTTACCGTTAATGTCAGTTACACGCATCATTTTTTTACCTAACCTGACTTCAACAGTGTCCCCGCCTTTATCTGCAATATAGATGTTATCGTATCCGCCAATGGCAAGTTCCGATGCATCACTTCCGTCAACAACTTTTACAACAGACTTGCCCACAATTTTTACCTCTGTTGTATCGGCATTTGATTTTTTTGTAATTGACGTGGACTTTAGTACAGGTTCTGCTATTTCTATGGTGACTTTACCGTTTATATTTTCCAGTTCATCACGGTTTTCCATAATAGCATCTTTAACCTTTTTGTACTGTTCCATTTGTGCCAGCTGTTTACGGTATTCAACTTCATTGGCTTTCATTTGTTTTTGCAGATCAGCCTGTTGTTCTTTCATGGCCTGCTTCTGTACTTCCAGATCCTTTCTAATGGTTTCAACCTCTTTTTTTGCCATTTTATTTTGTTCGTCAGCTATCAGTTGTTGTTCCATTAAATCAATGTCATTCTGTTCTTTTATAGCTTTATCTAGTTCTTTTGACATTTCATCCATGCTTGCAGAAAGCTCTTTTAGCATCATGTTCATGCTTTCTACCAACTCGGATGCCACGGTTTCAATAACCTGGTTCAGACTGTCTGCATCAATGGTTATTACCGTTGACGTACCCTTATTTACAACAGTTACTTCTCCTTTTGCACCTACATCAAGTTTTGTAGTGTCCTGTGCGCTTATTGACCAGATAAACACAAGTAATCCCCCTAGTAAAACTGTTAATCGTTTCATAATCTCTGTTTGTTTGTAGTTTATTGTTTATTGTTCTTTCTTATTGGTAGAGTAAAAGCCAGTAAATCACTGTTTACATTAATTTTACTCACTTTTCCGTTATTATTTGTTTCGTAGTTTATTCTGTCTTTAGATGCTAGCTTGAGAACGTTCAGTACACCTTTTTCAACTTGTTCCCTATCCAGTTTTGCTCCCTGATCCAGTAATTTCTCACCGGTTTTGGCAAAACGTTGCATGGCTTTTTCATTATTGGAAGCAAGGTAATTATCATTGGCGGCAATTGTAGGCCTGACAATCAGAATATATTTTGCTGGTTTTGCTTTCTTTGGTTTCAGTTCCTTGTATTCCTCTCTGTCTTCAATTATTTCATCTGCCTGTTCTGGACGGTAGGCGGTTTGAACCGGATTTCTGTGTGCTGCTTTTTGAGGTTGTTCAATTACAACATCTGAACTCGATTCAGATGTTACATCCGATTTTTCTGTAACATTCTGTTTGTCATTATTATCAGCATTTAAAATATCAGAATTCTGAACGTAACTCCGGTTTGAAATTTCTGCAATTTTTTGTTGTTGCTGTTGTTCAATAGCTTGCTGTGTCCTTGTGTGCCATGGCTTGAAGTAAAACAAGGCAATCAGAAATATAGCTGCTACCGAAGCAATTCTGCCAAAACGTATAAATAAGGGAATAACCTTTGTTTTATGGTAAAGCAGATCTTTATCAGGGAACAACACAGAAAGATCTGGCTTCAATTTGGTTAATGAGAATAGGCGGAATTCTCTTTTAGCCGAACTATGTGTATTGATATAAGCATCAAAATCTGCTTTTTCATCTTCCGTAATATCATTCTCCAGATATGCTACTGCTGTTTCGTTAAAAATTTCTTCGTCTTCGAAGACTGATTGTTTCAATGCTGCTTTATTCGGATATGAAATATTTTCAGGTTTCAGAAATGTTGTTTCCAGTCCCTGAACCTCTTTCCATATATCCGGATTTTCCATCAGGAAATGCTGTAATTCTTTTTTCACATCTTCTGAGATGGTTCCATCCAGCAAATCAACAATGAATAATTCGTAATTTTCTCTGTTAATGTTCATCTCAAACTTTTTAAATAACCACATCTAATGCGCCTATGTACTCCTTTAAAGCGACTCTTCCACGATAAATAGTTATTTTTACCTGGCCTTCATTTAATTTCATTATTTCTCCAATCTCCTGGTAAGAATAACCTTCGTAATCTCTTAATATAATAGCGGTGCGTTGTCTTTCATTGATTTTTGAGAGCGCTTCATTCAGAATCTCTTTCAAATCACTGTAGTTACGTTCTTCACCCTGTTCCGGAAGTGTATCGGTATATACCTGCCTGTATCCTTTACGTTTAACATCGATAACAGCGTTATATGATGTTTTAAAGAGCCAGGGTCCGGCTTTTTCAAATTCAACCTTTTCACGGTTTTTCCAAAGCTTTTCAAAACTTTCCTGAACGATATCCATCGATGCATCTGCATCTTTCATGATCTTTAAAACGTAACGGTAAAGTCTGTCGCTATAATCATCCACTATGATATTGTACTCTTTTGTCGTCACTTTCTCATCTTATTTCCATATGCAAGACGTAATGCTATTTAAAAAGTTACATCAGAATTAAAATTAATGATCCCGAAATAAATATGCTGTAAATTTATGATATTGTCTGCAGCAAATAAGAACTTTTAACGAAATACCTGTCATGTAACCCATTAAGCTGAACCCTTAAAATGAACGACCCGCCCCAGAGTTGACAGGGTATCAATAAGGAATTATTCGTTTATCGCCACCAAGGGCAGGGAATAAAACCCATAGATTCCTCGACAAAAGCTCGGGATCAGTTCGACTTTGTAATTTCAATTCACTTTATTTCTGAAATCACAGTCTCACTGATTCAATTTTCATTTGTTATCTTTGTGGCTTAATTAGTATCAAGTATCACGAATCAAGACACAAGATAATTTTGGACATAATTTATGGGGAGTTGAAGACTGTTAATAAGAAAGTAAATTAAAGGAACTCAAAATCAACAAAATTTGTAATTCAATATTCCAATTTCGAAATTAAAAGTCCTGATACCTGATACCTGATACCTGATACTTAAAGGATGAAGATAATTGTTGGTTTATCAGGTGGGGTTGATTCCAGTGTGGCAGCATATTTGCTGAAAGCGCAGGGATATGATGTGCATGGATTGTTTATGGTAAACTGGCACGACAGAACCGGAACTTTAACCAGTAGCTGTACCTGGGAGGATGACTGGGACCTGGCTCAGATGGTAGCAAAAAAACTGGACATCCCCATTGAATTGGTCGATTTGTCTGAAAAATATAAACAGCGGGTTGTGGATTATATGTTTGATGAATATGGTAAAGGCCGCACTCCCAATCCGGATGTATTGTGTAACCGGGAAATAAAATTTGATGAATTTCTGAATGTTGCTCTTGAAAAAGGTGCCGATCTTGTAGCTACAGGTCATTATTGCAGAAAGTCAGAGCAAAATGGTGTATATTCACTTCTGGCCGGTTTGGATCAGAATAAAGACCAGAGTTATTTTTTATGTCAGCTGAACCAGGAGCAATTGTCCCGTGCCTTATTTCCAATTGGTGAATTGACAAAACCGGAGGTCCGGAAAATTGCAGAAGAGGTCAAATTACCAACGGCTACCAGGAAAGACAGCCAGGGAATCTGTTTTGTAGGTAAAGTTCATCTTCCGGACTTTCTTAAACAAAAACTTGAACCGGAGAAAGGAAATGTTATAGAAGTATTCTCCACACAACGGATCTTTAAGGATCAGCACAATGACAGGGTTTCAACAGACGAAGACTTGATCCGATTATCTGCACCTTACGATTTTGCATCCGTTCGGGGAAAAAAGGTGGGCGAACATAACGGGGCACATTATTACACGGTGGGTCAGCGCAAAGGGTTAAATATTGGAGGATTTAAAGAACCGCTTTTTGTACTGGGAACCAAAACTGATACCAATATTATATATGTAGGAGAGGGGCAGGATCATCCGGGACTGTTCAGAAAGGGATTATTTATTAAAACCGATGAGGTTCACTGGATCAGAGAAGATTTGAAAATAGGGACCGGAGAGGAGCAAAGATTTGAAGTTAGGATAAGGTACAGACAACCGCTTCAGCAGGCAACATTATATTCCAGGGAGGAGGGTATTTACATTATTTTTGATGAGCCACAACGAGCTATTACGCCCGGACAGTTTGCAGCCTGGTATCATGACGATGAGTTGATCGGATCGGGTGTTATTAATGCCTGAATTCTGATTCTGTCCATGTGGTTGTTAATTTATTGTTAATCAAAAATGCTTGTTTTTTGAACAAATTTTCTAAAACGCCTTTCATACGCGATTTTTGGTGCTCTACAGCATATTTTTAGTTCTTAATATTAAATAAAGGTACAAATCATTAAATAAATGTGATTTTTCCCTGAAAACGTTTGGTTAATTGGTAATTTCCTATAAATTTGTGAATGTTTCAAGAAAAACTAATTGTTAACTCTAAAAAAAATTTATTATGAACAAAGCTCAATTAATTGATGCAATTGCTGATAAAGCTGGACTTAGCAAAGCCGATGCCAAAAAAGCCCTCGACGCTGTTGTTGCTTCTGTTACTGATGCACTTAAAGCTGGTGATCGTGTAGGTTTAGTAGGTTTTGGATCTTTCTCAGTATCTGAAAGAGGTGCCAGAACTGGTATCAACCCTCAAACTAAAGCTACTATTCAAATCCCTGCCAAAAAAGTTGTTAAATTTAAAGCAGGTGCTGAATTAGGTGATGCAGTAAATTAATCAGTTTTTCTGGTAAAGATATTTGGGAGTGCACTAGGCGTACTCCCATTTTTATTTTATGATGTCTGATCTTAAGCTAATACAATTCCTTACTCAATTTCTCACAGAAGACCGAAATGCTGCAATGGACAGGGTTCTGACAGAACGAACAAGATATATTACAGTCGTTCTGGAAGATATTTTTCAGTCGCAAAATGCCAGTGCAGTCCTCAGAACCTGTGACTGTTTCGGCATTCAGGATGTCCATATTATTGAAAATTATAACGATTACGATGTGAATCCTGATGTGGCACTGGGCTCAGACAAGTGGTTGACCATGCACAAATACAACGATCAAACTGAAAATACGTCTGAAGCCCTGAAGCATTTAAAACAGAACGGTTACCGTATTATTGCTACCACACCCCATACCGACGATATACTACTGGACGATTTTAACCTGGAAGATGGAAAATTTGCATTGGTTTTTGGAACGGAGCAATCCGGTATTTCAGAAACTGTTGAAGAATATGCCGATGCTTTTTTGCGCATACCCATGTACGGCTTCACTGAAAGTTATAACATTTCCGTTTCTGCAGCCATTTGTTTGCATGACCTTGTTAAAAGGTTAAAGAACAGCTCTGTAGCCTGGCAGCTTACTTCGGATGAACGTAATGAATTAAAATACGAGTGGTTAATGAAATCCATAAAGAAAAGCGAACTTGTAGTTGAGCGGTATTATAAGGAAAGTATCTGTTTAAAATAAATTCATTAAATTTGGTTGTTATCCAAATTTAATGCCTTGAGCCCTAAGTCTTTCATATATTCTGTTTCTTTTGTAAGAATATTGTTGCCAATTATTGCAGGTATTTTTGTATTTCACTTTTTAAGTCATCTTTGGGATTGTAGTAATAACTGGTTTCTGCTGGTCTTGGCTATCCTTATTGCTCTGTTTTTGCTTTATTATCACTGCCGCAAAACATCAAGGTCTTTTGTTTTCGGCATAACTTTAAACGTATTTCTGCTTATTTCAGGTTTTCTTATTTTTAGTACTCACGAGTCAAATACCATTATTTACCCGGAAATTGGAAAATACACTGTGGTTGCTAAGGTTGAACACAAACGCATTTTGTCCGAAGGCAGATCAATAATAGTAATTAAAACATTACAAGCTGAGAATTCCATTAAAAGCTATAAAGCCAGTTTGTTTTGGCAACATGATGATCCTGAAGTCATTCCCGGAGCAGTTGTACTGATCCGTGCTACATGTAATACTGTTAAAAATAAAGGAAATCCCGGTGAATATGATTTTGCATCGTACCTAAGACGACAGCATATTACTACAAATGGTTTTGTGCAATCCGTGGAAATACTGGAAGTAAGAAAAGATTATTTTCATATCGTTTGGGTACTGAAAGAAAGACTTAAAAAGTTATATCAGAATGCCGGATTTAGACCAGAAAATGCAGCATTGCTGTATGCCCTGACTTCCGGTGATAAAAGCCTGATCTCGGACGAACAAAAAGAAGCCTTTAAAAATTCCGGTGTTATCCATATTCTGGCTGTTAGCGGTCTCCATGTAGGAATAATGTATATGATGATCTTTGCACTTTTAAAGCCTTTGTCCAAAAGGAAATATGGCAGATTCGTTTCTTTTTTTGTAATCTTAGTAATTCTTATGATATATGCATTATTCACAGGCTTAAGTCCTTCTGTGACAAGAGCAGTAATTATGTTTATACTTATTGATCTGACCCGGTTATTACGAAAACCTCATCTTATTTATAATGTGATTGCTATCAGTGCTTTTATCATTGTTATAGCAGATCCACATTATCTGTTCGAACCGGGACTCTGGTTGAGTTACGGTGCAGTTTTGTCGATCTTGTTAATCATGAATCTGGCTGCACCTTATTTGAGAGAGAAGCCTAAAGTGTTAAAACGAATTTTTGAAGTTGCACTGGTAACTATTGCTGCTCAACCCGGAACTTTACCACTGGTTTTATTTTGGTTTAAACAGTTCCCAAAGTATTTCCTTGTCACCAACCTATTCGTAATCCCTTTCATAGGCATTGCTTTGATTTACAACTTTGTCATTATTATTCTGGGAATATTTGGTGTGCCTTTAGAGTTTATTTCCAAGCCGCTGGACTGGCTAATTACTTTCATTAATCTTGTCCCTGAGATGGTCTCAGGATTGAATGATGCAGTATTTTCAGGGATCAATATCAGCTTTGAAATGGTATTGTTGCTCTATAGCATATTTATAGTACTTATTACAATGATGTACCGTCAAAATCTGAAGTTGTTGAAACATGTTTCTGTTTTAGGAATAGCTTTGATTTTGTTCAGTGGTTTTAGCGGTTATAAGTCAGAAAAGAGGAGAGAAGTGGTTGTATTTAATTCGAGTTCAATAATAATTGCAGAAAGAGCAGGTAAAACATGTATATTTTATACGCCAACCATGGATGAACCGGATCAATGTACAACCGATTATGTAAATGATACTGGAATCCAAGGTTCATATGCAGAACGGTTGAAAAATTTTCAGTATGCCGGCGGTGAATTATTTCAGTTGGTTTCGGACCGAAAAGACAGATTGATGGAATTACCGGTTAAACGATATCTGTTGCTGGAAGCTTTTCCTTATAATTTAAGTGTTGCAAAGCCTTACATAAAACAGTGTATTATTTTGCGATCATGCAATTATTACGACACGGAAAAGATTGTTGACTGGTGCGATAAAAACAATATTTCTTACTACGATATAAAACAAAAAGGGGCGTTCCTTAAGACACTTGCCAGTTATTGAAATTTCAACTTACCACCTTGATAAAAATATCATTCATGCTGGGGATCAGTTCCTCAAATCCAAGAATGGAATGATCTTTCATCAATACTTTTAGTACGTCATTCGGATTATGTCCTTCTTCAAGATGAATGACCAGTTGAAGATTCTCTTTTAATTCTTTTTTATCCATCAATTCGGCCCATTTTGGAAGGTCGCCGTTAAGTGTATAATTATTCCCTTCTATCAGGAATCTGAATGTATTGGATTTATATGTATGCTTAATATCCGTTACATTACCTTCCAGAATTACCTTCGATTTGTTGATCAGTGCAATGTCATCACAGATTTCCTCTACAGAACTCATGTTATGTGTTGAGAAAATAATAGTGGCACCTTTTTTCTTCAGTTCAAGAATTTCATCTTTTAACAACTGGGCATTTACCGGATCAAAGCCGCTGAATGGTTCATCAAAGATGAGCAGTTTGGGTTCGTGCAATACGGTGGTAATAAACTGCACTTTTTGTTGCATTCCTTTAGAGAGTTCTTCCACCTTTTTGTCCCACCAGGGAAGGATGTCAAACTTGTCAAACCAGTATTTCAGTTTTTTCATGGCATCATTCCTGCTTAATCCCTTTAACTGCGAAAGGTAAAGCGCCTGTTCTCCAACCTTCATCTTACGGTATAAGCCTCTTTCTTCAGGAAGATAACCGATATGTTCCACATCCAGATTCGACATTCTTTTCCCATCCAGCAACAGTTCACCGCTATCAGGTGCAGTGATCTGATTAATGATCCGGATCAGCGTTGTTTTGCCGGCTCCGTTGGGGCCCAGTAAACCAAAAATATGATTCTCAGGAACAGAGACAGAGACTTTATCCAGCGCTAAATGATTGGAATATGCTTTGACTACGTCGCGGGCTTCGATAAGGGGCTTACTCATAATTTTATTGTTTTAAGCAAAAATACATTTTTTATTTTAGAACCAAGACACAAGACATAAGACATAAGATTTTTTGCAGAAATACTAATAGTGTATACGAAAAATCAATCCTTGATTTGTATTGAAGAATGTTCTATCTGGAATTCTCTGTTCCGAAGTATCGGAACATCTCCATTTTCAAAAAAGAGGAAAGTCTTGATTCTAACGTCTTATATCTTGTGTCTCAAATAAATTTGCTGCTTTGATGTTAGTTCGGTATTTTTGCACAAATTTTTTCAACGCTTACAATGGAGAGTAATTCAAGATATGATAAACGTGGCGTTTCAGCCTCAAAAGATGATGTGCATAATGCCATAAAAAACGTAGATAAGGGAATTTTTCCGAAAGCATTTTGCAAAATTGTTCCCGATTATCTTGGAGGTGATCCGGACTACTGCAACATTATGCATGCAGATGGTGCAGGCACAAAATCTTCTCTGGCTTACATGTACTGGAAAGAAACCGGCGATTTGTCAGTCTGGAAAGGAATTGCTCAGGATGCATTGATTATGAATGTTGATGATCTTCTGTGCGTTGGAGCTGTTGAAAATATTCTGGTATCATCTACCATAGGACGTAACAAAAACCTTATACCCGGAGAAGTTATTTCTGCTATTATTAATGGTTCGGAAGAATTGATGCAGGAAATGCGGGATATGGGTATTTCGGTATACAGTACTGGTGGTGAGACAGCTGATGTTGGTGACCTTGTAAGAACCATTATCGTGGATTCTACCGTAACTGCGCGATTGCATCGGTCTAAAGTGATATCCAATGATAACATAAAAGCTGGTGATGTGATTGTTGGTTTGTCTTCTTCGGGTAAAACCACTTATGAGAAAGAATATAATGGTGGAATGGGCAGCAACGGACTAACTTCGGCGCGTCACGATGTATTTGCACATTATCTGGCAGACAAATATCCTGAAAGTTATGATGATGCGATCGATAATGATCTGGTGTATTCCGGTTCATACCGATTGACGGATAAAATTGAAGGTTTAGGTCTGAATGCAGGAAAACTGGTGTTATCACCGACACGTACCTATGCACCCGTTATAAAGACTGTACTGGATGAGCTGGGATCCGAAATAAACGGGATGGTGCATTGTTCAGGTGGGGCACAAACCAAGGTGATGCATTTTGTGAATAATTTAAGAGTGATTAAAGATAATATGTTTCCCGTTCCGCCTCTTTTTAATATTATTCAGAAGGAATCCGGTACGGATTGGAAAGAAATGTATAAAGTGTTTAACATGGGGCACAGGATGGAAATATATCTGCCTGAATCCCATGCACAAAAAGTGATGGATATTGCAAAATCCTTCAATCTGGACGCGAGGATTGTAGGACATTGTGAGGCGTCTGATGTCAATTCCCTGACCATCAGATCAGAATTTGGGGAGTTTACTTATTAAAACTATATGGCTGAAAAGAATAATCTTTTAAATCGGCTGGAAACCGTAAAAATTAGGTTCGAAGAGGTGTCGCAATTGATTACCGATCCGGAAGTGATTGCTGATATGAACCGTTATGTAAAACTGAATAAGGAATATAAAGATTTAGATAAACTCGTTAAGGTCGCCAGATCCTACGAGCAAACTCTGGATACCATTGCAACTGCTAAAGAAATTTTAGCAGAGGAGAGTGATCCGGAGTTGCGTGAAATGGCTAAAATGGAACTGGAAGAACTGGAACCACAGGTGGCACCCAAGGAAGAGCAGATAAAACTGATGCTTGTTCCTGCTGATCCGGAGGATTTTAAAAATGCCGTAATGGAGATCAGGGCAGGAACCGGCGGAGATGAAGCGAGTATTTTTGCAGGTGATTTGTTCAGAATGTACACAAAGTATTGCGAAACAAAAGGCTGGAAAGTAGAGGTTACGCATTATAACGAGGGAACATCAGGCGGTTATAAGGAAATTGTGTTCAACGTATCCGGAGAAGGTGTTTACGGTATTC
This sequence comes from Quyinboa ferrireducens, assembly GCF_042436675.1. Lineage (NCBI taxonomy): Bacteria > Pseudomonadati > Bacteroidota > Bacteroidia > Bacteroidales > Quyinboaceae > Quyinboa > Quyinboa ferrireducens. Next base: position 23,797 of record NZ_JBHMVA010000012.1, on the reverse strand, counting down.
TGAAGTACGAGTCGGGAGTACATCGTGTGCAGCGTATTCCCCAAACCGAAACCCAGGGAAGGGTACATACATCCGCATCAACTGTGGCTGTATTGCCCGAAGCAGAGGAATTTGATGTGGAACTGCGAAATGAGGATATCCGTCGTGATGAGTATTGCTCATCCGGACCTGGTGGTCAGTCTGTAAATACGACATATTCGGCAATTCGTTTAACACATATCCCTTCCGGTATTGTGGTAACCTGTCAGGATCAGAAGTCGAAGCTTAAAAACCTTGATAAGGCTATGGCAGAGTTACGCACACGTTTGTATAACCTGGAATATCAGAAAAGGATGGAGGAACTGTCCGCCAAACGTAAAACAATGGTGTCAACAGGTGACCGTTCTGCCAAAATTCGTACTTATAACTACCCTCAGGGACGTGTAACAGATCATAGGATCAACTATACACTATATAATCTGTCTGCTATTATGGACGGTGATATTCAGGATATTATAGATAAACTGATGATCGCTGAAAACACAGAAAAGCTGAAAGAAGCAGGATACTGATATAAGACATAAGATTCAAGACACAAGACACAAGACATAAGATTTTATATGCCCCTTATTTACCGTAAGGGGCTTTTTGTTGGTGTTCATTCTTAATGACAATTATACGTTTGAACAAATCAAAACCGAGTCTTTTATCATATGTCTTATATCTTATATCTTATATCTTAAGTCTTGATATCTGATGCCTGACACTATTTTTAACCGTCTTTTAGAATAAAAGAGTTATAAAAAAGATATAGTTTATTACTTTTGCACAAAAACGTACAAAATGGATTCTAACGCACTTTTCGGGCAGATAAAGCAGAAAAAATCATTCTTGTGTGTCGGTCTCGACACGGATATCAATAAAATTCCTAAGCAGCTAAAAGATACCACTGATCCAATTTTTGCTTTTAACAAGGAGATAATTGATACAACACACAAAGTGACCGTAGCATACAAACCCAATCTGGCTTTTTATGAATCCATGGGAGTTAAAGGATGGGAAAGTCTCGAGAAGACGGTGAGCTATATCCGGAGTGTAGACGAAAACATATTTATTATTGCGGATGCCAAACGTGGAGATATTGGAAATACTTCGGCAATTTATGCACGGGCATTTTTCGATCATATGGATTTTGATGCGGTGACCGTTGCGCCATATATGGGCGAAGATTCCGTAAAACCTTTTATGACTTATTTCGAAAAGTGGGTGATTCTTCTGGCGTTGACTTCGAATAAGGGAGCTTATAATTTTCAGTTTATAGAAGACAAAACAACGGGCAGTAAACTGTTTGAGGAGGTTATTAAAACTTCAAAAGACTGGGGAGATAGTAATAATATGATGTATGTGGTGGGAGCCACAAAAGCTGAAATGCTTTCGGATATCAGAAAATTAATTCCGGATCATTTCTTGTTGGTACCCGGTGTTGGTGCACAGGGAGGAAGTCTTCAGGAAGTGGTTAAATATGGCATTAACAGTCAGTGTGGATTGCTGGTAAATTCTTCCAGAGGAATCATTTATGCCGATTCAACCGATAAGTTTGCCGAAGTAGCCGGACAAAAAGCAAAAGAACTTGCCGCTGAAATGGCGGAGTCACTCAAAGCATATAGATTGATTTAAATAAAGACCTAGGATATAAGACACAAGACCTAAGACTAATTATCAATCTTATTTTAAATCTTTTATCTAATATCTTAAATCTTAAAATAGCCAATGAATTTTACGGATGCGCTGAACCAGGTAGAACAAAAACTGGGAGACATAAATTTTAACAGGCAACCAAAGGGATTATATGATCCAATTGCTTATACGCTTGCCAATGGAGGAAAGCGTATACGCCCTGCCATGGCTTTAATGGCACATTCGGTATTTGATTCTAAGCCTGAAAAAGCACTTATGCCTGCTGTAGGCATCGAAGTGTTTCATAACTTTACTTTACTGCACGACGATATCATGGATAACGCTGATATTCGCCGTGGAAAACAATCGGTACATTTAAAGTGGAATGAAAATACGGCTATCCTTTCCGGTGATGCCATGTTGATTATGGCATATCAGTATGTTGCAGGGTGTGACCCGGAATATCTGGCAGCAGTTCAAAACGAGTTTTCGAAAGTGGCGCTTGAAATCTGCGAAGGGCAGCAGTACGATATGGATTTTGAAAACCGGGATGATGTCACAATTGAGGAATACCTCAATATGATCAGGTTAAAGACCGCTGTATTGCTTGGATCAAGTTTAAAAATTGGTGCCATAACTGGTGGAGCATCGGTAGAAAATGCAGAGCATCTGTATAATTTTGGTATCAATATTGGCCTGGCATTTCAGTTGATGGATGATATTCTGGATGTATATGCCGATAAAGAAGAATTTGGAAAAGAGCCGGGAGGTGATATCATTTCCAACAAAAAAACATATTTGCTGCTTACTGCACTGAATGAAGCAAAAGGAAATATGCAAGTGGAACTGAATAAGTGGATCAATGCTGCAACTTTTGACCGCGAAGAAAAATACAATGCCATAAGAAGAATATACGATGAAACTGACGTAAAAAATATGGCTTCACAAAAGATGGAATCGTACTATAACACGGCAATGCAGGAATTGGAAAAAGTATCCGGTGATTCTGAAGCATTAGGTGAATTAAGAAATCTGGCTGATTCATTGATGAAGCGAACAAAATAAATTAATGAGGGTTCTTTTATTACAAACAATTAATTCATATTTTAGCACACAAAAACCAGAAATATGTCATTAGCAGAAGGTAAAATTTCCCAGGTCATTGGTCCTGTTGTTGATGTTAGTTTTGAAGGTGAGGGCATTGAACTGCCTGCCATTTACGAAGCACTCGAAATTCCAAGAGAATCAGGTTTCCCCCTAATTGTTGAAATTCAACAACATATTGGTGAAAATACGGTTCGTACTATTGCCATGGATTCTACAGACGGACTTAAAAGAGGAATGAAGGTTATTATTACCGGATCGCCAATTAAAGTACCTGTAGGTGATCAGGTTAAAGGTCGTTTGTTAAATGTGGTTGGAGAAACCATCGACGGATTGAGTGAAATATCAAAAGACAACAGTGAACCTATCCATAAAGAACCTCCTGCTTACGAAGACCTTTCTACAAAAACGGAAGTTCTTTATACCGGTATAAAAGTTATTGACCTGATTGAACCTTATGTGAAAGGAGGTAAAATCGGATTGTTTGGTGGAGCTGGTGTGGGAAAGACTGTACTGATTCAGGAAATGATCAACAACATCGCCAAGGGACACTCCGGATTATCGGTTTTTGCCGGTGTGGGCGAGCGTACGCGTGAAGGCAATGACCTTTTGCGCGAAATGATTGAATCCAAAATCGTAAAATATGGCGATGAATTCCTTAAAAGCATGGAAGAAGGCGGATGGGATTTGTCGAAAGTTGATGAAGAACAGATTAAGGATTCGCAGGTGAGCATGATATTCGGACAGATGAACGAACCTCCGGGAGCAAGAGCCAGGGTTGTACTTTCAGCTTTGACTGTTGCTGAAAAATTCCGTGATGGTGATGGCACTGGTGCTGGTCGCGATATTCTACTGTTTATTGATAATATCTTCCGTTTTACACAAGCCGGTTCTGAGGTATCTGCACTACTTGGACGTATGCCATCAGCTGTAGGTTATCAGCCTACACTGGCCACTGAAATGGGAAATATGCAGGAGCGAATTACTTCTACTAAAAACGGATCAATTACATCGGTTCAGGCTATATATGTACCGGCGGATGACTTGACAGACCCGGCTCCGGCAACAACATTCTCACATTTGGATGCAACTACGGTTCTAAGCCGTAAAATTTCATCTATGGGTATTTATCCGGCTGTTGACCCGTTAGATTCCACATCAAGGATTCTAACCCCTGACATAGTGGGAGAAGAGCATTATAACTGTGCACAGCGTGTGAAAGAGATTTTACAGCGCTATAAAGAGTTGCAGGACATCATCGCTATTCTTGGTATGGACGAGTTGTCCGAAGAAGATAAAATGGTGGTACACCGTGCACGTCGTGTTCAGCGTTTCCTTTCTCAACCTTTCCATGTGGCTGAACAGTTTACCGGAATTAAGGGTGTTATGGTTCCGATAGAAGATACCATCAAAGGTTTCAATATGATTATGGACGGAGAGCTGGACAAGTATCCGGAGCAGGCATTTAACCTTGTTGGTTCCATTGAAGAAGCAATTGCGAACGGAGAAAGACTGTTAAAAGAATAGCTATGTATATAGAGGTGATTACACCAACTAAGGTCCTTTATAAGGGCGATGCGGATATGGCCGAATTTCCTGGTGAAGATGGAAGTTTCCAGGTTCTGGAAAACCATGCTCCTTTGATGTCTGTTCTGGCTTTAGGGAAAGTATCTTTAAGTAAAGGGGGACATGTGTATGAAACCTATGACATTAGCAGTGGATATGTTGAAGTGAAAGAAAACAACGTTACGGTTCTTATCAACGAAGCTATATAATTTCTTTTCTGAAAGCATTTCAATTTGAAGATTTTAATTATCCGGTTTAGTTCAATTGGTGACGTCATACAATGTATGTCTGTTACCAGTGGTTTATTTCGAAAATTTGATAACCCACAAATACACTGGATTACCAGGACTGATATGTCATCAATTCTGAAGACGGATCCTCACATTCACCGCGTGTGGGAATTTGACCGGGAAGAAGGGCTTTTCGGGTTGATAAGAATGGCGAGATCACTGAAAAAGGAAAAGTTCGATTTGATTTATGATGCACATCTTAATATTCGTTCCTTTACTGTTCGTGGGGTGATTAATTCGTTTACTTTAAGGTTGTTCAGGTCAAGACCCAAAGTAATTGTCCGTAAAAAATACAGGTTTAACAGGTTTTTGTTTTTCAGGCTGGGCAGGAAAGATGCTATCCCACAACCTTTCAGAGGTATGATATCTTTTCAGAAGCCACTTCGTAAACTGGGTATAGATTTTTCCATACAAAAAGATAAAAAATGGTTGTTCCCTCAATCGGTCACCTCCAGTGTGGATCAGCTTTTAAAAGCTGAAAATTTTAGTATTGATAATAAAACCATAACAATCATTCCTTCGGCGGCATGGGAATTGAAACGCTGGCCATTGGAACACTGGAAAAAGTTGGTTGAGATTATGCCTGATTATAAGTTCATTGTGGTTGCCGGACCTGATGATACATTTACAAAAGATATTGCAGACGTTGCTACTGAACGTGTATTAAATCTGGCAGGCAGGACAAACCTGAATGAAAGTTTTTATCTGGTTAAACAGTCTGTTTTTATTGTATCTGCTGATACCGGATTTTTGCATGCTGCAGATCTTTTTGGCAAAAACGGAATAGCCTTTATGGGGCCGACCGCCTTTGGTCACACCACCGGAGAAAGCATTAGTGTGCTTGAAATTGATCTGCCGTGTCGCCCGTGTTCAAAAGAAGGGAATTCTGAATGTAAGATAGCAGAAACCAAAAAGTGTCTTTTTGACATTACTCCCGGATGGGTAAAAAGGGAGATCGAAAATACATTATAAGGATGTTTGGTTATTTCTTTTTATTTAGCAGCCAGTATATTACAATTTTACTGGTAATTATAATTCATTATCTTTGCGCCCGGTTTAACTATGACAATCCGATTTTTGGAAATTTGATTAATATGTCTACGACTTTGTAAATGTACTGGTTATTTTCTGATAGCTTTCCGGTTAAATGTATCTTTTACTTAGTACAAGGGAATATTATATTTTAAAATGAAGCAACTTAAAATAACTATATGTTCTGAAGATTTTCCACCTGTAGTTGGTGGAATTGCACAATGGGCCAAAGGAATTGCTGACGGGCTAAGTGAGCAGAATACAAAGGTTAATGTACATTGCAGGCATTTTGATAATTATCCTCCTGAATTTGAAAAAGACTTTGGTTATCGGGTTTCGTATCACAAAAGAAAGGATTGGAAGCGAAAAAGGACATTCTACTGGAAAAGTATTTTATCTGAACAGATAGCAAGTGGTGATGTTCCGGATTTTTGCATAGCAACAACCTGGAATGCGTCTCGGGGATTGACTGGAATATGTAAAAGGAACGGGATAAAGTTAATTACCATTGCGCATGGTCTGGAAGTAACCCGCAAAATGCCGTTTTTGAAAAAGATATGGCTCCGATATACATTTAATCAATGTTTTAAGGTTATTGCCGTCAGCGAGTTTACTCGAAAAAAGATTGCTGAAAACTTTGGTACACCATCATCTAAGCTTGCTGTACTTCCTAATGGAGTGGATTACAATTATTTTAAACCTGACAACAATACGGCTTATCTGCGGGAACGCTACGGACTGGATGGTAAAAAGATTATTATGACATTGGCCAGGGTAAATCCGAGGAAGGGACATGATGTGGTGATCAAGGCTATAAGTAAGATAAAAGATAATCTTGGTGAGGTTGTTTATTTAGTTTCAGGACCATATAATGAAAATTATATGTCTGAATTAAAGCAACAGGTCTCAGATCTTGGACTGGAGGATCATGTTTATTTTTCGGGATATGTTGAGAATTCGGAGATGGTTGATCATTATAATTTGTGTGATATTTATGTCATGCAGAGCAGGTATCTGGACGGAGACAGTGAAGGATTCGGGATTACTTTTCTGGAAGCTAATGCCTGTGAAAAACCTGTTATTGGTGGTAATTCAGGAGGGGTGCCTGATGCCATTGAAGAAGGATATAGCGGATTTTTGGTTGAATCTGAGGATGCTGAAACTCTTTCACATAAGCTTTTGTATCTTCTGAATAACGAGGATAAAGCTGTTCAGATGGGTAAAAACGGAAGAAAAAGGGTGATAAAGACATATAACTGGTCAGCTATTTCAAAGCAGCTGCTGGATATTATTAAATAGGTGAGGATCATCCCTTCGGGGATGTTTGGAATTGGTATTAGAATGTTGAGGTAACATGTTAGGGAATTACTTGCAAAAAAGAAAATTCCGTCATATTGAGCATGCAGGTGCTGATTATGATGGTGTGATAAATATTCACCGTTTTAATACAAACAATGTGGGAGACAGAGCTTCTGCCCCCTATCTGTACTTTTCCGAATTAAGACGGAAAAGAATTGATATTCTTGGATTTAAAGAAGAATTTGATTACCATGACTGGACCAGTGAGATAGCTCAGAATAATGTAGTTGTGGGCGGTGGAGGTTTTCTGGAACGCAAAGGCTTCAAACATTCCATTGATTTTTTCCTGCATCTGGCAGAAAAAGGACGAAAAGTTGTTTTCTGGGGTATTGGTCATAATGACCCCAGGATGGGTTCATACGATTATTACTCTCATAAATATTCGCATGATGTATCCGGTATTAAATTATTTGGTACACGCGACATAAATAAGCATGAATGGGTTCCGTGTGCCAGTTGTATGAGCAATAACCTGGATAGAAAGTACGAGACAAAGCAGGAGATCGGTATTGTAAAACATCACAGCTTTAATAACTTACCGGAATCCAGTTATCCTGTAATTTACAACGATAGTTCATTTGAGGATGTCATAAAGTTTATAGGAGAATCAGAATATGTAGTCACAGATAGTTATCATGCTATGTACTGGAGCATATTGATGCAGAAGAAAGTATTGGTTGTGCCTAATTCTACTAAGATGTTTAATTTAAAGTTTCCTGTTCCTCATACTGATTTTCAGTCATTTAAAAGCCATCTTAGCAAGACAGTGGTTTATAACGAAGCTCTTGATATCTGTCGGGACAGGAATATTGAATTTGCTGGAAAGGTATTTGATTATTTGGGATTATAAGTTATTCAGATCTTTTTATGGTTATTGTATATTTGTAGAAAATAAATTGAATTTATACATGAGACTAGGCCTGTTCTTCCCCAAAAAGACTACAAATTTCAATAAAGCTGCTGCATCGCACTGGATCAGAGTGTTGCAGATGGAAAAGTATTATAAGGAACTGGGGATAGATGTTTATATCAACAAACCTTTTAAAACTTACGATTTTGCAATCTTTTTCAGGAAACCCAAACCTAAATACTACAGGTTCATGCAATATCTGCGGTTTATTTCACGCAATATTTATTTTGATACCTGCATTAACATATTTGATGAGCATGAAGAAATCAATAAAAAAAGACTGGAAGCTGCTCACAAAATAGCGGCAATTTGTGACGGTATTATTTGTGCCTCAGATAAGATCGCTGAAAAAGCTGCACCGCATGCAAAATCGGTATTTGTTATGGATGATCCGGTTGATTTTGAACACTTTAATAAAGTAAAAGAGAAAATTAATTTTGATAATCCGATTTTCGGTTGGTCGGGAGTACCACATAAGGCCATTTATCTGAACAAATACAAAGAAGTAATTGACGGCAGAACAAGATTGATCACAAAAGATTACATCAAAGATGTTCCCCTGGAATTTAAATACGATTTTATTGATTGGGACTATTATTCTTTTCCTGAAGCACTTCGAAAATGTGATATTGGTTTTCTGCCACGTGATATTGACGAGTCCTATAATTCAGGTCATAGTTCACATAAAGCGCTGGTATTTGCCAGTCTGAGTATTCCGGTAATTGCGAATAAAATTCCATCCTATGTTAAACTGGCCGGGTATTACGATGGTATCGTTTTTCTGGAAGATTTTAACAACGATGTAGAGGCCTGCATTAACGAACTGAAAAAACGAGATCCGGATATCAGCAGGTTGAAAGACTATTATTCATGTGAGAACCAGGCATCGCGAATGCTGGATTACCTGACGAGCAGAATCAGGTGTTGTTCATGATTTGAATATTTCAAACAAGTTTTTACGAAAGACCTCTTCGGCGAACAATCCTGAAACCGTTTTCTGTCCTGATTTCCCAATATCCTGTAAAATATTATTTGGCATTTGTATCAATTCAATTAGTTTGTTTGCGACAGTTTCAGCATTAGGCTCCACAATAAAACCATTTTGACCGGAGCCTATAAACTCGGTAGAACCTCCTGAATCAGTTGTCAATACAGGAACGCCGCATGCCATGGCTTCAATCAGTGCATTGGAAATCCCTTCATTTTCTGACAACAGCACAAACAGTGAAGCTTTTCTAAGAAATGATGCAGGTTCTTTTTGGAAGCCTGCCAGTTTAATTGTTTGGTTCAAGCCTGCTGAACTGATCTGGTTCTCCAGGTTCTCTTTTTCACGTCCCTGTCCGATGTAAACAACTTTAATGTTTTGTTTCAGGTTATCAGGTAAGGCTGCAACAGCTTCTGTAAGAATATGAAATCCTTTTCTTCGGGTCAGCATACCCGTGCTGATAATCGTAAATTGATCAGGTGCTTCTTTTTTTATGTTTAATAAATCTGAAAGGCCGGGAATTGTATTATAAAGGACATAAACCGGTTTGTTAGACATAAACGACGTTGATTTTAGGTTCTTCTCAATCCGGTGGGCATTGGCAATAATACCATCATTAAGTTTGTTGTAAACAATATTATGCCAAAGCGGGCGATTCATATCCCTTACAATACCAAGCCTGATTAAATGCCTGATTTTCAGAATGCGGGAAATGATACCAAAAATAAAATATTCTTTTTTCTTGGTACTGACTATACAGTCAATTTTGTTTGATTTTACAAATCGCCATGCTCTATAGTATGAATACAGGTCCCAGTATGAGAACATGGGGGCAAAATCCTTTTTAAATTCTAATCCGAAATCATTTCCCAATTTCTTCTTGCGGCCAAAGAAAAGCACATTGTGCTGCCCGGAAAGTGTTTTCATCGCCATGGAAGTCCATTTTTCATTTCCTCCCCATGATTTTGCCGAACATACAAACAGGATATTCATGACGTTTTGTTTAGTTGGTTCAGAAACAGCGTTTCCAGCTTTCTACTCATAACTTCGGTTGTGAAATTTTTTTTAATGTGCTGCTTTGCCTGTTTTGCCATTGTCTCACGATCGACAGTGTCAGAAAAAAATATTTCAAGTCTTTCTGCAATTTGTTCCGCTGATTCGGGTTCAATAAGAAAACCGTTCTTTCCGTCTTCTATAAGTTCTTCAGCACCGTTTACTCGGGTTGCAATCGCCACTGTACCATGCGCCATGGATTCCATTACCACATTAGGCATGCCTTCGTGCAAAGAGGGAAGGACAAATACATCAGCAGTACTGTAGTACACTGACAAATCTTCTATGAATCCGATAAAATGAACATAATTACCCAGGTTAAGTTCTTTTACACGGGATTTCAATTCTGCTTCCAGCTTTCCTGATCCGGCAATGAAAAATTGGTAATCCAACTTTTTATCCCTGCAAATAGCGGCTGTATCAATCAAATAAGAATATCCCTTTTGCTCAGATAATCTTCCGGCAGAAAAAATAACTTTAACACTGGGATCAACACCAAAAACAGTTTCTTTACTTAAAGACATCTCAGTTTTGGGCGGTGCCATACCATTGTAAATAACATGTATAAAATCTTTTGGAAACCAGCCAAACGATTCATAAATCTGTTTTATAGATTGTGTATTGGTAATGATGCCATCAATAAGTCGGGTAAACGGGAATTTATATTTCCGCTTATTTGAAAACAGCTGCAAGCCCTGACGTGAAAACACAGCCCTTGTGCCAGCCTGTCGGGCTGCCCGTCCTCCGATTTTGACATCCTTGTTCTGACAGCATACAAGTACATCAATATGTTTACTGATGAGGATTTTTTTTAATTTGAAAATGGATAAAAAACTGATATCCGACGGAATTCCAAATTCAATTGTTTCAACACCTTTTTGAACGGCTTTATGTTCTATGAAGGAATTTTTTAAACATCCAACAATGGTATGATGCCCCAGAGCTGATAGTCCCCCAGCGGCTTCTACCATCCATTTTTCACCGCCACCCCAGCGGTTTTTTCTGAGTGAATTTATGAAGAGTATGTTCATAAAAGGTATTTTCACAGCAAATATAACAGCTTTACAGGTTTTACCCAATATCTTTACAGGGTTGCAAAGAGCAAAAACAAGTCGTAATTTTGTGCCAGTTTAAAAAAATATGAAGCGGGAAGACATAGAAATAATGGCACCGGTAGGTTCATTCGAGTCACTTATGGCTGCCATACAGGGAGGAGCAGATTCTGTCTATTTTGGAATTGGCAGTCTGAATATGCGTTCACGGTCGTCTTTGAATTTTACCATCGACGATCTGCACAAAATTGTATCCATAGCGAAAAAGCATAATATAAAAACATACCTCACACTGAATACGGTTATGTATGATAATGACCTGAACCAGATGCGCAGTTATGTAAATGCGGCTAAAGATGCTGGTATATCTGCAATTATTGCTTCCGACGTTGCTGTAATGCAATATGCAAACAGTACAGGTATTGAGGTTCATTTATCGACACAGCTTAATATAACGAATTATGAATCCTTACAGTTTTATGCCCATTTTGCCGATGTGGCAGTATTAGCAAGAGAACTGAATCTTGACCAGGTTGCTCAAATGTATATACAGATTACGCAGAATAACATATGCGGACCCGGAGGAAAACCAATCCGGCTTGAAATGTTTGTACATGGAGCACTATGTATGGCGGTTTCAGGAAAATGTTATTTGAGTCTGCATGAAATGAATGCCAGTGCGAACCGAGGAAACTGTATGCAGATTTGTCGGAAAGGATACAACGTAACGGATAAAGACACGGGGATTGAACTGGATATTGACAATGAATACATCATGTCGCCAAAGGACCTAAAGACGATTCACTTTTTGAATAAAATACTGGATTCAGGCGTTCGGGTGCTAAAGATAGAAGGTAGGGCACGTAGTGCTGAATATGTTAAAACGACAGTTTCGTGTTACCGCGAGGCCGTAGAAGCATGGATAGATGATTCGTTTACGGAGGAGAAAATTTCTGATTGGGATAAACGTTTGAAAACGGTCTTTAATCGAGGCTTCTGGGACGGTTACTACCTTGGACAAAGGCTGGGAGAGTGGAGTGCTAATTATGGATCCGAGGCAACAAAGAGACGAATATACATTGGGAAAGGAACAAATTATTTTTCAAAACTTGGCGTAGCGGAGTTCCAGATGGACGCCATGGATCTTTCTGTCGGTGATGAAATTTTAATTACCGGACCTACAACCGGCGTTATTGAAATGACGGTTGATGAACTTAGGGTCGATCTGGAGCCTGTTCAGACAACAAGAAAAGGGGAGCGGTTTTCGATTTCGGTTCCGGAAAAAATTAGACGATCCGATAAATTATATAAAATGGTCGATGCTAATACAATACCCAGATAGTTATGGGAAAAAGTAAAAATAATTACTATGTAGTCTGGGTAGGAAACAACCCCGGAATTTATGATTCATGGGAGAAATGTAAAGCTCAGGTTCATGGATTTGAAGGGGCAAAATATAAAGGATTTAAGGCAAAGAATTTGGCGGAAAAGGCTTTTGAAAAAGGACCGGAGACTGTAATTGGGAAAAAACAGGTTGCAGAAATTGATCAGGAACTGTTTAACCGTCCTGACGGACCTACAGCCAATAGCATTGCTGTTGATGCAGCCTGCAGCGGGAATCCGGGTAAAATGGAATACCGGGGCGTTTATACGTATTCCGGCACAGAAATATTCAGGCAGGGACCACACGAGGACGGGACCAATAACATTGGTGAATTTCTGGCACTGGTTCATGCTCTGGCATGGCTCAAACAACAAAAGCTTGACATGCCTGTGTATACGGATAGTAAAAATGCATTGGCCTGGATCAGAAATAAACGGTGTAATACAAAACTGGTTCAGAACAGTAAAAATGCCAGAATTTTTGAACTGATCAAAAGAGCTGAAATATGGCTCAGAACAAATAAATACGAAACTAAAATATTGAAGTGGGACACCAGAAACTGGGGAGAGATACCTGCAGATTTTGGAAGAAAGTAGGTTTAAGATGTAAGACATAAGACTCAAGACACAGGATAAAATTTCTATTACCTAATTTTAAATTCAAAATTAATATATGAGGGCAGTAATTCAAAGGGTAAGCAAGGCATCGGTAACAGTAGATGAGAATGTTGTCTCTTCTATTAAACAGGGTGTTCTTATTCTTTTGGGAATTGAGAATGCAGATTCCACCGAGGACGTACAATGGCTTTCGAAGAAGATAACTAACCTTAGGATTTTTCCTGATGATGAGGGTGTTATGAACCGGTCGTTGCTGGATGTAGAAGGAGACGCCATTGTGGTAAGTCAGTTTACTCTTCATGCCATGACTAAGAAAGGAAACCGGCCTTCTTATATTAAAGCAGCTGAGCCTGATGTTGCAATACCGTTGTATGAGTCTTTTTGTGATGCAATGTCTGGCATAATGGGGAAGCGTGTCGGAACAGGAATATTTGGTGCCGATATGAAAGTGGAATTACTAAATGACGGACCTGTAACAATACTTATTGATACGAAAAATAAAGCCTGATGTTTGACTGGATAAAAGAATTCGATGGTGCTGTAACGGTCTGTGATGAAAATTTTACCATTATTTACATGAATGATACTTCCATCAGGGACTTTGAGAAATACGGAGGGCAAAGCCTGATAGGTCAGAGTTTGCTTGATTGTCATAATGAACATTCTCAGAAAATGATAAGACAACAGATGAAGACGGGAGGATCACATACATATATGAAAAACAAAAAAGACGGTCGCACAAAGGTCATCCATCAGTCTCCATGGCTGGAAAAAGGAAAAATAAAAGGACTGATAGAAATTTCTTTTTACATATGAAATTCATCTAGTGTATTAGTAATTAATGTGTTCTAAATATTTTATATATGTTAAATTATTTAGCATATAAGTAAATATTAAATGAATATTTGTTAATTAAAAGTTAAATTAGTAGTTTTGTAAGCAAATCAATCCTACTACTAATGAAGAATTTTAAACTTCTGTCATTATACAGTTTTCTATACATTCTTACCGGAATAGTTTGCTATAAAAACGTTTTTATACCAACGGATGGTTATTTCTCGTTATGGGTTGCCGGAGGTTTTGGATTTATTATGCTGGCACGCTATGGGAAAACGGCTTTACCTTATTTAGTATTTTCAAATCTTATTCTTCAGTTTTTGTTGTTTCAGATTTACAATCCTCAGCCGGTAAATTATGTATTCAGTTCTGCTATACTATTAAGTTCAATTATAAAAACCACTCAACCTTTAATGGCATGGGTAATATGGGAGAAACTGGAGCAAAAAAAAGGGAGACCTCTGTTTCGGCAGGGGTTTGATGTATTTCAGTTTTTATTATATATCGCTATTGTTCCATCTTTACTTACCAGCTGGGGGTTTGTTGTATTGAATGAATTATATCAGGGCACAGTAATAGTAGAGAACAGTGAAGTTTTATACAATATACTGCGTATTTCAGCTGCTGATGCTATGGGACTTTTTTTATTTGGCCCCTTGATTTATAGCATAAACTCCTTAAAATTGTATTCTCCAAAAGAATTAATGATACTGGTAGGTAGTTATCTAATTCCATTTGTTGCTGCAAAAGCTATTAATAATAATTTTTTGTTTGTAATAGTAACGCCGGCGGCAATTATTTCAGCTTATTATATTGATATAAAGAAACTCATCCCGTTTCATCTGATTGTTCTAATTCTTGTTATGTGGCTTTCCACACATCAGATGACTGTCTTTTCAAATGAAATGGCAGATAAAGGGTTTATGATTTTTATGGTATTTGCTTTTATTGCAACTATTACACTATTTTATACCAGTATTTCTTTTACTGAATTAAAAGAACACAAAAATAATCTGGAGAAAATAGTATCGGAAAGGACAATTGATCTGGAGAATGAGATAAAAATCAGAAAGAAGACAGAGAATGAGCTTAAAAATAAAGATCGTCTAGTAAATACTATTCTGTCTTCGTCTCCGATTGGCATTACCCTCATAAAAGGCCGAAGGGTGGTTTGGGTAAATGAAGCAGCAACAGCTATTTTAGGATACGATGCTGTTGAGATAATTTATCAGGACACATTGAAATATTATTCCGATGAAAAGGAATACCAAAAGATTGGTTCTGAATTATATCCAAAGTTGCTTCAAAAAGGATTTGGTTCAATTGAAACAAAGCTGAAAAACAAAGAGGGAAAAATTCTTGAGGTATTGTTACAGGCAGTACCTTTAAACAAAGATGATTTGGCTGATGGTTTAATCTTTGCCATTGTTGATATAACAACACTTAAATGTGCTGAAAGAGAGCTTAAGGAACGATCTGTGAAGCTGGAAGAAATTAACAGGGAGTTGGATGCATTTGCACATTCTGTTGCACATGACCTTAAAAATCCTCTCAATGCTATAATGGGTTTTTCGGAATTATTGGTTAATGAGGATTATATTTTTGACGATGATGAAAAAACGGAATATCTCCGCAGGATAAATATGCAGTCAGAAAAAATGTTACAAATTATTGATACATTACTGTTGTTATCCGGAGTAAGAAAAGAGAAGGTGAAAATGGAATACTGTAGGATGAAGGATGTTGTGAACCGCTCTGTTTCAGGACTGGATGAAATCATAACTACAGAAAAAGCGAAAATAAATATTCCTGAAATAATGCCTGTGCTGAAGTCACATTCACCCTGGCTTGAAGTTGTCTGGGTAAACCTGATATCCAACGCAATAAAATATGGTGGTAAACCTGCAGAAATAAAAATTGGTTACAGGGAGACAGAATCACATATGCATTTCTGGGTTGATGATAATGGATTTGGAATCCCCGAAGACAAAAAGGACACGCTTTTTAAAGAATATGTTCGAATAAAATACGATAAAAACGGGCATGGTCTGGGGCTTTCAATCGTAAAACGCATCATAGAACGTCTGAATGGTGATGTTTTTGTGGAAAGTAAACCAGGATTTGGCAGCAGATTTGGATTTACTTTACCAAAAGTAAATATAGAGGTTAGTCCGCTTTCCGTTGAAATAAATTCGTAGGAAATACAACATCTGTCAGAAAAAGGGCATTGCCTGGTACAGATGTGCCTGCTTTTCCGCGATTTTTTTCTCTGATTACTGATTCAAATTCTTCAATAGTCATTTTATGTTTTCCAACCTCCAGTAAGGTTCCGACTATTGCCCTCACCATATTCCGAAGAAAGCGGTCAGCACGAATATGAAAAACCCGGTAATATTCATTTTGCCTGATCCATTCAGCCCTGATGATTTTGCAATTGTTCGTTTTTACATCGGTATGTAGTTTGCTGAATGACGTAAAATCGGTATGTTCCAAAAGTTTTTGTGCCGCTTCGTTCATACGCTCAAAATCCGGCGTAATTGGCAGAAAAAAGCTTGTATCTTTAAAGAAAGGATTTTTTCGGGTTACAAGATGATATTCATATTCCCGTTCAATAGCACTGAACCGGGCATGTGTTTCTGCATCAACACTGGTAATAGAGTAAATTACAATGTCGAAATTCAGGTAACTGTTGATCTTGTTAATTAACTGATCGGTATCTGGAATTTGCTCTTCACAATCAAAATGAGCAACAAAATATTTTGCATGAACTCCTGTATCAGTTCTGCCACAACCTGTAAGCTGTATGTTTTGTCTCAAAATAAGTGAGAAAGCTTTTTCAAGGGTTTCCTGAACCGAATTTGCATTTGGCTGTATCTGCCAGCCATGAAATCCTGATCCGTTGTAAGCTAATTCTGTAAAATACCTGAAGCCCATTTAAATTGTTTAATCTGCCAAATATACCAAAAACATGCAAAAAAGGCATCCCAAATTGGAATGCCCCGTTTACAAATCGTAAAATGTTTTAATAGCGTTCTTCAATAATCTTCCAGTCCAATATGTTCCAGAATGCCTGTATGTAGTCAGGTCTTTTGTTTTGATAGTCCAGATAATAAGCATGTTCCCAAACATCACATGTTAACAGAGGCTTCAGGTCCTCTTTTAGAGGAATGCCTGCATTGCTGGTTTGAATAATGTCCAGTTTGCCGTCTTTACCTTCAATCAGCCATGCCCAGCCTGACCCAAATAATGTTGCAGCAGCTTTACTGAACTTTTCTTTGAATTCAGCGAATGAACCGAAATCCTTGTTAATTGCTTCTGCAAGCTTTCCCACTGGTTCTTTGGTTCCATTAGGTGAAAACTGAGCAAAATAAAATGTGTGATTCCATATTTGCGCTGCGTTGTTAAAAATTCCTCCTTCAGATGATTTAATAATCATTTCAAGATCCATATCAGCATAGCTGGTGCCTTCAATCAGGTTATTTAAATTATTAACATAAGCCTGATGGTGTTTCCCATGGTGAAATTCCAGTGTTTTCTTATCAAGATAAGGTGCTAATGCATCTAAAGCATAAGGAAGTGGGGGAAGTTCAAATTTCATGATCTTTTCTTTTTGAGTTTAAATATTTGTTATAAGTTAGAATAATAAATACCTGCAAATCAGGTTTAATATTAAGTTTGTTCTCAAATAAAAATACAGATACTAATTTACGGCTTTTTTATGTTGTTTAAGCTTAAATAGTGTTAACATATAATATGTATGTGTTACATTTGAAATGTCTTTTAATTGCTGTTTAAAAGAGATTGAAAAACTAGAATTAGAAAAGATTTTCCTATCTTTAAAGGATATACTTATTTTTATTGAGGATGGATGAATTAAGTACAAAAGCATGCTTTTGTCTTCTTATAATGACTATTAACGGACTTGGATATTATGAATGTTGAGGATGAATATAATCGAATTTCAGGTTTAAAGACCAGCATTGAACAGTCTGAATATATATCTGAACTGGAATCATTGATCAAAAAAATAATTAATGATGATCATATTGCAAATTCAGTAGCATATGCAAATTTGTTCTATAAAGCTCCCGTCAGTTTTCTTGTTTTAAATGAAGAGTTTGAAATATCAGATATTAATCAAAAAGGAGCAGATATTTTAAATTCTCATAAGGAGCAGTTGATAACCCTGCCATTTTTAAGTTTTGTATTACCCGAGTATCAGGAAATAATTAATTATTATTTTGAACAGGTCAGGTCCCAAACCGATATTGGCTTTTGCGAAGTTAAAATAAAGCCAAGGTCAGGTAAAACAGTTTTTATTAAGATCTTCGCCAGATTTAAGGATAAAAAGGGAACGACTCATCGCGAATTTTTGATGAGTATTGTTGATATCAGTTCGCAGAAGGAGTATGAATCGAAAATACTTTCAGAACGTGATAAGGCGCGGCAAAATGATTTACATAAATCTAAATTTTTAGCCGATATGAGCCATGAAATCCGAACATCCATGAATTCTATAATTGGCTTTTCAAATCTGTTGGCTGATCGGGGAATCTCGGATGATCAGAAAAAAACATATCTGGGGACGATTAAGGAGTCTGGAAATCATCTTCTAAAAATAATTAACGATATTATTGATTTGTCAAAATTAGATGCCGGACAGCTAAAAATAAACCGTTCAGCATGTAATATGATTGAGATATGCTCTTTTTGTTATAATGTAGTAAGTAACGATCCTGTTAAATTGCAGAAAAAAGATGTTGAACTACGACTCCGGTTCACAGATAAAAACAGGGATATTTATGTGTTTAGTGATTCTGAACGCATAAAGCAGATACTTATCTACCTCCTTTCGAATGCAGTAAAATTTACGGATAAAGGATTTGTTGAGTTTGGTTTTAATATTAAGCAATATGACAAGAGGCCTTTTGTTGAGTTTTATGTAAAAGATTCAGGATGTGGTATACCTACTGATAAGCTGAAAGAAATTTTTAATCGCTTTTATCATTCCGGAAATACAGAGGAACAGCATGGGGCAGGATTGGGGCTGAGCATAAGTAAGGGACTGGTAGAATTACTTGGTGGTGAGATATATGTAAGTTCAAAATTGGGAGAGGGATCAATATTTTCGTTTACTATACCTTTTGAAACCGGAAATATTAAAAAGACAGAGATGTCTGCTGCGTCTGGTGCCGAATCTGATATGACCGGGCTCTCAATTATTATCGCTGAAGACGATGAAGCCTCTTATTTATATTTGAGAGAATTATTATCTGGTTTCAATGCATCGATTGAGCGTGCGAAAAATGGCAAAGAATTGCTGAAACTTACAGATTCAGAAGAGCCGGACCTGATACTACTCGATATTAATATGCCCGAAATGGATGGATATGAAGCATTGCTGAAACTGAAAAGTAAAAAGATTGCCAGTAAGATTATTGTCCAGACAGCCTATACGTTAAGTGAAGAAAAGCAAAGATTTATCAATGCCGGTGCAGATGGTTATATTTCAAAACCTATCGTCAGGAAAAATATTATTGAACTCATTTCCAAGACGATGAGCGGGATTAATTGATTCTACTCAGCTTTTGCATTATCAAACCGGAATCCCCGGAGTAGTTCTTCAATTGACATTCTTTTTTTTCCGGCAAGCTGCAGATCAAGGATGTTTATCCAACCCGTTTTGCATCCAACGTGTAAATAGGATTTATTATCGGTTCTTACATATCCGGGTTTTGCTTGCAGATCAGGAATATCCTCTGCTTTAAATATTTTTGCAGTAATATTTTTTCCGGGATCTGAAAAAACGAATGAAGTCCATGCCGCAGGATAGGGGCACAATCCTCTTATAAGATTATAGATGATATGACCCGACAAGGACCAGTCAATTTTGCAATCATCCCTGAAAATTTTAGGCGCAGCATGCAGTTCAGTTATATTTGAAAAATATTTGTTTTGCGGAATTGTTTTTACCGTTCCGTCTATGATGTCCTGTACCGTTTCAACAACAAGTTCTGAACCTGTCTCCATTAAAAGATCATGTAGGTCTCCTGCATTCATATCTTCCGGTATATTAACTTCCTTTTGATGAATTATTTCACCGGTATCAATTTTATCATCTATAAAAAATGTCGTGACCCCTGATTTTTTTTCGCCGTTAATAATAGCCCAGTTTATGGGTGCCGCTCCGCGATATTGTGGTAAAAGTGAAGCGTGAAGGTTAAATGTGCCGTATTTGGGAAGCGACCAAACTACCTTAGGCAGCATCCTGAACGCAACTACTACCTGAAGATCAGGGCTTAGATCGGAAAGCTGTTTGATAAATTCTTCTGATTTGAGTCGATCAGGCTGAAGGACAGGAATGTGGTGTGCCGTAGCATATTTTTTGACAGAAGATTCCATTAATTTCTGACCTCTGCCTGCAGGTTTGTCCGGGGCGGTAACAACGCCAACAATATTATAACCTGAATTGACCAAAGTTTCCAGACTTCCTGTTGCAAAGTCCGGTGTTCCCATAAATATAATTCTAAAATCCTTTTTATCCATAGTAAAATTTACTGCTTTATGATTGATTCCTTTTATCCTGGCCCCAAAGCAATTTATTCCTCAGTGTTTCGTAGAAATCATTGTTCCTGCGCTTTAAAACATTGATTGTGAAATCAGCTTTTGTAATGATTAATTCTTTATTAATATCAAATGCCATGGAATGTGAATCTACCGATACAAGGTAATTAGACGAACGTGATTCAATATTAATTTTAATTTTCTGGGCATCAGGAATAACCAAGGGCCTCACTGTCAGACTATGTGGAGCCAACGGTGTTAAAACCAAACTACTTGATTGTGGCAAAACTATAGGGCCACCTGCACTCATACTATAAGCGGTTGATCCGGTTGGCGTAGAAATAATTAAGCCATCTGCCCAATATGAATTCAGAAACTGGTCATCAATAAAAACATGAATAACAATCAGAGATGACGTGTCACGTCGTAATACAGATATGTCATTTAATGCATAGTTGCAATTCTCAAACGAATTACAGTCTGAATGCAGTTTAATCAAACCTCTTTTTTCAAGCACATAATTCCCTTGTATTATATCATCAAGAATGTCATTTATTTCGTCAAGTGTTACATCTGCCAAAAAACCTAAACGCCCGGTATTAATACCTATAATGGGTACTTCAGAATCACCTACAAGCCGGGCAGAACGTAAAAAGGTTCCGTCTCCACCAATACTGAAGACGAAGTCAAAAGATTTCAGATTGGCATGCTGATCCAGTATTTCAACATCAGGTGGTAATTCAATGCCATGTCCTTTTACGTCTTCTATGAGTAGCTCAGAGATTTCATACTCTATATTTGCCTGTTGGCACTGTTCAATGAATTTACCAAAGTGAGATTTGTATTCTTCTGTTATTTCCCGGCCAAATAAAGCTATTCTCATGTTTAATCTTTTTACAAAGATAAAAAGAAAACATATCATGTAGATTATTGAACGTTATCTTAGAGCAAACCTGAAAGTCGTATTGAACTTATTAGATTGTGGCAAATGGTTGTATTAAGGGTTTTTGTGCTATGAAAGTTAAATAAATGTAAAATAAAAGAAAAATAAATATCACGAAGTATTGTTTTTGTTATTAAAAATATGTTAATTTGACATATTGAAGTTAAGTTAAACTATTTAATAATATTAAATCTCAAGGTTATGAATACGAAAAAATTATTTTTTTCAATGCTATTAATGGCATTTGTAATAACGGTGAATTCGCAAAATAAGAATTTGCTTATTTTTTCTCCGGATATTGAGAATATGCAGGAACTATTGTTTGGAATTGAGCCAAATTCAGCGATTCAGATATTAGATAATCTGGATGCGCCTCAGAATTTATCAGACTTGCTGGATGCCAATCCGGATATTGAGGCGATTCATTTATTAGTAAAAGGAGATAGGCAGGAGGTCCTTATTGGGGGCACGAAGTATGCAAATTCAGGTGTCGGTTTTCAGAATTATATTACTAATTTATTAAATGTTATGACTGAAAAGAGCATAAAGAAACTGTTCATATATTCTTCTTTTTATGCTTCATCACCTTCAAATATTGAATTTATAATTAATGAAAGCAAGAATAGAGATCTTAGCATTTATGCAACAGCAGGTGAGTTTGGTAACACTGAAGGTGCAGAATTGATATTCAATTATTCTGTGGAAAATGGTATGGTGAAAAGTGTTGATTCAAATATTTCCAATGTCGAGAACATTAAAATAAATTTTACAATCAATAAATAATCCAGCCATGAAAAATATTTCCTTTTTTATCACATTGTTGGTATTAATAGTAATTACCAATATAAGTTATGCTCAAAATGTTTCAATGAGCGTTAAGCAGGGGCCTAACGTAGATGTTATGGTGACTGTGGGACAGGCATCTCAAAATTTAGAGTTATTTGAAAATGATTTAGGTATAGCATTAGCTGCAAAAGGCATACCTGCCGATAAACTAAGAGTAGAGGCTTATCAAAGATCAACGTTTTCTTCAAGTGATGCTGATGCAGAAAAAATATTTACACAGTGGACAAATTATCCGGATAACTCTGGAGCATGGTCTTTTAATTCTACTGATAATAGTCTTGGATCCACTGCAAATGTTGCGTGGACTGGTTTCTGGGATGCATCAGAGGAAGCTCAGGCAACTACTGACGTTGAAATTAGTTATAAATTGACAGAAGAACTAAGAGTAAGGCAAATAGCACCAAAATACAATTTTACATCCAGTGAATATTTATGCCATCCTGATCCAATGGGGTTTACGTTCAGAATGACCAATAAGGATGGATTATATTCCTATTATGCCTTTTGGATTTATGGTTATCAGCAGGTAGCAGGGCTTTTTAAAGTTGACGGAGTTACTAATCCAAATTCTGTTGATAATAACTTATTAGCCGCATGGACAGGTTTGAAGAATCCGTCTATTGGTGCGCTTACTAATAATTCATATTGTTTAGGTTTTAAAAGTATTCTTTATAATCCTATTGCTGTTCATGATGTGACAATAAAGGCAGAAAATGATCATATCCAGGTGATATATGATGGCGAAACAATATTTGATATTACTGATGATCAGTTTGGGTCTCCTTTATTATCCGGAAGCTATGGTCCTTTTACTTATAGCATGCCTAACGCAAAGATTTATGACATTAGTGTAACTAAAAAAACCTTACGTAAGTTTAAAGATGTTTTGCGCGAACCACAATGGCGCAACAGTGCTTTGCGATTTAACGTTAACCTTGATGATTTAACCGTTGATGATTTTGATGCTGATGCTGACTTATCAGAAATTCTGATGCGTTGTATCAACGAAGATATTCATTATATCGGTTGGGGTGTTGATGCTAATAAAACTCAGTTTGAACGTTTTATTGCACAAAACAGTGCAAAAGGAACTTTTATCAACAGGAGTAACGGATCCTGGAGTACCTGGATTGAGGCTATGGCGCAATATATCTATGATCAGTATGTAACAGAGACTGTAGAAGGGGAATATTTTATAGCGGGTACATCTGTAGAAATAGATGTTGATCCGTCTGAGATGAAATCGGGAACTGCCAATTCGGATTATCCCAGTGGGCGTTGGAAGATCAGTCATGACAATACTTTCTTTTCCAATGACCTGGGGCTGGCCTCCTGGCAGAACATATACCTGGAGGATGTACCGGAGTATTATGATAAGCCTGGTAAATATACATTTACATTCGAAGATTTACCAACAGATCCCACGACACTTTATTTTCACAGGAAACCGATTGCCAGTTTCAGTTATGTGTCATCAACAGGAGGTTTAACCAATAATTCTTACGATGTTGATGGTGGGTCAGATAATGGCATAGCCGTATCAGAGTGGAAATGGAAAGCTGTTGATGCCGTTTCGACAGATGACTGGACTGTAGGGCA
>NZ_JBHMVA010000011.1:0-171311 GCF_042436675.1 Quyinboa ferrireducens | reverse complement strand
TTACTTACTGGTTTTCCTTTCTTTTTGAATTTATGTTATTATCTCAAATTTAAGCCTTTCCAGATCATTTAAGAATATATCCACAAATCTAAGGTTTTTTAAAAGGAGGTGTCCCGATTTATCGGGGCGGAGGATTTTTTGAAACCTATTAACAGACTTCATTTTTCTGGTCGTTTTTTCACATTATCAGCCATTAATATTCAGATCTTACATCTTTTATCTTACGTCTTTAATCTTGTGTCTTATATCTTAAATCTTTTATAAAAGATTGCTTGCAGAACACAGTTTTATTATTACTTTTGCGCGGCTCAATATTAATTGAGTAAAAAAGCTGAAAGAGATTATTGTTTTTTCTAAAAAAACTCTATCTTTGCAGCCCGTTTTATAAACGTATAATATTAAAATTAGTGTATAAATGCCTACAATTCAACAATTAGTAAGAAAAGGACGTACTCAGATTGAGGAGAAAAGCAAGTCGCGTGCACTTGATTCCTGTCCTCAAAGAAGGGGTGTTTGCGTTAGGGTATATACCACTACTCCTAAGAAACCAAACTCAGCAATGCGTAAAGTTGCAAGGGTAAGGTTGACAAACGGAAAAGAGGTTAACGCATATATTCCGGGAGAAGGACACAACCTGCAGGAACACTCAATTGTTCTTGTACGTGGTGGTAGGGTGAAAGACTTACCTGGTGTTAGGTATCATCTTATCAGGGGTGCTCTTGATACAGCTGGTGTAGAAGGCCGTAATCAGAGACGTTCAAAATATGGTACTAAAAAACCTAAAAAATAGGATTTAGTAAATTTTAGCTTGGTTGAGTAAATAGTTTAACGAAACTGTTGAAGACTAACTCACAAGGCAACCCAATTCAAATTGAAATTAATTTAGAGGAAAATGAGAAAAGCAAAACCTAAAAAAAGGGTGCTGTTACCTGATCCGGTATACGGCGATGTTATGGTAACCCGCTTTGTTAACAACCTCATGAAGGATGGTAAAAAAAGTGTAGCCTATAAAATTTTCTATGGAGCACTTGATACAGTAAAAGAAAAACTTCCCAACGAAGAGAAATCTCCTCTCGATATCTGGAAACAAGCCCTCGAAAACATTACGCCTCAGGTAGAGGTGAAAAGCCGCCGTGTTGGTGGTGCAACATTCCAGGTTCCAACCGAAATTCGTCCAGACAGAAAACTTTCTATAGCAATGAAAAATCTGATCCTTTTTTCACAAAAAAGGAGCGGGAGATCTATGGCCGAAAAAATGGCTGCAGAAATCATTGCGGCATACAACGAAGAGGGTGGAGCATTCAAGAAGAAAGAGGATACTCATAAAATGGCAGAAGCTAACCGTGCATTTGCATTCTTTAGATTTTAATTTTTAAAGTATAAGAAACGGTTAACAATTAAAAAGAAATGGCACAAGGAGATTTGAAATACAGAAGGAACATCGGTATCATGGCGCATATCGACGCTGGTAAAACAACCACTACCGAACGTATCCTTTTTTATACAGGTATTACGCATAAGATTGGAGAGGTGCATGATGGTGCCGCTACCATGGACTGGATGGAGCAGGAGCAGGAAAGAGGTATTACAATTACTTCTGCCGCAACTACCTGTTTCTGGAAGTACGATAACGAAGAATATAAAATTAATATTATTGACACCCCCGGACACGTTGACTTCACAGTTGAGGTTGAACGTTCTTTAAGGGTATTGGATGGTGCTGTAGCATTGTTCTGTGCTGTTGGTGGTGTTGAGCCTCAGTCTGAAACCGTTTGGCGTCAGGCTGATAAATACCATGTTCCAAGAATTGGTTTCGTAAACAAAATGGACCGTTCAGGAGCTGATTTTTACGAAGTTGTAACTCAGGTACGCGAGGTATTGGGCGCTAATCCGGTGCCTTTGCAGATTCCTATCGGAGCTGAAGAAAACTTTAAGGGTGTAATTGACCTGATTGAAAACAAAGCGATCGTTTGGTTCGATGACGAAGCTTTGGGTGCAAGATATGAGTTGCAGGATATTCCGGCCGACATGGTTGATGAAGCAGCTGAATGGCGTGAAAAGCTGATTGAATCAGTTGCTGAATATGATGATGCATTACTGGAAAGATTCTTTGAAGATCCGGATTCTATTACCAAAGAAGAGATGTTGGTGGTTATTCGTAAGGCAACTATTGATATGACCATCGTTCCTATGCTTTGTGGATCCGCATTTAAAAATAAAGGTGTTCAGCGTTTGCTGGATGCTGTTATTGCATATCTGCCAAGTCCGCTTGACAATGGTAGTGCAACCGGTACTGATCCTGATGATCCTGAAAAGGAGATTGTAAGAAAACCGGATGTAACAGAACCTACTGCTGCTCTGGCATTTAAAATTGCAACAGATCCATATGTGGGACGTCTTTGTTTCTTCCGTGTTTATTCAGGATCAATCAAAGCAGGTTCTTACATTTACAATTCACGTTCAGGTAAAAAGGAACGTATATCACGTCTTTACCAGATGCATTCCAATAAACAAAATGCACGCGAAGAAATCGCAGCCGGAGATATTGGAGCAGGTGTAGGGTTCAAGGATATCAGAACTGGTGATACCTTGTGTGATGAGAAACATAAAATAGCACTGGAATCTATGGAATTCCCGGAACCGGTTATCGGTATAGCGGTTGAACCAAAATCGCAGAAAGATCTTGATAAGTTATCTGGTGGTTTGGCAAAACTGGCAGAGGAGGATCCTACTTTCCGCGTGAAGACTGATGAAGATTCTGGTCAGACAGTAATTTCAGGAATGGGTGAGTTGCACCTTGAAATTATTATTGACCGTTTAAGAAGAGAATTTAAAGTTGAGTGTAACCAGGGTAAACCTCAGGTTGCCTATAAAGAAAATATTTCGCAGACTGTTGATATCAGAGAAGTATTTAAAAAGCAGTCAGGTGGTCGTGGTAAATTTGCCGATATTCTGGTAAAAGTTGGTCCAGCTGATCCTGATTTTGAAGGTTCTTTACAGTTTGTGGATGAAATTAAAGGTGGTAACATTCCAAAAGAATTTATTCCTTCTGTGGAAAAAGGCTTTAAAACTGCCATGTCAAATGGTGTACTGGCCGGCTTCCCTGTAGAAAGAATAAAGGTTGTACTTTATGATGGTTCGTTTCATCCTGTGGATTCAGATCAGTTATCGTTTGAAATTTGTGGCGTTCAGGCATTCAAACATGCCAGTGCAAAAGCAAAACCGGTACTGCTTGAGCCAATCATGAAAATAGAGGTAGTTACGCCGGAAGATTATATGGGAGACATCATTGCCGACCTTAACAAAAGAAGGGGGCAGGTTGAAGGTATGGAATCCAACAGATCAGGTGCACGTGTAGTTAAAGCTAAAGTGCCGTTGGCAGAAATGTTTGGATACGTAACAGCACTGCGTACAATTTCATCTGGTAGAGCCACATCAACCATGGAGTTCTCACATTACGAAACAGTATCAGCTTCTATTGCAAAAGAAGTTGTTGCTGAAGCAAAAGGAAAAGTAGAGTTATTATAATAAAGCATAACCATGAGTCAGAAAATCAGGATCAAACTGAAATCTTACGATCATAATCTGGTAGACAAGTCTGCTGAAAAGATCGTTAAAACTGTAAAAACAACCGGTGCGGTTGTGAGCGGTCCAATTCCACTTCCAACTCACAAAAGAGTATTTACAGTTTTGCGCTCGACTTTCGTTAATAAAAAGTCGCGTGAACAGTTTCAATTAAGCTCTTACAAAAGGCTTATTGATATTTACAGCTCAACTGCCAAAACAATTGACGCACTCATGAAACTTGAGTTGCCAAGTGGTGTTGAGGTTGAAATTAAAGTGTGATAAATTAAAAAGTTTTTACAATGCCAGGAATTATTGGAAAAAAAATCGGAATGACTTCCGTTTTCAGTGCCGAGGGAAAGAATGTTCCATGCACTGTTATCGAAGCTGGCCCTTGTGTGGTTACACAAGTAAAGACAGTTGAGAACGATGGCTATAAAGCTGTTCAGCTGGGTTTTGCCGACAAAAAGGAAAAGTCGGCTACAAAACCTGAGATTGGACATGTGAAAAAAGCCAAAACATCACCAAAAAAAGCTTACCATGAATTTAAAACATTCAATGGTGAGATTAATCTGGGTGATGTAGTTACTGTTGAATTATTTCAGGAAAACAGTTGGGTTGATGTTACCGGAACCTCTAAAGGAAAAGGTTTCCAGGGAGTTGTTAAGCGTCACGGATTTGGCGGTGTGGGTCAGTCTACTCATGGTCAGCATAACAGGCTGAGAGCCCCGGGTTCAATTGGTGCATCATCTTACCCGTCACGTGTTTTTAAAGGTATGCGCATGGCTGGTCAGAATGGTAATGAAACAGTAACCATTCAAAACCTGAGAGTGTTAAAGGTAATCCCTGAAAAGAATCTTCTTGTAGTGAAAGGTTCTTTGCCGGGTGCTAAAGGTTCATTTGTAATAATTGATCAGTAATGAAACTCGCAGTATATAATATTAATGGTGAAGATACTGGCAAGAAGATAGAACTTGCTGATTCGGTTTTTGGTGTTGAACCAAACGATCATGCCATTTATCTGGATGTTAAACAGTATTTGGCAAACCAGCGTCAGGGAACACACAAATCGAAAGAGAGAGGTGAAATAAGCGGAAGTACACGTAAAATCAAACGTCAGAAGGGTACCGGTACAGCGCGTGCAGGTAGCATTAAATCTCCTGTGTTTGTTGGTGGAGGTAGAGTTTTCGGTCCTCAGCCACGTGATTACTCGTTCAAGTTAAACAAAAAACTTAAAAGGTTAGCCCGTAAATCGGCATTGTCATATAAAGCTAAAAACAATGAAATTATTGTTTTGGAAGATTTCGCTTTTGAAGCGCCTAAAACAAAAAGCTTTATTGAATTAAAAGAAAACCTTAAAGTAGCTGATAAAAAGTCACTTCTGGTTTTGCCTGAAGTAAATAAAAATGTATATTTGTCGGCTCGCAATTTGCAGGATTCTAAAGTTGCAACTCTTTCAGGGTTAAATACTTACAGAATTATGAATTGCAAATGTTTAATGTTGACTACTTCAGCAGTAGAAGAAATTGGTAAAATGTTTAACGAATAGGAGAAAGAAAAATGGGAATTATAGTAAAACCTATCGTTACAGAAAAAATGACACAACTTGGTGAAAAACTCAACAGGTTTGCGTTCATGGTAGATAAAAAAGCTAACAAGCTACAGATAAAAGATGCTGTTGAAGAATTGTATGACGTTACCGTTACTGACGTTAATACAATGAACTATAACGGTAAATTTAAAAGCCGTTATACAAAGTCGGGCGTTATATCTGGTAAGACCAATGCATTTAAAAAGGCAGTGGTTACATTGAAAGAAGGAGATACAATTGATTTTTATAGCAATATTTAATTAAAATGGCTGTACGTAAATTAAAGCCCATAACACCGGGGCAAAGACATAAGATTATTGGTGCATTCGATTCGATTACAGCGAGTGCTCCAGAAAAATCTCTTGTAACCGGTTCTTCAAAATCGGGTGGTCGTAATGCTACTGGCAAAATGACTATGCGATATATCGGTGGAGGACACAAGAGAAAATATCGTGTAATCGATTTTAAAAGAGAAAAAGACGGTGTTCCGGCAACAGTAAAATCAATCGAGTACGATCCAAACAGATCTGCACGTATTGCATTGCTGTTTTATGCCGATGGTGAAAAAAGATATATTGTTGCACCCAATGGCCTTGAAGTTGGTCAGGTTCTTAACTCAGGTGAAAATGCGGCTCCGGAAATCGGAAATGCATTACCACTTGCCAAAATTCCTTTGGGAACCGTAGTTCATAACATCGAGTTGCGTCCGGGCCAGGGAGCTGCATTAGTTCGCTCTGCAGGAACATTTGCTCAGCTTACCTCCAGGGATGGTGACTATGCGATTGTTAAACTGCCGTCAGGAGAATCCAGAATGATCCTTACAACTTGTAAAGCAACAATTGGTAGCGTTGGAAACTCTGACCATGCACTTGAAAGATCCGGTAAAGCTGGTCGTTCACGTTGGCTGGGAAGAAGACCAAGAGTACGAGGTGTTGTAATGAACCCTGTAGATCACCCGATGGGTGGTGGTGAAGGACGTTCATCAGGAGGACATCCACGCTCCAGAAAAGGTGTACTTGCTAAAGGTTACAAAACCCGTGACAAGAAAAAGGCATCTGAGAAATATATTGTTGAAAGAAGGAAAAAATAAAGAGTTAATTAATTTGTTATGAGCCGATCGTTAAAAAAAGGACCATATATTAACTATAAGCTGGAGAAAAAAGTACTGGCAATGAATGAAAGCGGAAAAAAATCCGTGATTAAAACATGGGCACGTGCTTCAATGATCTCTCCTGATTTTGTAGGACATACAATTGCCGTACACAATGGTAATAAGTTCATTCCGGTTTATGTTACAGAAAACATGGTAGGTCATAAACTTGGAGAATTTGCTCCAACTCGTACATTTAGAGGTCATGGCGCTGATAAGAAAAAGAGATAAGCGCAATAACTAGTAAAAATCAGAGAAAATGGGTGCACGAAAAAGAATAAGAGCCGAAAAAATAAAGGAAGCAAAAAAGCAGGTAAGTTTTGCCAAGCTTAATAATGTTCCTACTTCTCCAAGGAAAATGAGGCTGGTTGCCGATATGATCCGTGGCATGGAAGTGAACAAAGCTTTGGATGTCCTGCGGTTTTCATCTAAGGAAGCTTCCAACAGAATGGAGAAGTTACTCCGTTCAGCTATCGCAAACTGGGAACAAAAAAATGAAGGTGTGCGTGTTGAGGACAGTAACCTTTTTGTAAAAGAGGTTATGGTTGATTCAGGAAGAGTACTGAAAAGACTCCGTCCTGCTCCTCAGGGAAGAGCTTACCGTATCAGGAAGCGTTCAAACCACGTAACCTTAGTAGTTGACAGTAAAGAAGAAACACAAAATTAATTGCCAAATGGGACAGAAAGTAAATCCGATAAGTAACAGGTTAGGAATCATTAGAGGCTGGGACTCGAACTGGTTCGGAGGTAATGACTACGGAGATAAGATTGTAGAGGATACAAAGCTTCGTAAATACCTCAATGCTCGTCTGGCAAAGGCAAGTGTTTCTAAGATTGTAATTGAAAGAACTCTTAAGCTCATTACCATTACTGTATGTACTGCCCGTCCGGGTATTATTATTGGTAAAGGTGGTCAGGAAGTTGACAAACTGAAAGAAGAGCTTAAAAAGATTACTGATAAAGAAGTTCAGATAAATATTTTTGAAGTTAAGCGTCCTGAATTAGATGCTATTATCGTTGGAAACAACATAGCTCGCCAGCTCGAAGGAAGGATAGCTTATCGTCGTGCCATTAAAATGGCTATTGCATCGGCAATGCGTATGGGTGCTGAAGGAATTAAGGTTCAGATCTCAGGACGTTTGAATGGTGCAGAGATGGCACGCTCTGAAACATACAAGGAGGGCCGTATACCTTTGCATACTTTCAGGGCTGACGTCGATTTTGCTCAGGCAGAAGCGTTAACTAAAACGGGATTAATAGGTATTAAGGTATGGATTTGCAAAGGTGAAGTTTATGGTAAGAGAGACCTTTCTCCAAACTTCACTGTGGCTAAAGAGAATGCCGGAGGACGTAAGTTCCGTAAAAAGAGAAAGTAATCGTTAACTATTGAAATCAGAAAACGATGTTACAACCAAAAAAGACAAAGTTTAGAAGACAGCAGAAAGGCAAAATGAAAGGTAATGCACAGCGGGGAAACCAGCTGGCCTTTGGTTCTTTCGGAATCAAATCATTACAATCAAAATGGCTTACTGGTCGTCAGATAGAAGCAGCAAGGGTAGCTGTTACACGTTACATGCAAAGACAAGGTCAGATATGGATTCGTGTATTTCCCGATAAGCCCATTACTAAGAAGCCTGCAGAGGTAAGGATGGGTAAAGGTAAAGGTTCTCCGGAAGGTTTTGTTGCACCTGTTACTCCAGGTAGAATTATCATTGAAGTTGAAGGTGTACCTTTTGATGTAGCTAAAGAGGCATTGCGTCTTGCAGCTCAGAAGCTTCCTGTTACAACAAAGTTTGTGGTTCGCCGCGATTATGTTCAAAATTAAATGACTAATTAGAAATGAAAGCGAGGGAATTAAAAGATTTAGAATCAAAGGAGTTACAGGAACGTTTGGAAACTGAAGTGGACAATCTTGCCAAGATGAAGATTAACCACAGCATTTCTCCTTTAGATAATCCATCAAAAATTAAAGAAAGTCGCAAGACAATAGCCCGTATTAAAACAGAGCTCCGTCTGCGTGAAATTAACGAAGTAAAATAGTTTGACTGATGGAAGAAGTTAAAAGAAATATCCGTAAAGAGCGTGTAGGTGTTGTTGTTAGCGACAAGATGGATAAGACCGTTGTTGTAGCTGTAAAATGGAAAGAAAAACACCCCATCTATGGTAAATTTGTGAACAAGACAAAGAAATACCATGCACACGACGAAGAGAATACCTGTGGTATTGGTGATACCGTAAAAATTATGGAAACCAGGCCATTGAGTAAGACAAAAAAATGGAGATTAGTAGAAATAATCGAAAGAGCTAAGTAATCATGATACAGCAAGAAAGCAGACTTACAGTAGCCGATAACAGTGGTGCAAAAGAAGCTCTTTGTATCCGCGTACTCGGTGGAACCGGAAAACGATATGCATCGGTAGGTGATACAATTGTTGTTACAGTAAAAAGCGCTATTCCTTCAAGCGACCTTAAAAAAGGTACAGTAAGTAAGGCCATTATTGTAAGAACAAAAAAGGAAGTGCGCCGTCAGGATGGTTCATACATTCGCTTCGATGATAATGCATGTGTATTGCTTAATAATGTAGGTGAAATGAGAGGTAGCCGTATATTCGGTCCTGTGGCTCGTGAAGTGAGAGCTAAAAACATGAAAATTGTTTCTCTGGCACCTGAAGTACTTTAATATTTAAATGCAAGACAATGTCTAAGAAATTACATATCAAAAAAGGCGACACAGTTTTTGTAAATTCTGGAGAAGATAAAGGAAAAAAAGGACGTGTGCTTGAGGTTAACGTAAAAGAAGGCCGTGCCATCGTTGAAGGTGTGAACATGGTTTCAAAGCATACAAAACCAAACGCAGAAAGTCCTCAGGGTGGAATCATTAAGAAAGAAGCCCCCGTCAATATTTCCAAGCTTAATGTCGTAGATCCTTCAGGTAATCCAACCAGAATCGGTCGCCGTCTGAATGACAAAGGTAAACTAGTGCGTTATTCTAAAAAATCTGGGGAGGAAATTAAGTAATGAGCTATACTGTAGCACTTAAAAAGGATTATGCCGAACGAATTACTCCGGCATTGAAAAAAGAGTTTGGGTACAAAAGCGTGATGCAGGTGCCTAAATTAGAAAAAATCGTGATCAACATGGGTATGGGAGCAGCGATTGCTGACAAAAAACTCATTGATGTTGCTATAGCTGAATTAACCAACATTACAGGTCAGAAAGCTGTGGCTACCTATTCAACAAAAGACATCTCAAACTTTAAATTAAGGAAGAAGATGCCGATTGGTGTACGGGTAACATTGCGTCGCGAAAAGATGTACGAATTCCTTGAAAGACTGATTCGTGTGGCTTTGCCTCGTATCCGCGACTTTCAGGGTATTAAAAGTAAACTTGACGGAAAAGGTAACTATACACTCGGAATTGAGGAACAGATTATCTTTCCGGAAATTAATATCGACGGTATAAGCAAAATTCTCGGTATGAATATTACTTTTGTGACTTCCGCCGCAACAGATGAGGAAGCATTTGCTTTACTGAAAGAGTTTGGTTTACCATTTAAGAAAAAATAATAAAGAGAAAGATCAATGGCTAAGGAATCAATGAAAGCACGTGAGGTGAAACGCGCAAAAATGAATGCAAAGTACGCCGCAAAACGTGAAAGACTTAAAGCCGAAGGCGATTTCGTAGGGTTACAAAAATTACCTAAAAATTCATCGCCCGTAAGATTACATAACAGATGCAAATTAACAGGCCGTCCAAAAGGGTATATGCGTCAGTTTGGTATTTCAAGGATTCAGTTCCGCGAAATGGCTGCTGCAGGACTTATTCCGGGTGTTAAAAAAGCAAGCTGGTAAAAAAGAAATGAGAGTTAGTTAAATATTGTCCCGATAATCGGGATCAATTTAATTTAATGTAGTATGACAGATTCAATAGCAGATTTCCTGACAAGAATCAGGAACGCAATTATGGCAAAACACAGGGTTGTAGAAATCCCGGGATCGAACCTGAAAAGGGAGATGACCAAGATTTTATACGACAAAGGTTACATCTTAAACTACAAGTTTATAGATGATGGATTACAGGGTATAATTAAAATCGCCCTCAAGTACGATCCGGAAACTAAGGTTAACGCAATTAAAGCAATTAAGCGTGTCAGCCGTCCGGGTTTACGTAAGTATACTAGTTACCGTGAAGTACCACGGGTTTTAAATGGTTTGGGTATTGCGATTTTATCTACTTCGCAGGGTGTATTAACTGACAAAGAAGCCCGTGCTAAGCGCATTGGTGGTGAAGTCTTATGCTTTGTTTATTAATTAAGGAGGATTTTCAATGTCACGAATAGGAAAAGCACCAATAGATATACCAGCAGGCGTAACAGTAACCGTTAAAGATAGCGATATTACTGTTAAAGGGCCCAAAGGAGAATTGACGCAAACTTTAAAACCAAGTATCAGCGTACAGGTTGATGGTAACCAGGTTGTGTTAGATAGAGCAACAGAAGAGAAACAGGATAAAGCATTACATGGTTTATCAAGATCTCTCATTAATAATATGATCGTTGGAGTTTCTGAAGGTTATAAAAAAGAACTTGAACTGGTTGGTGTAGGTTACAGAGCCTCAAATCAGGGTCAGATTCTTGAATTATCATTAGGTTATTCTCACAACATCTATCTCGAACTTCCGGGAGAAGTTAAGTTAGAAACTAAAAGTGAAAGGAACCAAAATCCTTTGATAACACTTGAAAGCTGTGATAAACAACTTATTGGACAGGTAGCAGCCAAGATTCGTTCATTCCGTAAACCGGAACCTTATAAAGGAAAAGGTATCAGGTTTAAAGGTGAACATATTCGTCGTAAGGCTGGTAAATCTGCTAAAGTGTAACCGTTAAACAAGGAAACTATGGCATTTGATAAAGTTAAAAGAAGAGAAAGAATAAAAAGACGTGTTAGGAAGATTGTTTCCGGTACAGCTGAAAGGCCACGTCTTACAGTCTTTAGAAGTAACAAGCAGATCTATGTACAGGTAATAGATGATTTGGCAGGTAAAACATTGTTTGCTGCATCGTCTGTTGACAAAGAGCTGGCTGGTAAAGAGTTTAAAACTAAAATTGAAGAGGCAGCGGCTGTGGGTGAATTAATCGCTCAACGTGCAACAAAGGCCGGTATTGATTCATGTGTGTTCGACAGAAACGGATATTTGTATCACGGAAGGGTTAAGAGCCTGGCGGATGGTGCACGTAAAGGAGGACTTAATTTCTAATAACTATGGCAGGATTAGTACAAAAAGTTAAAACAACAAGCGATCTTGATTTAAAAGACAGGCTTGTAGCAATCAACAGGGTTACCAAAGTAACAAAAGGTGGACGTACCTTTAGTTTTTCTGCCATTGTTGTTGTAGGAGATGAAAACGGAATCGTAGGATGGGGATTAGGTAAAGCTAATGAGGTTACAACAGCTATTTCAAAAGGTGTTGAAGCTGCAAAGAAAAACCTGATTAAAGTACCGGTTAAAAACGGAACCATTCCTCACGAACAGATTGCTAAATATGGTGGTGCAACGGTATTTATGAAGCCAGCGTCTCACGGTACCGGTGTTAAAGCAGGAGGTGCGATGCGTGCTGTACTTGAAAGTGTAGGTGTAAAAGACGTTTTGGCTAAGTCAAAAGGTTCATCAAACCCGCACAACCTTGTAAAAGCTACCATTGAGGCATTAAAGGAGTTAAGAGATGCTGAAACTGTTGCAAAATTGCGCAGTGTTTCGCTCGATAAAGTGTTTAACGGATAATAACCTGGTACGATGGCTAAAAAAGCAAAAATCAAAATCAAGCAAGTCAAAAGTGGAATTGATTGTCCTGAAAAGCAAATCAGAACTTTAAGGGCTTTAGGAATTCGTAAATTGCACCAGGTTGTTGAGAAAGATGCCACACCGGAAATTCTTGGGATGGTAGATAAAGTGAAACACCTGGTTGAAGTAGTAAAGTAATTGATAATCCTTTAACAGAATATAAAAATGGATTTAAGTAATTTAAAACCGGCTAATGGCTCAACCAAATCACGTAAGCGTATCGGTCGCGGACAGGGTTCCGGACATGGAGGTACTTCAACACGTGGTCACAAAGGAGCTAAATCACGTTCCGGTTATTCTAAAAAGATCGGTTTTGAAGGTGGACAGATGCCTTTGCAACGCCGTGTTCCTAAATTTGGATTCAAAAACATCAATCGTGTAGAATACAAAAGTATTAATGTAAATACACTTCAGGCCTTGGCTGAGGCAAAAAAACTGGATAAAATTGATATTCAGGCATTGCAGGAAGCCGGACTGGTTTCGAAGAATGATCTTGTTAAAATTCTTGGAAACGGTGCTATTTCATTAAAGGTAGAAGTAACTGCACATGCATTTTCTAAAAAGGCTGTAGAACTTATAGAGGCTGCAGGCGGAACTGTTGTAAAACTTTAATTTCATGAAGAAGCTAATTCAGACATTAAAGAATATCTGGAGTATCGAGGATCTGAGAGCTCGAATTATTTCCACTTTAGGTTTCTTACTCATTTACAGGTTTGGTTCGTACGTGGTATTACCAGGTATTGATCCGGCCCATCTTGAAGCATTAAAAAGTCAGACTGCGAGTGGTGTGTTAGGTATCCTTGATATGTTTTCAGGAGGTGCCTTCTCCAATGCATCAGTCTTTGCATTAGGTATCATGCCTTATATCTCGGCTTCAATTGTAATCCAGTTATTAGGTATTGCTGTACCTTATTTCCAGAGATTGCAGCGTGAAGGAGAAAGTGGAAGAAGAAAAATTAATCAGATCACACGTTATCTAACTGTCCTTATTCTTGTTGTACAGGCTCCTTCATATCTTGTGAATTTGTACAGCCAGTTACCAGCTGAAGCGTTTGCGATGACCGGTATATGGTTCAAGGTATCATCAACCATAATTCTTACTGCCGGTACTATGTTTATTATGTGGCTGGGAGAAAAGATAACTGACAAAGGGATTGGAAACGGTATTTCGCTGATCATTATGATTGGTATCATTGCCCGTCTTCCATTTGCATTTGTTGGTGAAGTTGGTTCAAGGTTTACAGAGACAGCCGGTGGTGGTTTGGTTATGTTACTGATTGAGCTTGTTGTTCTGCTTGCCGTAATTGGTGCTTCTATTCTTTTGGTTCAAGGGACCAGAAAAGTACCTGTACAGTATGCAAAGCGAATTGTTGGAAATAAACAATATGGTGGTGTAAGACAGTATATTCCTTTAAAGGTAAATGCTGCCGGTGTAATGCCGATCATTTTTGCTCAGGCAATTATGTTCCTTCCGGTAACAATTGCAGGTTTTTCACAGAGTGAAAGTATGACTGCTTTTGCAACTGCATTTGCAAATCCTTTAGGATGGGTATATAACTTAACTCAGGCAATCCTGATTATTGCATTTACCTATTTTTATACAGCTATTACGATCAATCCAAACCAGATGGCTGAGGATATGAAGAGAAACGGTGGTTTTATTCCTGGCGTTAAACCAGGTAAAAAGACTGCAGATTTTCTGGATTCGGTAATGTCGAAAATTACATTGCCCGGATCATTCTTCCTGGCGGGTGTTGCTATTCTTCCCGCATTTGCAATGATGGCTGGTGTTACGCAGCAATTTGCATATTTTTATGGAGGAACCTCACTACTCATCATGGTTGGTGTTGTTTTAGATACTCTTCAGCAGATTGAAAGTCATTTGTTGATGAGGCATTACGATGGTTTGATGAAGACAGGAAGGATTAAAGGCCGTACCGGTGGTGCTGCTGCCTTCTAAAACGTTCTTTTAATGATTTATTTAAAAACGGACGAGGAAATAGAACTCCTGAGGGAGAGTAACCTTTTGGTTTCAAGAACACACGCAGAAGTTGCAAAGCGTATTGAACCGGGTATTTCAACTCTTGAGCTTGACAGGATCGCTGAAGAATTCATCAGGGATCACCACGCTGAACCTGCTTTTTTAGGTTATGGCGGATTTCCTAATACCTTATGTATGTCCGTTAATGATATGGTTGTGCACGGCATACCTTCCGAATACAGATTAAAAGAGGGAGATATTGTTTCGGTGGACTGCGGTGTTGTTAAAAACGGTTTTTATGGCGATTCTGCTTATACCTTTACAGTTGGAGAAGTTGATGAATCAGTTAAAAAACTGCTAAGAACAACAAAAGAAGCCTTGTATAAAGGCATTGAAATGGCAGTTTCAGGAAACAGGCTTGGAGATGTAGGTTATACAATTCAGAAGCATTGTGAAAAAAATGGCTATTCTGTAGTTCGGGAAATGGTAGGACACGGTGTCGGTAGAAATCTTCACGAAAAACCTGAAGTACCAAATTATGGTCAGAAAGGGCGTGGGGTACTTCTTAAATCGGGTATGGTGATTGCAATTGAACCGATGATCAACATGGGAAAGAAAGAGATTTTCCTGGAAAGTGATAACTGGACGATTCGCACAAAAGATCACCAGCCTTCGGCTCATTTTGAACATACCATTGCCATAAGAAAAGGTAAAGCCGATATCTTATCAACCTTTGATTATATTGAAGAAGTATTAAACGAACGAAATATAAAATTTTAAATGTATGTCCAAACAGGCTTCTATAGAGCAAGATGGTACAATAATTGAAGCATTGTCTAACGCAATGTTCCGGGTTGAGCTGGAAAATGGTCATGTGATCACAGCCCATATTTCTGGTAAAATGCGCATGCACTACATCAGAATACTGCCTGGAGATAAAGTTAAGGTTGAAATGTCTCCCTACGATTTAACAAAGGGGAGGATAACATTCAGATATAAATAATTTTTAAAAGATAGAGGAAGATGAAAGTTAGAGCATCAGTTAAGAAACGCTCACCCGAATGTAAGATCGTAAGGAGAAAAGGGCGTTTGTATGTAATTAATAAAAAGAATCCCAAGTTTAAACAACGTCAGGGATAATTAACTAATTTTGCAAAAATTTTAAGAAATGGCTATACGTATAGTTGGTGTTGACCTTCCGCAAAACAAAAGAGGTGAGATTGCTCTCACTTACATATTCGGAATTGGAAAGAGCAAAGCTCAGCAGATTCTGGAATTAGCTGGTGTTGATCGTAACATTAAAGTAGAAGACTGGACAGATGATCAGATTGCCGGCGTAAGGAAAGCTATCGCTGAAACCACAAAGGTTGAAGGTGAATTGAGATCAGAAATACAGTTAAACATTAAACGTTTAATGGATATTGGTTGCTACAGGGGAATTCGTCACCGTATCGGACTTCCTGTTCGTGGGCAGTCAACAAAAAATAATGCGCGTACCCGTAAAGGTAAACGTAAGACTGTAGCAAATAAGAAAAAGTAAACAGTAACATTTATATAAGGTTATGGCAAAAAAGTCAGGAACTCAAAGAAAGAGAAAAGTTAAAGTTGAGGCTACGGGTCAGGCTCACATCCATTCTTCCTTTAACAATATCATTGTTTCCTTAACAAACAGTGATGGGCAGGTTATTTCATGGTCATCAGCCGGGAAAATGGGATTCAGAGGTTCAAAAAAGAACACGCCTTATGCAGCGCAGGTTGCAGCTCAGGATTGTTCAAAAGTAGCATACGATCTGGGTCTTAGAAAAGTAAGAGTTTTTGTAAAAGGACCTGGTAACGGAAGAGAATCTGCAATTCGTACTATCCACAGCAGTGGTATTGAGGTATCAGAAATTGTTGACGTTACACCAATTCCGCACAATGGATGTCGTCCTCCTAAAAGAAGGAGAGTATAATTAATAAATTGTTTTAGATTTTATCTTTTGAATAGTGAATTGATTGCATGATTCTTCCTCTCTGTAATCGCGGCTGCAATCCATATTCATAGCGTAAAATCAAAATTTAAAATCAAAGCAAAAAAGTAATACAATGGCAAAGTATATCGGACCAAAGTCTAAAATTGCAAGGAAGTTTGGAGAACCAATCTTCGGACCAGACAAAGTTTTAAATAAAAGAAACTATCCTCCTGGACAGCATGGTAACAACAGGAGAAGGAAAACAACTGAATATGGTGATCAGTTGAAAGAAAAACAAAAAGCAAAATACACTTATGGTGTGCTGGAAAAACAATTCCGTAACACCTTTCAGAAGGCTCATCGCAAAAAAGGTATTACCGGTGAAATTTTGCTTCAGTTGCTTGAAAGCAGACTTGATAATGTGGTTTACCGTTTAGGTATTGCACCTACAAGAGCAGCAGCAAGACAGCTGGTTGGACATCGTCACATTATTGTGGATGGTAAAATTGTGAATATTCCGTCTTACTCTGTAAAACCGGGTCAGATCATCGGTGTTCGCGAAAGATCTAAATCTCTTTTAGTAGTCACTGAATCATTAAGTGGTGAAAATCACTCTAAATATTCATGGTTAGAGTGGGATGAAAATTCTGTTAGCGGTAAATATTTGAACGTACCTGCAAGAGAAGACATACCCGAAAATATTAAGGAACAATTGATCGTTGAATTGTACTCTAAATAAAAATTTAGTATATGGCTATATTAGCATTTCAAAAACCCGATAAGGTAATCATGCTGGAATCAGATGACAGATTCGGTAAATTCGAATTTCGTCCATTGGAACCAGGATATGGAATTACCATAGGTAACGCGTTAAGGCGTATTTTGCTTTCATCACTCGAAGGATTTGCTATTACCTCTATAAAAATTGAAGGTGTTGAACACGAATTCTCAACAATTCCTGGTGTAATGGAAGATGTTGTGGAAATAGTACTTAACTTCAAACAGGTTCGCCTTCGTCGCTTGGTAGATGAAGTAGAAAGTGAAAAAGTTACTGTAAATGTAACCGGTTCAAAAGAGTTTAAAGCTGGTGATATCAGTAAGTTTCTTACCGGTTTTGAAGTGCTGAATCCAGAATTGGTAATTTGCAGAATGGATGAAGGTGTAAATCTTTCAGTTGATATCACTATCAACAAGGGACGTGGTTATGTTCCTGCCGTGGAGAATACTCCTGCTACAGAAGAATTCGGTTTAATTCCAATTGATTCTATTTATACGCCAATCAAAAATGTGAAGTATTATATTGAGAACTACAGAGTAGAGCAGAAGACTGACTATGAAAAGCTGGTTCTTGAAATTACTTCAGACGGATCAATTCATCCGAAGGAAGCTTTAAAGGAAGCCGCAAAAATTCTTATTTATCATTTCATGTTGTTTTCTGATGAACGTATTACGCTCGATACAGATGAGAAAAACGGCGCTGAAGAATTTGATGAAGAAGTATTGCATATGCGTCAGCTTCTGAAGACAAAACTGACTGACATGGATCTTTCTGTCAGAGCACTTAATTGTCTTAAAGCTGCCGATGTAGAAACACTTGGAGACTTAGTTGTTTTCAATAAAAACGACTTATTGAAATTCAGAAACTTTGGTAAGAAATCATTGACCGAATTGGAAGAATTACTTGTATCCTTAAGTTTGACATTCGGCATGGATATCAGTAAGTACAAACTTGACAAAGAGTAATTAAAATGAGACACAGGAAGAAGTTCAATCATTTAGGAAGAACAACATCTCACAGAAAGGCGATGCTATCAAACATGGCTGTTTCTTTGATAAAACATAAAAGAATTCATACAACTTTAGCAAAAGCTAAAGCACTTAAGGTTTTTATTGAGCCGATCATTACTAAAAGTAAAAATGATACCACTCACTCAAGAAGAACTGCATTCAGCTATCTGAAAGATAAAGAGGCTGTTGCAATTTTATTCAGAGAAGTATCTGAAAAAGTAGCTCAGAGACCAGGTGGTTACACGCGTATTCTAAAAACAGGAAACCGTATTGGTGATAATGCTGAAATGTGTTTTATCGAGCTGGTAGACTTCAATGAGAATATGCTGGAATCTACTTCAACTAAAAAGTCTTCAAGAAGAAGAAGGTCTTCATCCAAGAAAAAGGCTGAAGCTGCTCCTGCTGCAGATGTAAAAGCAAAGGCAGAAGTAAAAGAAGAAGTTAAGGAAGATGTAGTAGAAGAAAAAGAAGTTGCTGCCGCAGAACCGGAAGTTAAATCTAAAGAGGAAGTTAAGGAGCCGGAAGCACAAGCCGATGGTACTTCTGAGGATGCTTCAGAAAACGAAGAAGAGAAAAAAGAAGAGTAGTTTTAAAGCTACGTTAAGAACCTATAAAGGGGTGCAATTTTTGCATCCCTTTTTTAATGTTTTTTCATTTTTTAAGTTGAGTAATAATTTCTAAATAAGTAACTTTGGGGTGCTCAAAAATTGAGCCCGAAGAATCTGAAATTATTAATTGTTTTAATATAAATCATTAGATTATGTCAGAGATTGTAAGTATTCATGCACGTGAAATTCTGGACTCACGTGGTAATCCGACTCTAGAAGTAGAAGTATTAACAGCCAGTGGTGCAACAGGTCGTGCAGCTGTTCCATCAGGAGCATCAACAGGTGAAAATGAAGCCCTGGAATTACGTGATGGTGATAAAAGCCGTTACCTTGGGAAAGGTGTTTTAAAAGCCGTTGAGAATGTAAATTCAAAAATTGCAGAAGAAATTATTGGTATGGATGTAACTGATCAGGTAGGTATTGACAAAGCAATGCTTGCACTGGACGGTACCAAAACCAAAAGCAATCTTGGTGCAAATGCTATGTTAGGGGTTTCTCTTGCTGTGGCTAAGGCTGCTGCTGATCTTTTAGGAATGCCTTTATACCGTTATATCGGAGGAACTAATACAACTGTTCTTCCTGTTCCGATGATGAATATCATCAATGGAGGTTCACACTCAGATGCACCTATTGCGTTCCAGGAATTCATGATTCGTCCCGTAGGCGCACCATCTTTTAAAGAAGGTTTAAGAATGGGTGCGGAAGTTTTCCATGCTCTTAAATCAATTATTAAGGGTAAAGGATTAAGTACTGCAGTTGGTGATGAAGGAGGATTTGCTCCTAACTTTTCAGGTGGTACCGAAGAAGCTCTTGACAGTGTGATTGAAGCAATTAAAAAAGCCGGTTATGAGCCTGGTAAAGATGTAACAATAGCGCTTGACTGTGCTTCATCAGAATTCTTCAAAGAAGGTATCTATGATTATTCTAAATTTGAAGGTCCTAACGGTGCCAAAAGAAATTCTACAGAACAGGCTGATTATCTTGCTGAATTGATCTCAAAATATCCAATTGATTCAGTAGAAGATGGTTGTGATGAAGGTGACTGGGATGGTTGGAAAATTCTTACAGATAAATTGGGGGATAAAGTTCAGCTTGTAGGCGATGACTTGTTTGTGACCAACGTTGAATTCCTGAAAAAAGGAATTGAATTAGGTTGTGCGAACTCTATTTTAATTAAAGTAAATCAGATTGGTACATTAACCGAAACACTGGATGCAATTGAAATGGCACACAGACATGGTTATACATCTGTAACTTCACACCGTTCAGGTGAAACTGAAGATGCAACAATTGCTGATATTGCAGTTGCTACGAACAGCGGGCAGATTAAAACAGGTTCAATGAGTCGTTCCGACAGGATGGCTAAATACAACCAGTTACTTCGTATTGAAGAAGAATTGGGTGATAGTGCCGTTTATGGGTATAAAAGAGTGAAGTAATTATTCAACACTATATTTGAAAGCCATCCGCCATCCGACGGATGGCTTTTTTATTAACGTTTCTTTAGTATAATCCATTTGATATCCCAATAAAAAAGTGTTAATTTGGGAAACATCAAAAGTGTATATAACATGAAAAATGCTTATTGTGTGATTATGGCCGGAGGTATTGGAAGTCGCTTCTGGCCTCTAAGTAAAACTCAGAAACCTAAGCAATTCCTTGATATATTAGGAACCGGAAGAACTCTGATCCAGCAAACTTTCGACAGATTTCATAAGTTAATGCCATCTGAAAATATATATGTTGTTTCCAATAAAATATATAAGGATATTATACTGGAACAATTACCGGAGCTGACCGAGGAACAGGTACTTCTGGAACCTGCAATGCGTAATACGGCACCATGTATTGCATATGCAACATATAAAATTCTGTCAAAGGATCCGGATGCAAATTTTGTTGTTGCTCCATCGGATCACTTGATTTTAAAGGAGGATGAATTTA
This sequence comes from Quyinboa ferrireducens, assembly GCF_042436675.1. Classification (NCBI taxonomy): domain Bacteria; kingdom Pseudomonadati; phylum Bacteroidota; class Bacteroidia; order Bacteroidales; family Quyinboaceae; genus Quyinboa; species Quyinboa ferrireducens. Next base: position 150,893 of record NZ_JBHMVA010000011.1, on the reverse strand, counting down.
TCAGGAATATCTCGGACGGTTTGAAGTTTACTGAGGAAAGTGGTAATCTTTTAACCTTGGGAATTAAACCTTCCAGACCGGAGACAGGCTACGGGTATATTCAGATTAAAGTAAATGAGGAAGGTTCTGACTCGATCTTTAATGAAGTAAAAACATTTACAGAAAAGCCTGATCTGGAGTTGGCGAAAGTTTTTCTTGAAAGTGGGGACTTTTACTGGAATTCGGGCATCTTTCTCTGGAAAGGTAATACAATTCTTAACGCGTTTAACAAATACCTGACTGATGTGGCACAAAAATTTGCTGAAGGAGAAAGTTTGTATTACACCCCAAAGGAGCAGGCATTTATCGAAGAGGCCTATCCAAGCTGTAAAAATATTTCCATAGATTATGGGATTATGGAAAAGGCCGATAATGTTTATGTATTGTGTGCAGACTTTGGTTGGTCTGATTTGGGTACCTGGGGATCTTTGTATGATCAGTTACCTAAGGATGACGATGCAAATGCATCAAATAAAAAAGTTTTTATGTACGATTCAAAAAATAACCTGATCAATGTACCAGAGGATAAAATTGTGGTACTACAGGGGTTGGAAGATTTCATTGTTGTTGAATCAGACGATACACTTCTGATATGTAAAATGTCGGAAGAACAAAGAATAAAGCATTTTGTGAATGATGTAAAACTTGAGTTAGGGACAGATTGATATTTAAAGTTATTATACAATAAAAAAGCCGGTATAACCGGCTTTTTTATTGTATTGTATAGACTGTACTTTTTTAGTAAGCCCAGATGTCTTCTTCTAAATTTATAAGCCTGGTTTCAATTTCCTGGCGTTGTTTTGCAATCTGGTCAGGCGTTAAATTGTAGTCAATAAATCTTTTCCCCTGTAAATTCTCTGCCTGTACGATTTCGCCAGAGTATAATCTTGATGTAAAATATGCATCCATGCTGTACTGGTTCATTCCAACAGTTGCATTGAAATCCGAAAGTTTTATCGGAACTTGTACAAGATAACGTCTTAACTGATCAAATGGAATCCATCCTATAGATTGAGGCTGACCAGAGGTTGGATCTTTAATATAGGGACAAATGGCTCTGATCTCTGACTTAAACGTTGAATATCTTTTATTAAAGAACCATACTTCATATAAGTCATATTTATATATTTGACCACTTATTGAAGTGAGAATGTTATTGACACTTTCTTCGGTTAAGAACTTAGGAAGGTAGGCAAATAAACTGTCTTGAGGTACTGTAATCTTAGGATCCCCGTCCTTAACCATGATAGTATAATTGTCACCGGTCAACTGAAATAAAATACATCTATCCCTTATTTCCTTTTGAAGGTTAAATTTATTATAGATCTCCGTTGGTGTTAACGGTTCCTGAGCCATTTCCTGATCACTTGGCTGATGCACAGGAATAGGAAAATTTTCATTACCGATACTTTCAATTATTACAGTACCCAGATTTTTCCTGCTTTTAATTGGTGTTTTGGGCAAAGCCAAAGGCTGATTTGGAGTTTCTTCCAAATTCAGTGTACGCCAAATTTTATACTCATAATAGAGGTCGATGTCACCTTCCTTTGTTGACATATATTCTATCGGTTTGTCTCCTTTAAGGGGAGAAGAATTGTCTTCCTGGGCAAATGTAAGAGATAAACCAGATGTAGAAATTAATAGAGCTATAATTATTTTCTTAGTCATAAAGAATACATTTAAAATCTAACTTAATTATTTGACGTCAGTTACAATAGCCGGTAAGTTCCTTGGAACATTGTCCGGCCCTTTTGCAACAACTTCTGTTATAGTTATTGTACCACGGAATTCACGTAAAAAATCCATTATATCACTATCAAAAGCGGAACCTTTTACAGTTTTAGCTAAATTGTTGCCGTTTTCATTTAAAAGAACGATCCTGAAACTTTCAACCGTGTAATTGACCTCGAAATCAGATTCGGGAAGCATCGCTTTAATTCCCTTAAAGAATTTTAGCAATCTAAAATCAATCTTTGTATCATTCGTTGTTTTGTCAATTCGTTTAATATCACCATTTGCATCAGCAGCTACTTCCTGATATGCAATAAACGGCAATGGGTCAGGTAAAAGTTTAACACGGAATGGGTAATCTGCAATGTGAGTTTCTTTTCCTTCAACTATAGCATTAACCTTTATCACCGCATTTCTGTTATAGTCGCTCGGAATAGCGATATAACTTTGACCGTCAGCCGCTGTTTTTAAGGATCCGTTTGAAATTGACGGCCTCAAATCGCTTGCGGCAATACCTGGAGCAGAAATACCTACAGGATTTTCCACACCAGCATACAGTACGTTCATTTTTAAGGCTGAAACCGTGGCAAAAGGATCTACTACTTCATACTTCATTTCAGGTATCTGGTAATAAACGTCATTATTGTCGTCATCCTTAAGAACTACAGAACCACCAATATTATATACTCCTAATTGATTACAGGTTTTTTCATATAGTCCATTTCTAACATTGACTACATTACCATTTTCACTGATCCTATATACAGGTGATTTTGTAGTGTCACGCCCCGCAAGAAGAATTTGTGCTGAGAAAGTTCCACCACGAATTACCGAAGTTGATGTAGGGATTATATGCGCTTCAACTTTATTGACTTTAAAGTCTTTTGCATCTATTTGCCTTAACAGAAACTGGATCACCTGAGATTCAGCATCTCTTACATCATTCTGCAATTTTGAAAGCAAAGCAACAGAAGCGGCAACCGGCATCCATGAAAAATATACCTGTTCCCAGGGTTTTTCTTCTCCGTCTCTATCTTTCATCATGGGTGTTGTTAATGATGCATTAAGGGAATTAATAATGGAAGTATCTAACGAGCCATTATTAATAGCTACAGCCTCTTCCATGATATCAATCAGAGAAGCCCGATAATTATTGATGCCATCTTTCAACTGGGCACCTTTACTGTTTTTACCTCCTAATAACATCACCCGTTCAGGAGCATCAAGGTTGTCTTTGGCATTAATGCTGTCTGGATTTCCTGTAGGGCCATCAACATCTCTTACAATCTCAAGCTTGTATTCATCAATTTTTTCATAAAGAGAATCACTTAAAGTATTTACCAGTTGTGCTTTTTCACGCCACTGAGCGACTTTCAAAGGATTCATTTCCTCTTTATTTTTGAAGTCCTGCATTATAGCAGTATTCCTGTCACCAATATTTTGAGCACTACTGCGGAGGCTTTCATCCACCCTGGTAAAACCACTCAATACCTCACTTGAAACGTTCAGCGCAAGCATAGCAGTCAAAAACAGGTACATCATACCTATCATTTTCTGTCGCGGCGTTTCGGCACAATTCTTAGAACCCATAATCTAATTCTTTTCTTTAACTAAGAGGTATTAAAATTTATGATTCAATATTCAAAGCATTAAGCATATTGCCGTACACGGCATTTAAGTCTGATATTTGTTTTTTCAGTTTAGCAGCTTCGTTCTTGTAAGCTTCAACATCTGCAACCGAATCAGAATAGTTTTTAGATATCGTTCCAAGATTGGTGTTGATCTTCTTAGCTTCGGCAAGTTCTGCTTTCGCTTCTTCTAATTGTTGGTTGATTGTCTGAAGCTGTAACTCATACACTGAATTTATTTTTGTAAGATTTCCGCTAACTGTTGATAAAGTTGATGATATCTGTGCGGAATCTTTTCCCAGATCCGAAATACTTTTCTCCAGTGATTGTGCAGAGTTGGAGTAGGCAGTCATCAACTGGTTTGAAGCCGTAGAAATAGATTCAATACCTTTGTTCTGAACATCTGCAAAATGATCGGCAGAAGTTGCAGCTTTTTCAATATTTTTTATGTAATTCTCTGTTGCAATGCTTGCTCCAGAAATGTCATTCATTTGCGAGGCTGTTTTACTTAACTTACTCAATCCATCTTTAAGCTTTTCGATATCCTCAGAAGAAAGACCACTAATATCGCCAAGAGAACCCATCGGTGCCCCGTTATTACCCTTTTTACCCTGGGCTGCTGTGCTTTCAACAGGAGTATGCTCATTTCCATGACCATATGCAAGCTCAGGATATACGACTGACCAGTCATGTTCCTTATGCGGTGCTTCAAAAGCTCCAAGCGCAAATAGGAAAGCTTCAGTACCCATACCCAGCATTAGCATTTCTTCAGCACCCTGAAGGTGGAGAATCTTAAATAATGCACCAATAATTACAATAGATGCTCCAATACCATATGCAAATCCCGTAATTACCTTACCCTGATCGGTTGAGATTGCATTCTGAACGCCACTATAAATTTTACTAAATATTCCCATGATATTTCTGCATTAATTTTTTCTGAATTATAAAGATTAATAAGGACCAATAAATTGTCTTACACAACGAAATCCGATATAGGATCTGGCCTGATCCTGAAGTTCAAATGTGCGTTGTCCGCACTGCAGGAAGAATCCAATATCTTTCCATGATCCACCTTTAACAACTTTGCGTCTTAATGTGGCCGGATCAGATGCTGTTGCATTGAAATTGTAATCCGGATTTAAATCATGTACAAATGAAAGTGCATTTTCTTTATATGCGGAACGTGTCCACTCAGCAACGTTACCTGCCATGTCAAATAATCCAAAGTCGTTTGGAGGATAACTCATTACTTCTGCAGGATAAATGAAGTTGTCATCTACATATTCTCCTCTTCCGGTTTTGAAGTTGGCCATAAAACAACCATTTGCCTTTCTGGTGTAGTAACCACCCCACGGATACATGGCTGCTCTTTTACCTCCTCTTGCTGCATATTCCCATTCAGCCTCTGTTGGAAGTCTGTAATCCTGTACCTTTGGTTCTCCGGTATTCGCCTGGAAAGTATTTTTAAGGTTTGTTCTCCAGTTACAAAACGCATTTGCCTGCTCCCAGGTAACTCCTACTACCGGATAGTTCTGATAACCCGGATGAGAGAAATACATTTTAGCAATTGGTTCATTATACGAATAGTACGAAAAGTCACTCATGATCGCAAGTGTATCAGGATATATCTGAATGGTTTTGCTCATTTGAAAATCATTTCTTTCAGAGAGACGTTTAAATTTGGAGATATTTTTTATTTCTCCGGTATTCTGATCGACAACCGATACCTGCTGACGAATAAAATATTCTGGGAAATCTACAGTATCTCTATCAGTAAGAGGTCTTCCAAATTTCTTTTCAAATTCTTTGGCAGGATCATTAAATTTACCTGTAAGAGGATTGAATTTATTAATTTCAAGTGATGCCTGACTATAATCAAGCCAGTTGTAACTATAGGTTAATAATTCACTTTTAAACTCAGAACCAATAAAAAAATTGGGTTGAATCTCTAAACCTGTCAGAGGATCTTCTCTGTAAAATTTCTTATAATAGGGGATAATTACTTCGTGTATTACTGTCGACGGCGGATTTCCAGAGCCGGCTCCTGCCATCTGATCCAGACTGTCAAGAATATGTTTGGTAAGATATGTCCGGAATCTACTTTCACTAAATGATTTCGTCCAGTTAATCACCGGAATTCTTTTCATACCCCTGGTTTTTAAAAATACATTTCTGCTCTTTGTACTAACCACACCATATAAATCAAGGATATCTTCGATAATCTTAATATCATCATTAGACATGACACCACCACCGGACATCCCATTTATATTCAGTGTACTTTTTAACTGGGTATAGGATGATGCAGTTGCCGGATCTTTAATTCTGTCAAAAATGAAATTTTTGATAACAGAATCTTTTACCCAATAAACAAACTGTTTGTATTCACTGTTTGTAATTTCAGTTTCATCCATCCAGAATGATTCTACTGTGGTATTTTTATTCTGTGAATTGAATCCCCAAAACGCATCCTGATCATTCGGGCCCATAACGAAGGAACCTTTTTCAATGAACAACATACCGTAAGGATTCGGTTCACTCCAGTATTTTTGATTAATACCAATTAATTCGCCGTTTCCGTTGTTTTTACAACCGGAGAGATGTAAAATTAAAATTGCCGCAACTGTAAAACCAAATAGTCTTTTCATATCTAAATGTGGCTTATTTGTCATCATTATAAAAATCTAACGCTTTTATGTTTACTTAATTGTTTATTCATATCAACCTCGAATGAATAGCTTACATACACTTCCTGTGAGCCATATGTTCCGTATTTCATACGGGATGTTGTAAGGTCGAACGCATAACCAATGTTAAGTCCGTTTTTAAGTTTTATACCGGCTAAAACAACAAAACCTTCCTGTAACCTGTAACTCAACCCTCCATAATACTTCTTGTCATACCATACATTACAGTTGATGTCTGCCTGAGAAATTATGCCGTCTGATTTTAGAAACACGGATGGTTTAATTTCATATTTAGGTTTATCAGTTAATGTAAAGTTATAACCGGCCGTAGCATAATAAACTCTGTTGAAAAAGAAATACACTCCATTTGAGGTACTCGAAAGTTTAAGCTCGGGCCTGGTTAGTCTGCTGACTGATATACCGGCATAAAATTTTTCATGATCAAAGAACGCTCCAAAACCCATATCGAATTTGGTGTCTGACGATTTTTGTTTTAAATCGTTCGTGCTGCTCTCTATCGCCGTCATATAATCTGTTTCCGTACCCTTGTCGGGTATATAAATTTCACCACTCCAGGTAAGATTTATAAAGCCAGTGTTAATTCCCGCTCCTAGAACACCATTCCAAATTCTTTTACGGTACGAATATATAAAATTAATTGATAAATTGTTAAACAAACCTAAATTATCACTAATTATAGAGAGTCCCACACCGCTTTCCTGTTTAAAAAGTTTGAGATTGGTGTCAAAATTAAAGACTGATGTCTGTGGATTATTAATAAAACCAACCCATTGTTGCCTTGTGAGACCGAATACATTCATTTGACCATTTCTACCTGCCGCTGCAGGATTTGAAGATAAGATATTAAACATATTTGAGCTGAACTGAGGATCCATTTGCGCCATTGTGTTCTGATGGTTAAAAAAGAACAAAAATGCTGTAATTGTGATGCCTCTCAATATATGGTATAAAATACCATTTTCTCGTTTGTTTAATATTTGCTTACCTGTATAATTTTGTATCACTATAGTAGTCCTGTTTAAATTGCATTACATATTTTATGCTACTTATTTTTTGTGACTACAAATGAAACGATTTTAGTTTTAAAATATTCTTTACGCTAAAAATTTTTTATTTTTCAGGTGTTAAAATTACGTAAATTATTTGTTATATAAACAATGATGGGGCATAAAAATTATACAAAACCTGTTTTTTAACATTTAATTCAGCCTTTTTGCAGCTTGTCCGCATAAAAAAGCTTGGTTGTTTCTTTGATTGTCACAAATTAGTTAACAAAGTATTAAAATTGGAATAGTAATTTGCAGATTTGATGATTTGTTTGTAGCCCCGCCAGGAATCGAACCTGGATCTACGGTTTAGGAAACCGCTATTCTATCCATTGAACTACGAGGCCCTGTATTTCAGGTTTATTAAACCTGCCGGCAAAAGTAATCTATTTGAATGTAAAAACAAATACCTGTCTTTTAAAAGCATTTTGGGTAAGTGAAATTAAAAAGATCTGCTATTAAACCGGATGACATTTTTGCTTATTCTAGATCAGCATTCTGAAAACATCCATGGATTTGGGTTTTTTAAATCCTTCTAAGTGGATCTCAAAATAGGTAACCAGTAAATTCAGAATAGCTCCGATATCGAATTTTATATTAGTTCTGAAATTCTCTATATCCGTGAATGTATTCAACTGCGAAAGCTGAAATGAGATTTTTTTGTCTATGGATTCGTTATCTTTTGTGTTTGTGAAATTTCCTTTTAGTATATTAAAGTATGGATGTAAGTCTGAATAATTATTCGTTGGAAAGAATCCCATTTGGCGCGATAATTCCAGTAGATTTTTTAAATGAAAAAGGCTGATGTTGTGTTCAATAATATCCAGAATTTCGATGGATGTTTGTAGAAAATTAAAAAGTTGGTGGTTTTCTATGTCTTTCTTTACGCATTCAAAGTATACCTCAGAGAGAAATTGTGCTATGGCACTTTTTCTGTGATCAAAAGGAATTGATTGAAAAGGGGTATCAATATGCAATGATTTTATTCTCTGGATTTCTCTTTTAGGATTAAGATAGGCTGATATCTCAAGAATTGTAAGTGGGAAAAGCAGTGCTGATGCCTTTTTATTTTTGCCGCTTCCTTTGGATATTAAGAAGGTCTGATGCCCGTGTGCATCTGTAAACATATGGGTGATAAAGGAATTGTCAGAATACCTGATTTTCTTTAATACTATTGCTTTCGATGTATAAAGCATTACAGGCTATCTTTAATTTTTTTGGGGAGAGAGTTTTTGATCAAAGTATAGGAATCTGAAATCATTTCTTTTAACAGAGACGCATCTGTTTCGGTTGTATCAGTTATCGAGTTCCAGTGTGTTTTATTCATATGATAACCCGGAATAATAAGGTTATTCTCTTCGCGTAACCTGATAGCCCTTTCCGGATCACACTTAAGATTAATTGTTGGAGGAACAGCATCCAGCGACAGCAATGCAAATATCTTATTCCCTATTCTGAATGTCAGTGTAGATTCATCAAACGGAAAATCTTCCGTAACGGATGGATGAATTGAAAGGCAAAATAATCTTATTTCCTCAGTGTTCATACATACAAATGTATAAAAAAGCCCGACATTTCTGCCGGGCCTTTCATTGATCGTATAAAGTTTAATCGTTCAATTTTTTGTATTCAAATGCATATTGTTCATCGTGCTGGCTAATATCCAGACCCAGTTTTTCACTGTATTCATCCACACGCATCGGTACAATTTTATCGGTGATCCAGTACAGAAGGTATGAGCCCCCAAATGTAAATATACCTACAATAACCAATGCCAGAAGATGATAAAGGAAAGTTGTGAATTCGCCATAAATCAAGCCAACATTTCTTGCAAATACGGCTGTCAGAATCATTCCTGAAATACCACCCATTCCGTGAGCAGGGAAAACATCCAGCGTGTCGTCCACGTTGGTTCTTTCTTTTCTGTGAATAGCATAGTTGCTAACAATGGAAGCAATAACACCAATGGCAATACTTGATCCTACATTTACGAATCCGGCAGCCGGGGTTATTGCAACAAGTCCAACAACAAGTCCAACAGCAGCACCCATTGCAGATGGTTTTCTGCCCATAATACCGTCATAGAAAATATACGTCAACATAGCCGCAGCAGAAGCCGTGTTGGTATTAACCAGTGCAAGTACGGCATCGGAATTTGCTCCAAGAGCAGAACCTGCGTTGAATCCAAACCAGCCAAACCAAAGCATGCCGGCTCCCAGCAGAACAAACGGAATGTTAGAGGGTTGGATGGGCTTATTGGCGTCTTTTCTTCTGCCAAGGAAAATCGCGCCTGCCAGGGCGGCAAAACCGGCCGACATATGAACTACCGTTCCTCCTGCAAAGTCAAGCACTCCCCAGTTACGGAGAAATCCATTCGGGTGCCATGTCCAGTGCGCCAGTGGTGCATAAATAAATATTGTAAATAAGGTAAGAAACAACATGTATGCAGCAAATCTCACTCTTCCGGCGAATGAACCGGTAATTAGGGCAGGTGTAATGATCGCAAACTTGAGCTGGAACATTGCAAATAAGGCCAGAGGAATTGTAGTGGTCAGGACTCCGTCGGGATTACCTCCTACATTACGAAACATGAAAAATGTTGCAGGGTTGCCGAATAATCCGAATCCTTCCCATCCAATGCTGTCACCAAATGCCAGACTAAATCCGAAGATGACCCAGATGACACTTACAATACCCATTGCAATAAAACTTTGCAACATGGTTGAGATAATGTGTTTGGCATGAATCATACCTCCATAAAAAAATGCCAGTCCCGGAGTCATTAAAAGAACGAGTGCTGTGGATGTAAGCATCCAGGCAATATCTCCAGTGTCGAGATTTGCACCTTCTGTGTGCGAAAAATCAAAGTTGAAAACTACCCCTAAAACCGCTGAAACAACAAGCAATAGGAATATTACAAGCCAACGTTGTTTAATTTTGCTCATGATAAAATTTAATTAATATTAATGTTTGTTTTCCCAGTTTTGACATTTTGCAAGACACTGGCCTTAGAATCGTTGAAAAATTTCAAAAAATAGTGACATTTTGAATAAAATAGCACAATCTGATTTTAAAATGTCAAATTAGTATCCAAATGTCTTGAAATGTCGATGCAAATATATCAAATTGATTCTTATTTTACAAGCATGGTTTTGTCATTTTGGATAATAAATTCTACTTTTGTTTACAAATTGGTATTTTATTTATTATTACATTTGAATCATGGAAGGAAAAATAGATTCTCTTGATAAAAAGATACTTAGCATTATTACAAAAAATGCAAGAATTCCGTTCAAGGATGTTGCCGCTCAGTGTGGCGTTTCAAGAGCTGCTATTCATCAAAGAGTACAGCGGCTGATAGATATGGGTGTTATAACCGGTTCAGGATATAACGTGGATGCAAAAAAACTAAATTACAGAACCTGTACCTATATCGGTATTTTTCTTGAAAAGGGTTGGATGTATGAAGAAGTTGCTGAGGAGCTGAGCAAGATTCCTGAAATTGTTGAGTGTCATTACACTACCGGGCAGTACGGAATATTTGCTAAAGTATTTGCTAAAGATAACGAAGACCTTAAACATGTACTGAACGAAAAGTTACAGGCGATTAAGGGAATTTCTGCTACGGAGACTTTTATTTCTCTGGAGCAAAGATTTAAAAGGGAAATCCCTATCGGTTAATGTATTTTAATTTGCTGTCTTCAATCAATTACTTTTTTACTTTTGCAGTAATTTAATGTAAGATGGCAACTTTTCTATTCGATTCTATTGTCTTTGGACCTGTTAAGAGCAGGCGGTTGGGTGCATCATTAGGAATAAATTTGTTACCGACAAGTGGTAAAATTTGTTCCTTTGACTGCATTTATTGTGAGTGTGGATTAAACGACGAACGAATACCACAGAGAAAAGGGTTACCCGATGCAGATGAGATTGATGTTGAATTAAGGGCAAAGCTTAAAGAGCTTTCGGATACGAATCAACCACCTGATGTTATAACCTTTGCTGGTAATGGTGAGCCTACATTACACCCCAATTTTCTTCAGATCATTAAAAATACCATAGCTTCACGGGATGAATTTTGCCCGGAAGCTAAAGTTTCGGTGCTGTCAAATTCAACAAGAATATGGAATGAGAATGTGATTGAAGCGTTGAATCTTGTAGATATGAATATCCTAAAGCTGGATTCTGTTATTGAAGAAACAGTGAAACTGGTTAATAATCCTAATGGAAATTTTAGCATTAAAGAATGTATTCAACAATTGAAGGTTTTTAACGGGAAGCTGATAATTCAAACTTTGTTCTGCCGTGGAGAGGTTAACGGGAATCATTTTGATAATACAACAAATATAGAAGTCGATGCCTGGATAGAAGCGCTGAAAGAAATACATCCTCAATATGTCATGATCTATTCAATTTCGCGGGATACACCCGTTAATTCCATTGAAAAAATCAGTCGCGAAGAATTAACTGCCATTGCCGAAAGGCTTAAAGAAAATAATATTGCTTTCGAAATTGCCTGATGCCTGATGAGAAACACATAATATATTGTATTCTCGATTGGGGACTGGGCCATGCCACACGTTCAGTTCCACTTATTCAAAATCTGCAGGAACGAGGGTTTAAAATCACCATAGCAACAAGCGGATACTTATACAATTCTTTCATAATTAAGGAACTCCGTGATGTTCAGTTTCTGGAACTAATGCCGTATGAACCCAAATATTCGAAACGTAAAAAACAGGTAAGGAGATTGCTGCTCCAAATACCACATTTTATGAGAGTATTTGTGAGCGACAAAATACGGATACGGAAGTTTATTCAACAAAACTCTGTTCAGTTTATTTTTTCGGATAACAGGTTCAGTTGCAGGTGTAGAAAGGTGCGGTCAGTTTATCTCACACATCAGGTAAATATTCTCAAGCCTGCTAATCTTGGCCCATGGCTTTTGCCATCGGCTGTTCACCGATACTGGATGGGTAAATATGATGCATGTCTTGTCCCTGATAATCCTGATAAATTATTTAAGGGGCTTACTAACCATGACGGACTTTCCAAGAAGTTGAAATACATCGGTTTTATGAGTCGGTTCAATAATATTGAACATAACAGAAGTCACAAACATATACTTGTCATTCTTTCCGGGCCGGAACCTCAGCGTTCAATTTTCGAGAACATAATAATTTCTGCAGCGTATCATACCGACGAGAAAATTATTCTGGTTCGGGGAACTGAAAAACTTTTGGGAAAGGCGTTGACTGATAATGTGATGGTTTATAATATTGCGGAGACAATTGTTCTTAAAAAACTTTTACAGGATTGCAGTTACGTGGTTTGTCGGTCGGGATATTCATCGGTGATGGACCTTATTATTTCGGAAACACCGGCAATTATTGTACCGACACCAGGACAAAGCGAGCAGGAATACATTGCTGAAACGGCTGATGAAAACAGTTGGTTTATGGTTCAGGATCAATATAATTTTGTTTTTCTGAAACCGGAGGTGGTGAAAACGGAATGTAAGCTTCCGGATATTAAAAATAACTATCTGGATGTAGTTATATCTGAAATTGTGTAAAATAATCAGAATAAATTCAAACATAACTCAGTCATAACTATGCAATTTGAGCATGAATTGAAATTTATAGTACTTTTGGCGAGTTAAATTCAAAACAAAGTTGATGGCACATAAAGCAGGATTTGTAAATATTGTAGGTAACCCCAACGTAGGAAAGTCAACCCTGATGAATTTGTTTGTGGGAGAGAGGTTGTCCATTATAACTAATAAATCTCAGACAACACGGCACCGGATTCTTGGCATCATTAACGGGGAAGATTTTCAGATTATATTTTCAGATACACCGGGAGTTGTTAAGCCGCATTACAAATTGCAGGAGTCGATGCTTAAATTCTCAAATTCTGCATTGGAAGATGCAGATGTTCTGTTGTATGTCACTGATGTTGTGGAAACTAAGGAGAAAAATATTGAATTCATCGAGAAAGTAAACAAGACGGATGCACACCAGATTGTGGTCATCAATAAAATCGATTTGACGGACCAGAAAAAGCTGGAAGAATTAGTTGATTACTGGAAGCAGCAGTTGCCTAAGGCAGAGATTTATCCTATATCGGCTTTGCATAAGTTCAATGCCGACCTTTTATTTAAGCGTATTGTGTCTTTATTGCCGGATTCACCTCCGTATTTTGAAAAAGATGCCTTGACTGATCGTCCGGAGCGGTTTTTTATTTCCGAGATCATCCGTGAAAAAATTTTCGAGCGGTACAAAGAGGAGGTTCCATATTCAACAGAGGTGAACATAGAGCAATTCAAGGAGGATAAAAAAATTATTCATATTAATGCCGTAATTCTGGTTGAACGCGATTCGCAAAAAGGAATCATCATCGGCAATCAGGGAAAGGCTTTGAAGGGTGTTGGTACAGAGGCGCGTAAGGATATTGAGAAGTTTCTGGGCAAGCAGGTATTTCTGCAAATTTTTGTAAAAGTTCAGAAAGATTGGCGAAATAATGATAACCAATTGAAACAGTTTGGTTACGAATGATACCAATTTCGAAAATGATTAGGATAAATAAAAAATATTTTTGAATTGGTTAAAAGCCGGTACTGAAAAACAAAGACATTGGGTATGGCTGAACCAATGGCTTAATGTGTTTCGTAATCGGTATAATTTGGATCAAACCAACAAATACAATAAAACCTGTTATACTTCTATTGAAATTAGTAAATTTGCGGTCAAAATTTTTGTGATATATGGGCGAAGTAAACGAAAAGGACATCGAAAGGAAGCCACTGAATTTTATTGAGGAATTTGTGGTTCAGGATATCGAAGCAGGAAAAAATAATAAAAGGGTACACACCCGTTTCCCGCCCGAGCCTAACGGATATCTGCACATTGGTCATGCCAAAGCGATATGTCTCGACTTTGGAGTTGCAGAACGGTTTGGTGGAAAGTGTAACCTTCGGTTCGACGACACCAACCCGGTAAAAGAAGATGTGGAATATGTAGATTCCATAAAAGAGGATATTAAATGGCTTGGGTTCGACTGGGAGGACAGGGAATTTTACGCCTCTGATTATTTCGGCAAACTGTACGATTTTGCTGTCGATCTTATAAAAAGAGGACTGGCTTACGTGGATGATCAGAGTTCGGAAGAAATAGCCGGTCAAAAAGGTACGCCAACATCGCCCGGAAAAGAAAGCCCTTACAGAAGCAGGTCGGTTGAGGAAAACCTCGATTTGTTCCAGCGCATGAATGCAGGAGAGTTTGCAGAAGGAGCCAAGGTATTACGTGCAAAGATTGATATGGCATCGCCTAATATGCACATGCGTGATCCTATCATGTACAGAATATTAAACCGATCGCATCACCGTACCGGCGATACATGGCATGTTTACCCGATGTACGATTTTGCACATGGGCAAAGCGACTATTTCGAAGGGATTACACATTCTTTGTGTACACTGGAATTTGAGGTTCACAGACCCTTATACAACTGGTTTGTCGATCAGCTAATGGATAGCGATTACCGTCCGCGCCAGATTGAATTTAACCGATTGAACCTGAATTATACTGTGATGAGTAAACGTAAACTGTTGCAGTTAGTCCAGGAAGGTTATGTGAGTGGCTGGGATGATCCGCGTATGCCGACTTTAAGCGGATTACGACGCCGTGGTTATACACCGGAATCCATCCGTAATTTTGTGGACAGGATTGGTTACACCAAGTTTGAGGCACTCAACGATTTTGCACTTTTAGAGCATAGTGTGCGCGATGATCTGAATAAGCGTGCTCCTCGTGTAAATGCAGTTCTGGATCCTTTGAAACTGGTGATTACCAATTATCCCGATGATCTGGTTGAGGATATGGAGATCATTAATAATCCTGAGGATGAATCCATGGGAAGCAGAACGATTCCTTTCTCAAAAGAAATTTATATTGAGAGGAACGATTTTATGGAAGATCCTCCAAAAAAATTCTTCCGTTTGGGTCCTGACCGCGAAGTGCGTTTAAAAGGTGCATACATTGTTAAATGTACTGGTTTTAAGAAGAATAGCGATACCGGGGAAATCGAGGAATTGTATTGTACGTATGATCCGTTAACAAAAAGTGGCATGCCTGATAGTAACCGAAAGGTGAAAGGAACGTTACATTGGGTAAGTGTGAAGCATTGTGTGGATGCTGAAGTAAGGTTATACGACAGACTTTTTCTTGATGAAGCACCATTAGGGCATAAGGATAAGGATTTTCTGGAGTTCCTGAACAAAGATTCCCTGAAAATTCTTAAAGGTTGCAAAGTTGAACCATCGTTAGAAAATGCTGAGCCTTTACAAAACTTCCAGTTCCAGCGCATCGGGTATTTTAATGTTGATCCGGATTCAAAAAAGGGCGCGCTGATTTTTAACAGAACAGTTCCGTTAAGGGACAGTTGGGCGAAACAGGCCGGCAAATAGGCTTTTATGAGTGAATTAAAAAACGAGCTGCTATTATTAAAGATTACCGGTGAAGATAAACCGGGACTCACATCGGCTTTAACCGGCATTTTAGCCAGATACGATTGTAATATTCTGGATATTGGTCAGGCAGATATTCACAACACGCTTTCACTAGGGATTTTGTTTGAAGTGCCATCCAATAATGAATCGGCTCCGGTGTTAAAGGATTTGCTTTTTAAAGCTTATGAACTGGAATTGAATGCCAGCTTTAGTCCGGTTTCGTATGAAGATTATTCCCACTGGGTTGGGATGCAGGGTAAAAACCGGTATATTGTCACGCTTCTGGGGCGCAAGTTAAGTGCTAAGCAGATTTCTTCAGTCACCGGACTAATTGCATCACAGGGACTGAATATTGATAATATTACGCGCTTAACGGGAAGAATTCCGTTAGATGCAGCGAATAATCAGTCCAGATCGTGCGTACAGTTGTCGGTAAGAGGATTTTTAAGCGATAAAGCACTGATGCAGAAAAGCTTCATGGATTTATCTAAGGAGCAGGGTATTGATGTTGCTTTTCAGGAAGATAACATTTATCGCAGGAACCGAAGGCTGGTGTGCTTCGATATGGATTCAACATTGATCCAGACGGAAGTGATAGATGAAATGGCTGAACGTCATGGCGTGGGAGAACAGGTCAGGGCTATAACAGAATCAGCTATGAGGGGCGAGATTGATTTTAGTGAAAGCTTTAAAAAGCGTTTGTCATTGCTCCGGGGGCTTGAGGTATCGGTTCTTAATGAGATAGCTGAAAACCTTCCCGTTACTGAAGGTGCAGCAAGGCTTATTTCAACGCTTAAAAAGTTTGGCTTCAAAATTGCTATTTTGTCGGGTGGATTCACCTTTTTTGGAGAATTTTTAAAACGTAAGCTTGATATAGATTATGTTTACGCCAATGAATTTGAAATAGAGAATGACAAGCTTACCGGCGGGTATGTTAGTGAAATAGTTGATGGTAAACGCAAGGCTGAGTTGCTAAAGCTTTTAGCCCAGGTTGAAAAGCTTAATCTGGAACAGGTTATTGCAGTGGGCGATGGAGCAAATGATCTTCCGATGTTAAATCTGGCTGGTCTGGGTATTGCATATCACGCCAAACCAAAAGTAAAGGAGAATGCACAGCATGCTATATCATCTGTAGGATTGGATGGAATACTATACCTTCTGGGTTTTAATGATTTAATGATTGATCACGGGAATAAATAGAAGACATAAGATATCAGACACAAGACATACGATTGTTTTGGGTTTAAATATCGGGTCGAATGATATTATAACAAATTGAAAATTTCAAAAAATGAAAAAAACAGCAATTTTATTTCTGCTAGTAGTACTGCCATTTGCAGTAATGAATATCCAGGGACAGACAAAGTACAAATTCGGACATATTGATAGTCAGGCTCTTTTACAGAAGATGCCCGAAATGGATAAGGCAATGGGGACACTCGAAGATCTTCAGACAAGTAATAATGAAAAGCTGAAGATGATGCAGGGTGAATTACAGAAACTTAACAGCAAATATGTAAGCGAAAGTAAGACACTTGATGCCATTGCTCGTCAGTCACGGGAGAAGGAATTGCAGATGATGAGCCAGAATATTCAGGATTTTTACCAGTCTGCACAGCAAGGCATGCAGCAAAAGCAGTCAGAGCTGACTCAGCCTATTCTGGATAAAGCCCGGAAAGCTGTTGAAGAAGTTGGTAAGGAAAACGGTTTCACCTATATTTTTGATCTGTCTAAAGGCGAAGTTCTTTACATGGGAGATCAGAGTGTCGATATTATGCCGCTTGTGCTTAAAAAGCTTGGTATAACAGAAGATAATGCAACAGCACAATAGAAAAATATTGTTTGATTTGCCAGGTCCCATAGGAGTGTTCGATTCCGGTTACGGTGGTCTGACTATCCTCAGGGATCTGGTAACTGCACTACCAAATCACGATTTTATTTACCTTGGCGATAATGCCCGCACACCTTACGGAACCCGTTCGTACGATGTGGTTCTGGAATATACCCTGGAAGCAGTAACCCGGCTGTTTGAAATGGGGTGCCACCTGATTATCCTGGCCTGTAATACAGCTTCAGCTAAAGCTTTACGAACCATTCAGCAAAAACATCTTCCTTTTATTGATCCCAACAGAAGAGTTTTGGGTGTTATACGCCCCAGTGTCGAGATTGTTGGTGATATAACCACATCAAAACATGTTGGTGTTTTCGGAACAACCGGAACCATTCAGTCCGGGTCTTATCCTATTGAAATCAATAAATTACATCATGAGTTAATTGTCTCGGGAGAGGCATGTCCCATGTGGGTTCCGCTCGTTGAAAATGGTGAGGCAGATTCTGACGGTGCAGATTATTTTATAAAGCAACATATTGATAATCTTTTGCAAAATGATCCGAAGGTTGATACCATTATTTTGGGCTGCACGCATTATCCACTGCTGATGCATAAGATAAAGTCTTTTATGCACGAAGGTATTCAGGTTATTTCGCAGGGACCTGTTATTGCGGAAAGTTTGAAGGATTACCTGAAACGGCATCCTGAGATGGATGAAAAAATACGAAAAACAGGAAATGTTGAATTTTTCACAACAGAAAATCCGGAGAAGTTTAACGAGCTTGCAAACCTGTTTTACAACGAGCCCATCGAAGCCCAACACATTACATTATAACTTGTAACTCTAAACTCGTAACTTATAAACTTAACCTTACCAACTGTCCCCTTCTTTATACCAGCTTGCATACATGGCATAATTGTTGGCAATTTTGTGGATCATTTCCTTGCTTTGTTCCGGTTCAATGTCTTTCACTTTTTTAGCAGGAACACCGGCATAAACACTGTTGGGCTCAACTTTGGTGCCTGTTAAAACCAGAGAGTTGGCAGCAATAATTGAGTTTTCTCCAATTTCGGCATGATCCAAAACCGTTGCGCCGATACCGATCAAAACATTGTCGCATATTTTGGCTCCGTGAATGGTTACGTTGTGGCCAACTGAAACGTTGTTGCCAATATCAACTGTTGATTTTTCATAAAGTGTATGCAGTACAGATCCATCCTGAATATTGACGTTGTTCCCAATTCTGATGGAATTTACATCGCCCCTGAGAACAGCATTGTACCAAATGCTGCAATTGTCGCCCATCACCACATCACCAATTACCACTGCAGTTTCTGCCAGGTAACAGTTATCTCCTATTTTTGGAATAAAACCGCGAACTTTCTTTATCAATGCCATTGTATTTATTTTTTGCAAAAATATGGAAAAATGGGGAAAGTGCAGGATGAAGGATTTGATATTATGACACATTTTATGACTGCTGAATGCGTTAGATGAGGAATGTGAAAATATGTTAAATCGATAATTGCCCGTGTATGTTATTACTTCGGATCTGAGGCATTTCGTAATTTTGCGGCGAGACTTGAGATTTATGGATGCACAGGTAATATCCGCAAATGCTGCGGACAAGGTAGATATAAAGGAACTGGGGAAAGCGCTTTTGCGGGTTGGATCCAACCTTATGAGTTGTGGTGCTAATACCAGGAGAATAAGGATGACGGTGGAGCGCATTTCAGGTGCTTTTAATTGTACAACAGAGTTGTTGATTACACACAGGGCATTGATGCTTACGGTAAGCGATGAGAATGAAGACCATTTTCACAGCAGCCTGAAAAGAACTTCTCCGCACGGTGTGAATTTCAGTGTGGTTTCCGGCATAAGCATTATGAGCTGGAAAGTTGTACAGGAAGGCTGGAATATAGACCAGATAAATACTGAGCTTGACCGGTTGTTGGAGTTGCCTCATTATCCCAGGTTGGTTATACTGTTAATGGTTGGTATTGCAGATGCAGCATTTTGCAGACTGTTTGGAGGAGGATGGGAGGAGATGCTGGTTGCTTTTATTGCAACATTTGCAGGACTTTATGTGCGTCAGGAAGCAGTTAAGAGAAAATTTAATCCTTACTTATGCATCTTTTTTGCATCCTTCGTCTCTTCGCTGATTGCCGGATTGTTTGTTAAATTCGGAGGATCTGTTCAGGAATATGCCCTGTCTGCTTCAGTGTTATACCTTATTCCCGGAGTGCCCCTGATTAATTCTTTCTCTGATTTGATCCACGGTAATATCATGAATGGTATTGTGAGGAGTGTGAATGGTTTAATCATTGCATTTGCAATTGCCTTTGGTTTATTGCTTGCAATACAAATTTGTCAGTTGTAGCATATGGAATGGTTAGCTTTTTTAGAGAAAGGGATATGGCTTGGATTTGCAGCCATTGGTTTTGCCATCTTGTTCAATGTGCCATTAAGAACATTGAAAGTCATCTTCGTTATTGGGGCGTTAGGCGGTCTGGTCAAATTTCTGTTATTAAAATTTGGTATCAACATAACCATTGCTTCTTTTGGTGGTGCGGTAACAGTTGGTTTTGTGAGCAGTTATGCAGCACATTACAAACATGCGCCTCCAATGGTGTTTGCAATACCTGCTGTAATACCAATGGTTCCGGGGGTATTCACTTACCGTATGATGTTGGGCTTAATGCAATTGACAGAAGATGTTGGTGCCGGAGATTATAACAGGATCATGGCCGAGACAGTCAATAATGGTTTAAAGGCATCGTTTATTCTATTGGCGCTGGCTTTAGGTGTTGGATTACCTATTTTACTGAGTAGAAAAGAATCGGTAAAAAAGAGAGCTTAGTATTAAATAACATGCAAATATTATAACAATAAAAAAACCGCAGATGTTTGCGGTTTTTTTATATATGGTAAAATCAGTTTTTATTTATAAACCCATTAATTTCTTAGCTTCAGCCAAAGTTTTTGAAGCACTTTCACGGGCTTTTTCTGCACCCGTTTTTGTGACTTTATCAAGGAATGCTTCATCGTTGTAAATGTCTTCAATTTTTTCCCGGATCGGTGCAATAAACCTGATGATATCTTCTGCCAGTTGTTTTTTCATATCACCATAACGGATCTCACATTTATTATATAAAGCATCGAAATGAGCAACAGTATCCGGTGTGGAAACAATGTCCAGCAAGGTGAACAGGTTCTGAACCGGTTCCGGTTTTTCTGAGTTTTCCTTAGTCGGGCCGTTGTCTGTTACAGCACGCATCACTTTTTTACGGATCTCTTTATCGGAATCCACCAGAAATATTCCGTTTCCTTCAGATTTTCCCATTTTCCCGCTTCCGTCAAGTCCCGGAACTTTAATCAGATCTGTTCCGTAAAACGTAAAAGGTTGCGGTAGGGGGAAAAGTTCGCCATACATACCGTTAAACCGCTTGGCAAATTTGCGGGTCATTTCCAGGTTCTGTTCCTGATCTTTTCCAACCGGTACTTTATGTGCTTTGTGAATAATAATATCACTGGCCATAAGAATAGGATAGGTGAGCAGGCCTGCATTTACGTTATTTGGCTGTTTGCGAGCCTTTTCCTTAAACGATGTGGTTCGTTCCAGTTCGCCAAGATAAGCGTTCATGTTCAGAAGCAGGTAGAGTTCGAGGATCTCCTTTACATCGCTCTGAACATAGATGGTTGCCTTCTCTGGATCAATGCCGCAGGCAAGATATTCTGCCAGAACCTGACGAACATTCTTTTTAAGATCGCCTGGTTTTGGATGTGTAGTAAGCGAGTGCCAGTCTGCAATGAAAAAAAAGCAGTTATACTCGTTTTGCATTTTTATAAAGTTCCTTACTGCACCAAAATAATTGCCAAGATGCAGGTTTCCTGTTGGTCTTATTCCGCTTACTACTGTTTCCATGTCTTTAAATTAACGGCTGCAAAAGTAATAAAAATACTGCTTAGTCCTGAAGTAAATTTCCCAGCAAACCGCCGGTTTCTTTTCCGCTGTTTTTTCCTGCCGGAGCAATAGCTGCAATCAGTTTGCTGATTGGCATAGACTGCAACCATACTTTCCCTGTTCCTCTTAAATGTGCCAGGAACAGACCTTCTCCACCAAATACCATGGAACGCAGTCCGCCGGCCTGACTGATATTGTAATCAATGCCATCGGTGAACCCGACCAGACAACCCGTATCCACAAACAGTGATTCGCCGTTCAGTTCCTTTTCAATTACGGTTCCGCCTGCATGAACAAATGCCAGTCCGTCTCCTTCCAGTTTCTGAAGAATAAAACCTTCGCCGCCAAATAATCCTGATCCAAGTCGTTTACTGAACGTAACCGAAATTTTGGTTCCTAAGGCAGCACATAAAAAGGCATCGCGTTGAACCGTAACCCTGTAGCCCAGATTTTGCAGATGAAGCGGAATAATAGTTCCCGGATATGGTGCCGAAAAAGCCACACGCTTTTTTCCGTATCCCTGATTGGTAAAATGGGTTACAAAAAGGCTTTCACCGGTGATAAGCCTGCCGGCACCTTTCAGAAGTTTACCAAACAGTCCCTCGTTGGGCGTTGATCCGTCTCCCATGCGGGCGGTATAATTAATTCCTTCGTCCATGTACAACATGGCGCCGGCTTCGGCTATAACTGTTTCCATCGGATCGAGTTCAATTTCAACAAGTTGTACATCGTGACCTTTAATCTGATAGTCAATTTCGTGTGATTGCATAGCGTATTTGTTTATAGAGTTTATGTTAATTATTTCAGGGATTAAGTGACTTTATCGGTGTTCCTGTGGCACTGTTTGGCATAGGAATCCCTGTCATACTGCATATTGTTGGTATGATATCACTGATCTTTACAGGTTGGGGACTTTCGCCGCGTCCCACTTTCCAACCATAAAAACTCAGAGGAACACGGGTGTCTGATAATCCGTAAACTTCATTGTTGTAATCGTCCCCGGGTTCTTCAATCCAACCCGGTTCCAGCATCAGGAATACGTCACCGCAATGTTCCTTGTTATAGGATTCCTGCATTTTTTTCAGAACTCCCGACTGGTACTCATTTTCACTGAACAGATGTGTTGGCGCTGCAAACGCAACGCCGGTAAATTCCTTCATAAAGGCTGCCGTTTTATCCTGAACTTCTTTAAACGAAATTTTAGAAGATTCTATCAGCTCTTTGTTCAGATAGATCTGCTGGCCATAATAATGTTCAACCCATCGGCCTTGCCCGTAAAAGGCCATCAGATAAGTGTTGAGCAGTGCCATGGCCCGATCCGTTTTAAAATAACCGGACGGAATATTATATTCCTCAAGATATTCAGGGTTGATCGGAGCCCTTTGCGATCCGGTTAAAAAGAACAATACATTATTGCGACCAACTTCTTTTTCAACGGTTTTAATCAGGTCTTCAATTTCGCGGTCGAGCCGGATGTAATTATCTTCCATTTCAATGGAGTAGGGGCCGTATTCCAGTGCTTTCTGTCCCAACGATGAAAAGTTGACAAACAGCAGGTCTGTAAAATCGTCTTCTCCCAGTTTTTCTCCTTCTATAGCGTCAATGACAAAATCCTTCAGAATCATATTGCCGAAAGGTGTTGCCTTAAGAAAGGCATACGGGTTTGGCTTTGATGCATTGGATTCAAACGACTGCGGTAGCGAATAATCTTTGTAAATCCGCTTTTTTGCATCGTACAGATATTTATTTTCCGGAAGTAAAAGATCCCACTTCGCTTTCATGTAAAAGGCCGGAAAATTTTTCAGATTAAAGGCATCCACCCAGTCAGGAAGCCAGGCCATATATGCATCACTGGAAATAATTTTACCGGTTTTCTCATCCAGCCAGTATGCGCCATCTGCAGCATGCCCGGCCAGCAAAACAGCCTGTGTCGGTTCCAGTGCCACCGAAACAACTTTTGAATTTCCGTACGTGCTGAGTTTCAGTTCATCGCCAATGGTGGAGGCATTCATGTTAGCTGCATTATAGGCGCTTTGAGAAGGTGTTAACCCAATGGTTATGGCACGTTCATCGGCTGTGATAGGTTCCGTTTTAAGTGATTTACGGTTATACCATTCTATGCCGGTAATGCCATGATAACGTGGTGTTGTTCCGGTAACCAGCGTGGCCTGATCCGGTCCCTTATGTGAGAATGCATAGCTGTATGAAGCATTGCTGAAGGTATATCCGTTATCGATAAAGATCCGAAACCCTTTTTCGGTAAAATTGTTGTAGTAACGGTTAAGATAATCCGGGTGCATCTGGTCGATGACAATACCGATGATTAATTTGGGCTTTTCAGGTGGAACCGGAATCTGACTGTTGGCTCCAGTGCTAAAAATCAGCAAGCATGCAATAAGTGAATATATTAGTTTTGACTTCATAATCGTATTTTAAACAAAAATAGTACTCCATTTTAACCTAACGCATTCAGGATTCAGAAATTTTCCACTTTTTATAATTCCTTTAGCTTTAAATGACGATAAAACCTACATTTGCAAAAAAACAGAAAATATGAGTCTATTATATCCCATAAAATTTGAGCCGGTACTTCATGAAAAAATCTGGGGAGGAAGTTATCTGAAAGAGAAACTGAATAAAAACGCAAAGGAAAATTCAAAGGTTGGTGAATCGCTGGAAATAAGTTCGGTGGAAGGAAGCGTTTCGGTTGTATCCAACGGTTTTCTGGCTGGCAATCCTTTGGATGAATTGATTGAGGTTTACATGGGTGACCTGGTGGGTGATGCGGTATTCGAAAAATTCGGAACCGTTATTCCCTTGCTGATAAAATTTATTGATGCCAACGCGGATTTAAGTATTCAGGTTCATCCTAATGATGAATATGCGGCAGAACACCACGGCAAACTGGGGAAGAACGAGATGTGGTATGTAATGGATGCCAAGCCGGGTGCTTATATTATTCCGGGATTTTCGAAAGAGGTGACCAGTGAAGAAGTGCAAAAATGCATCGATGATGGTAACTTTGAAGATATCCTTACCAAATTTCCGGTGAAAAAAGGTGATGTGTTTATGATTCCCGTCGGACGGGTTCACGCATTGTGTGCCGGTGTTGTAGTGGCCGAAATTCAGCAAACCTCTGATGTGACCTACCGCTTGTACGATTATAACCGCAAAGATGATAATGGAAATTTAAGGGATCTGCATATTGAAGATTCGCTGAATGTAATTGATTACAGTAAACCGGAAGCGTTTGTTACAAAATATGAACCTGAGCTTAATAAAGCGGTTAATTTGCAACGCAATAAATATTTTACAGTTAATATGTTACATTTGGATCAAACCATAAAACGCGACTATTACCTGTTGGATTCATTCGAGATTATTATGTGTGTGGAAGGTGAGGCTGTCATTGAATCAGAGAATGAACCTGTTACGGTTAAAGCCGGCGAAACGGTACTTATCCCTGCCGAATTGAGAGAAATTAGCTTTATACCCAAAGGAGAGGCAAAGCTGTTGGAGATTTACTACGAAGCGGATTTTGAACAGGCTTAAAACATTTTGTCTGTGTTTTGGTTTCATATGTACAAATAAGCATTATGGAAAATATAGAAGAAACGATTGCTGACATCAAAGAGCATATAAAATCAAAAGGGCACAAGTGGGTAAAAAGCGAAAGCATCGACTTATATTTCAGGTTCCTGTTTGAAAATAAATTTTCAAACTCAAAGTTATTGGTGGAAGTTTTTCAGCGTGATTTTTTTGAGATTAATATTGAGATACTGGATGAAGAAAACCTGAAAATAAAGTGGCTTGATGTTGACGATACCATAACAGAAAAAAATGATACCCTGATCATTTTGTTGCTGTCGCACGATGAGGAAGATATCCGCCGTGGTAATCATATGCCGGAAAAACTGGCGTTGTACGATGGACTGGTTTACTATGCCGAAAAGACCATCACTAATTTTTCGCGTATTTTTGATTTAATCATACAGCATAAAAAATGAGAGCTTTCGGGCGAAAGCTCTCATCGATCCTTAACTATTTTAAAACCCTCAGCCTGTTGAGGTGATTTTGATTCGATTAAACACAACCTGAAATTTCTGGTAAAATGATTGGAAATTTTGATTCAGGTTGAGTATCGTGGAGACAAATATAAGAAATGTCGTTTAAAATAACATACTTTCATAAAGATTTATAGGATAATATTATTCCTGGCCTGGTATTAGCTATCATCAGATGATCTTAAAATCTTGTGATTGCACGTAAATCAACGCTCATATTTCCTAAAAATTCCTAACAAATGTTTTTTGCTGAAAACATATATAATATTCTATATGTTTAATATGAAACATTAATTGAAATATTATGAGAAAGAGTTTGTATGCTATGGTTTTACTGAGTTTTATGGCAGTATTTGCGGCAAATGCTCAGGATTATTACCTGAGTAAAACCATAAATGGAAATTATAAAGAAGTGGTACAGAAAACCAAAGATGTACTGAAAGAACAGGGATTTGGAGTAACCACAGAAACGCAAATGGATAAAGTTTTAAAAGAAAAACTTGATAATGTAGATATGAAGCCCTACCTGATTCTGGGTGTCTGCAATCCGGGTTTTGCGTATAAGACCTTACGGGCAGAACCGAATATTGGTTTGTTTCTTCCCTGTAAAGTCGTGGTAAAACAGGTTGATGATTCAAAAGTCGAGGTGGTTATGATCAATCCTTCAGAAGTAATGAAAAATATTAATAATCCTGAACTGGACAAAGTAGCGGCAGAAGTCACCAAACGATTTAAGGAGGCGTTAAGCAATCTTTAATACCCGTTTTTTATTTATTCGGAAAACCGTTCAGTTACACTGGACGGTTTTTTTTGTCCCAGGGTGGTATTCGCTTGGCTCATTGAACCTTGGTTCATTTAATTTGCCCCTTACAGGGTCATAATTTATCATGAAAGTGTTCGGTATAGCGTTTTTCTCCACGTCAAAAAATTAAAGCTTTGATTAATTATGACATAGCCTGGAGGCAACGCCAAACCATGGGCGGTTTTTTGTTTTGGATCAGCATAAAATAGCATATAAGTGTTTAATTTAATTCATTTTAGCCGGTAAACTCTTCGAATATATATTTTTGTACCTTTGCAGCACCAGCAGGCCGGTCTGTCGCTCCACCTTTGGCGGGGAGGAAAGTCCGGGCAACACAGGGCGCCGTACTTCGGAAAGCGAAGATGTTTGTGAAGGCATAGTAATGTAACAGAAAATAACCGTCCCGATGTACATCGGGATAAGGGTGAAAAGGTGGGGTAAGAGCCCACCAGTATTTGTGGCGACACAGATAGCTGTACATCTTACGGGTTGCAAGACCATGTATATCCCGCGTAAAGCTGCCCGCTTTATTCTTCGGAAGACGGGAGGGGTAGGTCGCTCAGATAAATGACAGGCATCCCGATGTATTTCGTGATACAGAACCCGGCTTACAGGCCTGCTGCTTTTTAATCTATCTGTTATGAGCAAATTAAATGACCTGATAAGGTTTGTCACTCAGGACATCTGGAGGATACCTGAAAAGGAACTTTCCACATGGAAACGTTATCTGATGAAGCCGTTCAGAGTTTTGGCCTTGTCCATACGAGGGTTTCTTGAAGACAAGGTGCAACTTCGAGCATCTGCACTTACCTATTATTCGTTGTGGGCTGTAGTGCCGATTCTGGCGTTATTGCTTGGAATTGCCAGGGGGTTTGGCTTTCAGAATTATATTGAGGAACAAATCATTAAAAATTTTAGTGATCAGACCATTGTTATCACATCCGATTCTCTGTCGGTTGTTCAGAATGCAGCTGATACAGCTATGTACCCGGATTCTGTTCAGCAAACCCGGAAGACCAATGTGGCCGAAAAAATACTTGGATTTGCGTATAAATATCTAGATAAAACACAGGAGGGCTTTATTCTTGGAATTGGGCTGATTATACTGTTTTGGTCAGTTATAAATATGCTGAGCCATATTGAAAATACCTTTAATGATATCTGGCAGATCCGAAAGCCGCGATCGATTTTGCGAAAATACACAGACTATTTTGGCTTTATGATCCTGGCGCCGGTAATCATTATATTTTCGGCGGGAGCCAATGTGTTTGTTACAACCAGAATAGAGGAGCTGTTCAGTATTTTGGGACTTGATTTTGCAATTGGACCAGTAACTTTAGTCTTTGCAACCGTTGCACCTTATGTGCTTTACAGTCTGGTATTTTTCCTTTTTTATATCGTGATCCCAAATACCAAGGTTAAAGTAGTTCCGGCTTTGATCGCAGGAATTCTGGTTGGTATTTTATTCCAGTTTCTGCAGTATGGTTATATTAACGGGCAGGTTTATCTTTCGCGGATCAATGCGGTTTACGGAACGTTTGCCGCACTACCGCTATTCCTGATGTTTCTGCAGTTGGGTTGGGTTCTGGTATTATACGGTGCGGAATTTTCTTTTGCGATCCAGAATAATAAAAACTTCTTATACGACAGTGATATTAAGGATATTAGTATAGCATACAGAAATACGATATTGTTTTATATTCTCTATCTTATCATAGAGCGGTTTAAAGAGGGAGAGCAACCTCTGAAAGCCAGTGAAATTGCTGATGCCGAAAATATTCCGGTAAGGCTGGTGCGTAAAATTATGAGTGACCTGCAAAGGGCAGGGATCATTTCTGAAGTTAATACGATTGATGATACTGCATACCAACCGGCGGTTGATATCGATATTATAACTATTCAATATGTCCGGTTTAAGATGGATAATCTGGGGAGCAGTAATTTTCTACCGCTAAGACAGTCAGCTTATAAAAAACTCAGACAAACCATCCTGAATGCAGAGGAAAAATTTATTCTTTCGGATGAAAATATCTGTATCAAAGATCTTACGCTGAAATAAGTTTATTGCCGTGCTACATCAATGTTGTAGGTTTTTAATTTATTGTACAGCGTTTTACGGTCAATATTCAGCATTTTAGCGGCCTTTGATTTATTGTATTTAGCCTCATCCAGAGCATTTAATATTAATTCTTTTTCGGTTAGAGAAGTTACTTCGCGAAGGTCTGGTATGCCATCCTGAGTTAGTATTGCGGATTGAATATCAAGGCCTTTATTTTCTTCTTTTACAGTAAACTCTTCAGGTAATACATCCGTTGTAATCTCGTCGCCACTGGTTAGTAAAACGGACCGGTTAATCACATTGCGTAACTCCCTGATATTTCCGTCCCACCTGTAATTCATAAAAATGTCATTTACTTCATCACTTAGCTTCTTTACAGATTTATTGAAAGATTTATTGGCTTTATGGATAAAATAATTAACAAATTCGGGAATGTCTTCGATGCGTTTGCGCAATGGTGGAATCTTGATTTTAAAGCCATTTAACCGATGATAAAGATCTTCGCGGAATTCATTGCGTTTTACCATTTCAGCCAGGTCCTCATTTGTGGCTGTAATTATACGAACATCTGTTTTTATGGGTTTATTTCCTCCTACGCGGTATATAACTTTTTCCTGAAGGGCTCTTAATAATTTCACCTGATTTTCATAGGTCAGGTTTCCTACCTCGTCCAGAAATAAGGTTCCACCTTTAGCCTGTTCAAAGTACCCCTTTTTGTCATTAATTGCTCCGGTAAATGATCCTTTTAAATGGCCAAAAAGTTCACTGTTTGCAAGCTCTTTAGGCAGCGCTCCACAGTCTACTGCTACAAACGGTTTATCCTTTCGTTCACTTAAATTATGTATGGCTCTTGCAATGTACTCCTTTCCTGAACCGGTTTCGCCCTGCAGTATAACCATCACATCTGTTGGAGCAACGATCTCGCAATAGGATAAAACTTTTTTAATTTTATTGCTTTGTCCTGTTATAAATCCTGATGAAAATTCCACAGAAGGATCATGTTTAACAGTTGCACAGGCACCTGAAACCAAATGGAGTATCTGATCAGGAAGAACCGGCTTGGTCACATAATCATATGCACCGTTCTTAATAAGTTTTACAGCGGTTTTAATTTCCTGATAGGCGGTCATTATAATAATAGGAGTGCTTGCTTTGTTCTGTTTGACGAAAGCAAGCATTTCCTCTCCGTTCGTATCAGGAAGACGATAATCGCATAAAATAACATCATACGTGTTTTGAAGAATCAGTTTTTTCCCCTGTTCACCTGAATATGTTCCTGTGGCGGCATAACCTTTCTGATTTAAATACCTTACCAGAAGATCACTGATATATGTGTCGTCGTCTATGATTAATATCGGGTTTTTCATATAAAATATTTGATGTATTGAGGGAACGATGATGTTCTTAACTTACTTATAAAACATGCACGAAATACATTGGTTCAATGTGTTAATGGGGGTTAATACTGTAGATATTTCCCACTTATTGTGGATTTAATAAACAGGTGAAATAATATTGAAAATTTCTGAAGTGCTATATATAAGCACGTTGGAAGACATTTGCAGAAGATATTGTGTTATGGTACACAATTGGCATGTAAGTTAAAAGTAAATTTTAAACGATAAAATTATGCGAAAATATTTCAAACTTTTAACACTTGTAGTGTTGTTACCATTAACCTGCTCTATTGTTAGCGCACAAAATGAATCATTCAGAATAAAGGGAGGTCTGAATTTATCCACATTAAATACTGATAATTCAGATAACAGCTATAAAGCCGGATATATGGCAGGTTTTTCTTACTTAATTCCTCTTGTCAGTAACTTTTCGGTTCAGCCGGAAGTCTTGTTTTCAACCTTTGGTTCTAAGGCTGAATTCAAAAATACGTTTGCGGGTTTGGAACTTTCGAATGGACAGACCGACTTCAGACTTGATTATATTGATATTCCGGTATTACTGTCTTATTCTGTTACCGATAACCTGCATTTTAATTTGGGCCCCTATGCTGCAATTTTACTGAATGCCAAATCGGAAACAACAGCCGAAATTCTTAATTCTATTAATATAACCAGTAGTGACGATCTGGATGAGAAGTATTTTAACAAAGTAGACTACGGTGTGGTTGCCGGACTGGAATTGAACTTTGCTCCGGTATTTGCCGGTGTAGATTACAAAATCGGTATTAATCCTGTGGCAAAGCAGGACGACGATTTGGCTGAAACGTTATTAAAAGATTCAAAAAACCGTGT
Organism: Quyinboa ferrireducens; assembly: GCF_042436675.1. Lineage (NCBI taxonomy): Bacteria > Pseudomonadati > Bacteroidota > Bacteroidia > Bacteroidales > Quyinboaceae > Quyinboa > Quyinboa ferrireducens. The sequence continues at coordinate 120,259 of NZ_JBHMVA010000011.1, read as the reverse complement.
AATTCAGGTATATGTTGGTATACAGTTTTAAAAGAGATATTTCTGATATCGTATCAACAGAAGCAAATACCATAATATGCTTTTATTTTATTGAGTCTGCTTCTTTTCTTAATTTCTCGATAACTTCTCTCATTTTTGAAGTCACACTTTCCACAAGTTCAGAGGATTTGTCTTTTCCAAACTGACTGGATGTGAGGTTTTTAATGTCAGTCAGCATGTCAATTATAGCATATGCTTCAAGATGGCGGTAGGAAGGAAGCAGCCGATGGGCCGTTTCTTTGATGGAATTCCATTTATCACGTTCCAGATATTCTCGGAACTCCTTAATGGCAGTCTCTGAATTCGTGATAAAGGTTAGGATCATATTTACAATAAATTCGTTATTACCTTCGGCAATATCTTTCAGTTGCCTTAGGTTATACAATTGGGTCTTTGCAGATGTAACGATTACTTTTTCAGCACTTTTAGAATTCTTAACCGGTTTAAGTTTTAATACTTTACGTAGCACATTGTACAACTCAAGTTCACGGTAAGGTTTTATTAAGTAACCGTCAATACCGGCAGAATAATAATTTTTAATGTCCTCATTAAATACATCAGCAGTAACCGCAATGAGTTTAATGTTCTTATTATTAAGTTCTTTACGTACATATTTTGCCACATCCAGGCCACTGATATCCGGCATATGGATGTCGAGCAACACCACATCAAAGCTATTTTCGTTTAGTATTTTTATGGCTTCTTGTCCATTGCCCGCCAGTTCGTAGCTACATTTTAATTTTTCAAGAATCGTTTTCCCCAGTAACCTGTTGACACTGTCATCATCCACCAATAAAATATGTTTGTCAGACAATTCCATAAAATCAAAATTCTCTATGGTGTCGTCCGATAATTCATGTTCCTTACCCTTTTTGAAAGGTAATACAAAGCTGAACCGGGTTCCCATTCCTTCTTCACTTTTTACGGTCAGGCTGCCGTTTTGTTTTTCGATCAGGTTTTTGCAAATAGTAAGCCCAAGTCCTGTCCCTCCGTAACGTTTGGTGATCCGTGAGTCAGCCTGACTAAACTGATCAAAAATTGTAGCCATTTTATCGGTGCTGATACCAATACCTGTATCCATAACATCGAACCTGATTTTTACTTCATCATCCTGATCCGAAATCATAAAGCATTTCATTTCCACATAACCATTGTGCGTAAATTTTATAGCATTATTTACCAGGTTAATAATGATTTGCCGCAAGCGGAAGGGATCGCCTTTTATAACCATATTCAGTCGGGGGTCAATGTCGTAAGTGAAGATCAGATCCTTTTGTTCTGCTTTTATTTTAAGAGTGTTGTAAATGTATGTTATTACCGATTCAACTTTAAATGGAGATACGTCGAATTTTATAGCATTAGCCTCAATCTTTGATAAGATAAGTATGTCGTTTACCAGGTAGAGCAAATGTTCTGATGATTTGGATATGACCTTGACAAATTCTTCCTGTTGATCCTGTAATTCGGTCTGGCTCAATTGTTCAGAGAAGCCAATTATTGCATTTAATGGTGTTCTTATCTCATGGCTGATATTGGCCAGAAATTCACTTTTTATTTTATTGGCATTTTCAGCTTCATCAATTGTTTTTCGAAGCTTGAGTTCAAGCACCTGATAATGATGCATCAGCTGGGAAATATCGGTGGCTGAAATCAGCAATCCATAATCGTCATTTTCTGATTTTATTAAGGTGTTATTACAGCTAAGAGTAACGATGTCCTCTTCGGAAGAATAAATTTTCAGGATAAATGTTTCAGGAATGGTACCCGAATTCTCTATGGTTTTAAGTAGCTGGTTATAAGTGTTCTTGTCACCTGGTACAATAAATTTTTCAAAACTCTTACCGGCAAGGACTTTGCAGTCTGATCCAAGAACCTTACATGCAGCATCATTGACAAAAACGATTTTACCTTCAGGATCAACAATAAGAATGACAGAAGGAATTAAATTCAGCAAATTTGCGATATTATTATATTCCTCGTTGTGCGACTCTGTCGTCAATAACTTCTCCAGTATTACATCATCAAGCGGAATTTTCATCTTAACTATTTTTCACCATGAAAATTGATTTAATACTTATACAACAAGGTGCATACCATTGTTTAATTTCCTGTATATGTTTCAGGGCATTACAATTATTAAAGGGAAGGTTTTGATGGTAACAAGCTGATATATTTTTGAATACGGAAGTTTTGAATGAGTGAATTAACTAAATGTTTTGGTTCAATTAAACAAAGTCAGTTTCACAGATCCTGTTTTGAGTATCTGATTTTGTAACTATGTTCCACACTTTTTTGTGGAATTTATGCCCGAATAATACGTGATGATAAAGATTTATATTTAGTCCGAACGTGTGCGTGTACGTATAAATAAAGGCTTGAGGTCTGTAATGAATTTTGTGGCACAGGATTTTCATTATAAAATATAAAACACATAAAAAGATAGTTATGAATAAGTTTGAAATAAAAGGAAACTGGAACCAGGTAAAAGGTTATTTGAAAGAAAAGTATGGAGATTTAACCAATGACGATCTTGCCTATGTTGAAGGTAAGGAAGATCAGCTTCTTGGTCGTTTACAAAAACGTATTGGTAAATCGAAAGAAGAACTGATTGAAGAAATCAATAATTTATAAAAATTAAAGTTGAGAGTGAGATTTATAACAAGTATTAATCACAAAATTATAATTATGAAAAATTTACGAGTAATATTATTTTCAACCCTGGCACTGTTTTTTATAGCCGGGTGTAATATGCAAAACAAGAAAAAGGATTCGGAGAAAGAGCAGACTCAGATGCAGGATGAAGCTCAGGATGCAATAGCTAATTTACGTGATGAATTAAAAGACGTAAAGGAAGAAATTGCAGAAGCGATAAAAGATAAACCGGATGATATGAAGCGGACTGTTAATGAGGCGCTGGATAACTTCGATGATAAAGTCGATAAATTCAGGGATAAGGCTGAAGAGTCCGGTGAGAAAATAAATGAAAAAACTGAAGAAGCACTGGAAGATCTTCAGAAACAAAGTAAAGATATCCGATCAAAAATTTCAGATTTTGGTGATAAGACCGGTGATGAACTCAAGGATTTCATGGCTGATGTGAAAACCAAACTGAAAGAGTTCGGAGATAAATTGGATAACATCTAATCCTTCATATAAACATTTGATGATGCTTGCAGGGTTGATAAAACGCTCGTTTTGTCAGCCCTGTTTCTTTTTTAATGAAATGGAAGGAAACCTGCCGGATAGCATCTGTAATAAATACATTATTTGAAGAGATATTTTTATTTTAGGATAACATTAGATACTGATAATCATGGTTCAAAAATATATCGTTACGGTAACAGTACTCCTGTTTCTTGTGTTGAAGCCAGGTTACTCGCAAATGGCAATGCAGAAGGTGGATGGCGGATACCTGGTAAAGGAAGGAGAAAAGAATGTGGCCTTTTTTCAGTACGATCTTACCGGACCAACACCTGAACTGATGCGGAATGACTTTCTTCATCCGGTTTATTTGCCCGATGAAACAGTTATGACTGAAAATGCACCGGAAGATCATTTGCACCATCGGGGAATATTCTGGGCATGGCATCAGATATTAATTGGTTCAGAATCTGTAAGCGATTCGTGGGATCTTAAGTATTTTAAGACGGATATAAAACGTGTGAAGTTCAGGTCGTTAAAGGATGGTGACGGACTGTTGAGAACGAAAGCATTCTGGCTCTCTCCTAACTATAAAAATTCTAAAAGGCCATACCTGAGAGAAAAGGTAAGCTACGTATTTCATCCACAAAAAGAGAATTACAGGATAATTGATTTTATCATTCATCTGACACCACTGGTCGATAGTTTACAACTTGGAGGTTCCGACGATGTAAAAGGTTATGGTGGATTTTCAACACGGATTGTATTGCCTGACGATGTGCAGTTTTATTCTTCAAATAGTAAAGTTGAACCGGAAAATGAAGCCATAGAAGCCGGATATTATATGAATATAACAGGTTCATTTGCAAAAGACGGAACAGCACCGGGCGGTATTTTGATTTATGCTAACCCTGAAAATCAACCCGGACCTCAAACATGGATCCTGCGTGATAAAAGGAGCATGCAGAATGCAGTATTTCCGGGAAGAAAACCTGTGTTATTGCAAAAAAGAAAACCTTTGGTGTTGAAATATTCCCTTGTGCTTTATACAGGTGAAGCAGATGTGGATGAGATCCTGAACGAAATGGAAAAAACGGATCGAAAAGATTAACAAAATTTGAAAAACATTTCGCCTATTTTCTTGAATGCACACTTAAGGACATTCGCCTGTTAGTGTGTGAAATATTTTACACTCTAAGCACATACAAATACATATGTAAAAAAAGTAATAAATGTTAATAGTTTGACCCTGTTTATACTAAATTGATAATTTGCAGGTTACTTAAACACGCGTAAGCATTCTGGCCTGAATTTTCTTTTAGTATGAAAGTTAAACTTATTTTACCTTCTCTTACAGAAGCCGGAAGTGCGTTTTGGAGACCCATTAAGTATTCGTTATTTCCCCCTTTAGGATTAGCAACTTTAGCCGCGTATTTTGATGAAAGTGATGATGTTGAGCTTCAGGATCAGCATGTGGAAGAACTGTATCAGGATGATTTACCGGATTTGGTTTTGATACAGGTTTATATTACGAATGCAAAACGTGCATATGCGATTGCACAACATTACAGAACAAAAGGTGTATATGTTGCTTTAGGTGGTTTACATGTAACATCTTTGCCGGATGAAGCCTCACAATTTGCCGACACTATTTTTCTTGGCCCTGCAGAACAAACCTTTCCTGAATTTTTGCGCGATTTCAGACTGAAAAGAGCCCGGAAAAGATATACATCCACAGAGGGAAGAACCATTCAAAATCAGCCGCCGGTAAGAAGAGACCTGATAAAACGGGGAAAATACCTGGTGCCCAACTCGTTGGTTATTTCGAGAGGTTGTCCACACCATTGTGATTTTTGTTATAAAGATGCATTTTTTAAAGGCGGTAAATCATTTTATACCCAAAGGGTAGATGAAATACTTACAGAAATATCTCGTCTAAAAGGGCGTCATTTATACTTTCTCGACGATCATTTATTTGGAAACCCCAGGCTGGCCTCTGAGCTCTTTGAGGGAATGCGCGGTATGAACAGGGTGTTCCAGGGAGCAGCCACCGTCAAATCAATTCTGGAAGGCAATCTGATTGAAAAAGCTGCAGAAGCAGGGCTCCGAAGTTTGTTTGTTGGATTTGAGACTTTTTCACCCGAGAACTTAAAACAAAGCAATAAAAGTCATAACCTGAAAATGGATTATGAAAGAGCTGTGGCAAGATTACATGAACTGGGGATTATGATCAATGGGAGTTTTGTTTTTGGTCTGGACGGTGATGATAAAGATGTATTCAGGCGAACGGTGGATTGGGGTGTTGAACATGCTATAACCACATCAACATATCATATTCTTACGCCTTATCCCGGGACCAGACTATATGAATCGATGCTGAATTCCGGCAGAATAATAACCAAAGACTGGGATCTTTATGATACACGCCATGTAGTATATCAATCAAAGTCATTATCTGCCGAAGAATTGGAACAGGGCTACAGATGGGCATATAAAGAGTTCTATAAATGGAACAGTATTTTCAAAGCCTCTTTTTCGCATGATGAATTAGTACATCAATTAAAGCATCTTTTTTATACAGGCGGTTGGAAGAAGTTCGAAGGATTGTGGACATTTATCATCAACACCGGTGGTTTAAAACGGATGTTGCCAATTTTAGAATTGCTGTTGACAAAAGTAAGCTCCAATAATGCAATGGGTGTTTCATCTGTAGTAGAAAAGGAGAAGGATATTTTGTTAAATGAGAATTTGTGACAGATATTAACTTTGGTTATGTCCAAACTTTTTACCCAGCATAAAACTATAGGGTTTTAATTCTTCAATGTTCTCCAATACTATTTTAAGAATGGCAAATAAGGGGATGAATAAGATCATTCCGGCAATTCCCCATATAATTCCGCCCAGAATAAGAGCTATTAAGGCAAAAAGAGGATTCAGGCTTACCTGTGATCCAACAACCTTAGGCGTAAGGAAGTTTCCTTCGAATGCCTGAACCAGGGTGTACCATGCAACGACCCACACCGCAGGCCAGATAGAATCAAAATTGAGGACAGCATACAAGAAAGGCAGTGCTCCACCAATAAATGATCCTATATAAGGAATGATTGCCAGAAAAGCTGCGAAGAATCCGAACAGGAACGGGTAATCCAGTCCAATGATCCATAAACCGAATCCATTAAGAATGCCCAGTATAAGCATAACAAAGAAGACTCCGTAAAAGTATTTCTGGATCACTTTTTTGATCCTTATAATAATGTTCGCAATTTCTTTTTTATCACTGAACCTGGTTTTTTCGACCAGAAAAATCCTGAATGAAGAACGATACAAAAGATAAAGAAAGGAAAAGACGACCGTTAACGCAATTGCAGATAAAAAACCACTTGATACACTAATGGTCTTTTGTATTATGGTGGATGTTGGCAATACGCTGCCATTTTCCTGACTTAGCAAATCTTCTATCTTAATTTCACCACTGAACAGATTGTCGTTAATCAGATGAAAGAAACTGGTCAGCAGTTTGTCTATGCTGGCACCGAAATCCTTTACATTATCATAAAGTTTTACAAACTGGGATCCGAAAAAATACATTATCCCGGTCAGAACTAAAGCTATTGAAAGAAATGTGAGAATGATGGATATTAATCGTGGTAGCTTTTTTTCGAAGAAATCATTGATTGGTAAGAGCAGCAAAGCAAGTATTAATCCCAGAAAAAGGGGAATAAGTATGGTTCTTCCTAAATACATTATGGCAACAGACGCCAGAAATACAATCAGTATGTTTGCGGTATTTGATACCTGAACGGAACTTATATTCATAAAATCTAGTTTATAAAATTCAGAATCAAAAACTGAGCCTTAATGCCTTAACCCTTTGCTGTAACGACAAGAGGTTGGAACTGATGTGACATAATTCCACAGATTTTATGGAAGTTTGGGTAATAAAACCCCAAAGCAATATGTGAAAATGGCTGAAAATGCGGGAAACATCATTATGGCAGGCTTTTGGTAGTATTAATCAGTAAAAATATGTTTAACCATTAAAAAAATAAAGTTATGTCAAAAACATCAAATGCAGTATTAGGATTCTTAGCCGGAGCTGCATCCGGTGCATTGGCCGGAATATTATTCGCTCCGGACAAAGGGAAAAAAACCCGGAAGAAAATTTCTAAAAAAGCAAAAAAAGCTTCCGATGATCTGAAAGATACCATGAGTGACAGTATGGATGATTTAAAGTCATACGTCTCTGAATTTGTGGATGAGGTAAAAACCAGGTTTAACGACCTTGAGAAAAACGTAAAAAAGAAAGCGGAGGAGAAAGTAGAAGAAGTTGAGGCAAAGGCAACATCGGCTCAAAAGAAATAGTCATGCAAAAGGAATCATTTAAAGAGAATATTTCGGAGTTAAATGATATTATTCAGGGATACCTTCAGGCCCGCATTAATTTGTGGAAGGTGGAAATGCTTGAAAAGTTTACCCGTATCGGAACTTACTTCATTACCACTATCCTGGTTCTGGTCTCCCTGTTAATGTTTTTTATGTTGATTTCGTTTGCCTTCTCGTTCTGGTACGGCGAAGTACACGGAAGCATCTCTGTGGGTTTCCTTATTTCCGGTGGTGTTTATTTGCTGATTATAATTCTGGGTTATGTATTCCGCAGACAGATTTTTTCCAATCCATTGGTAAAGCATTTATCTTCCATAATTTTTAATTCTAAAGACCACGATGAGAAATGAAAACCTTAGAGAAACATAAGCTGCACAGAATACGTTCACTTCAGGAACTGTCGTATGTAAAGTATATGCTGGAATACGATGTGACAATGAAGGAGAAAGCGTTTGTAACTTCTCTGAAAGGAATCAGATATACCCTGGTGGAATCTGCACGACAGAGCGTGATGGAATATGGAAAGAAGCTTATACAAATGGCTTTGATAACGATATTTAATAAAGTAAGGAACAGCAGAAAGGAAGAATCAGAAACCGAAGAATAGACACTCCGATTTTCTTTAATTTATCTACCTTTGATAAACTGCCAATCAGCACCGTTTTTGTGTGTTAATTGGTAGTTTAAGTTTATGCTATGGCTAAAAAGAGACACCGTATTTTAAAAATTGCGTTCAAAACCTTGCTTGTTTTGATCAGTACGGTGGTGTTTTTATTGTTATTGATAACCACTCTTCTTATTATTCCTCCAACCGGAAATTACATTAAGCAAAAAGTTGTTGCCAAGGCAGAAAAAGAGTTGGATACCGATATTTCCATTGGGTCCATACGTTATACGCCGCCCGCCCAAATAGCCGTCAGGAATTTTTATATACAGGGAACCGATAAGGACACACTGGCTTATGGGGACTATCTTTCAGTGTCGGTAAAGTTGTTGCCGCTATTGAAAAAACATCTCGTTATTGAAAATGCAAAACTTCAAAATTCAGGCTTACGGTTGATCCGGGACGAAAAAGATTCGCTGTTTAATTTTGCATTTAATACCGCTACTGGTTCTGAAACGGATAGTTCAACAACAAAACCTATGAAGATTTCGGTGGGAACGGTTGTATTGGATCACATTCATTTTTTAATGGATGACGCCGTCTCGAAGAATAAAATGCAGGTAAATCTTGGACACTTTAAGGTAGATATGGACGAAATTGATCTGCAACAGAATGCCTTCACCATTAAAGATTTTGAGTTGACTAATACCACTGCTTTTCTTCACGCCGGGATTTCAGGTTCAGAGACTGACGAAAGTAGCGGGCCAATGAGCCTGATCGTGAATTTACGGAGGAAAGGTGTGCTGAAAAACTGCGCCTTTAAATACGAAGATGCTTCAGGTTCCGTTATTGATGCGCAAAAGATAAATTTGGAAACAAAGGACAATACCTTCGATTTAGGTCGTCAGATCATTGCATTAAAATCATTGGAATTAGCCAACAGTATATTGTTGATTTATTCAGGCTCACCGGGAGATAGTGTAATTGTTGAGGGATCAGAACCTGATTCGCAATATATATTCAGTTTTCCTGACTGGAATATTACGGTTGATGAACTGAATTTTGAAAATAACGTCTTTTCACTGGATCCGAACCAGGATATAACTACGTCAGGCTTTGATCCGAAGCATATTCACATTTCAGATTTCACCGGCTCGCTTGAAAATTTTAAGCTGGATAAAAAAGGTATTAAGGGAAATCTAAACAAACTTTCGTTACATTCAGACAAGCGGTTTCAAATAAAGAACCTAACTGCAGGACTTTCGGTTCAGGAGACGTCACTGAAGATTGATCCGCTGGAAATAAGTACTCCTGCAAGTTCATATTCAGGGAAACTGGCGCTTAGCTATAATTCGCTTCAGGAATTATTGGATCAACCGCAAAGCATAAAAATTGAAAGCTTTAATCAGAATGCCGGAATTAATCTTAATGATGTAGCTTATTTCATACCCGAACTTTCAGATTCCTTCCCAAAACTAACAGAAGGTAACACCGTGCTGAATTTGCATACTGTAGTTAAGGGAAACCCAGGAGCATTGGATATTAGTCAGTTCGATTTGTTTGTAAAAGACAAGGCGGACTTAAAACTGAAAGGATTGGTTAAAGGATTACCCGATGCGGATAAAATAGAAACAGATATAGATATAAAAAAACTGTGGATGAATTATCCTGCCCTTAAATCCTATCTGGCAGGCATGGAGTTGCCTGAAAACCTTGTTTTACCGGATACAATTTTGATTTCAGGAAAGGCAAAAGGGACATTGCTAGATTTAAAGGCTGATTTATCAGTTAAGTCTGTTCAGGGAGAGTTTTTAGCGAAAGCGTCGTATAAAGGCGACACATTGCAAAATACCGCCACTGTTGATGTAATTCTTGATATTCCAGGCTATCGGCTGGGAGAACTTTTAAATAATCCTGATACAATTGGAGCCTTATCAGCTAACGCGGATTTGCATACCGTATTTTCGCAGGACGAGGTTAAACAACTTAACGGGCAGGTCAGGATCAACTCATTGGCTTATTCGGGACATTCGTACAGAGATATTACCATTAATGCTGAACAAAAAAATGATACCATTTTGGCAGTCCTGAATTCGGATGATCCTGAATTACGACTCAGTTCAAATGCGTCGTACTTTGCAAAAGATAGTATGAACAGCATTAAAGTTGTACTGAATGTAGATTACGTTGATCTTCAGGCTTTAAAACTATATGATGAAGATATGAGGTTGGGCGGTCAACTCAGTGCTGATATGTCAGGAAAATTGCCGGATGATTTCACTGGTTCTTTGTCCGTGAATAAGTTAATTGTAAACCGCAATAATACAGTTTATTATCCCGATTCACTTTTGTTGAATGCCCAGGTTGGGGATACGAACCATATCGTGTTGATTTCTCCATTCGCCGCAGCTGAATATAACGGAACATTAAATCCTCTGGATTTACCGGGATTATTTAAAAATGTTGTTACATTTTTATCCGCTTCAGGTGATACTTCTACGATTCAGAAAACATACGCAAAAACATTTAACTTTAAACTGACACTGAAAGAAGATCCTGTTTATACTCAGCTTCTGGTCCCAGATTTAAAACAGTTGAACCCCTCATCCTTTATTGCGTCTTACAATCAGGAAGATGGTTTGGATGCGAAACTTTTGATGCCATATATGGAATACGGATCAGTTGCGGTTGATTCATTTTATCTGTCTTTAAGCGCTGATGACGATAATTTTGACTACAGAACCGGATTCAGGGAAATACATTCTGAAGCTGTTACTTTACCTACAACCAGACTATCCGGTTCTAGAAAAGGGATGCAGCTATTTAACACATTTGACCTGCCTTGGGATAAGAAAGGTTCTAACTATTATATTCAGGCTGTTATATCAAAACCGGAAAAGGATGATGGTATGCGCCTTAGTATTTTAAGTGACAGCCTTATTTTGAACCGGAATGCATGGGGAATTAGGCCGGATAATGCAATTCTTTTCAGTAATAACAGGATAGATTTTCGGAATTTTAATCTCACACACGGCTCCGATACGCTCGAAATAGCCAGTTATGCCGATGAAAGCAGAGAAAGCACCAATATCCATTTTGCCAACTTTAATCTCAAAACACTGGCGTCTCTGGCTAAATACGATGGAACGGCTCCTTCAGCATTGATAAACGGAGATGCAACATTCGGCAGGAAAGACGATAAAAACACCTTTACTTCAGATTTGCTCATTTCTGATCTTACATTATTCGGGAATACCGTTTTCAGCTTACTCGATTTAAAGGCTGAGCAGAAATCTGAGAACCTGTATAGTTTTAAAATTGATTTACAGAATAACGGATTAACCTCAACCTTAAAAGGGCAGTATAATGTTGGCGAACAGACTAATCTTGATATGGACATAGATCTGAACAGGTTTACATTGTCTCCTTTTGCTCCTTTACTCAAAAATCAGTTTCACACGTTAAAAGGAGAACTGTCAGGTCAGCTGAAATTATCCGGATCAACAGATGAACCCTTGCTGAACGGCAAGCTTACATTTGACAGCCTGCTGGTTAATCCTGTGATGTTAAATTCTCCGTTAACCATGAATAATGCTGCGGTTTCGGTTCAGAACAATACATTACAGTTTAAAGAAACAACTCTGCTGGACAAAAATAATCACAAGGCTGTGCTGAATGGAACGGTTGCATATCGTCCTGATAATCAAACAACCTTTAATCTTAAGTTTAAGGCATCTGATTTTATGTTTGTAAATGTGGCAGAAAATGAACAGGATTTGTATCACGGTACACTTATCACGGATATGGATGCTGACCTTACCGGTAATCTGGATCATCCGGTATTGAAATTGAATACAATCATAAAAAACGGCTCGGACCTTCATTTTACAGTCCCTGAATCGTCGGTTAACCCGGAGGAAGACCAGGATATTGCAGAGTTTATCAACAGAGATACGTCTATGGTAACAAAAGTATCGGATCAGAGCCTGAATTATTCCGGTATCATGCCTGATGTAACAGCCAATATTTCGTTTCAGGATAATATTCCGTTGACCATTGTTATTGATCCGGTATCAAAGGAGCAGTTGCAGGTAAGCGGGAAAGGAGATTTTTCATTGCGGCTCAGAGACAACCTGGAACCATCGTTAAGTGGCAGATACACTATTAATAGTGGGAAATATACACTTTTGCTGTACAGCGTTTTCAAAAGAACATTTAATATTCGGCAGGGGAGTTATTTATTATGGACTGGAAATGTATATAAACCAACGGTAAACATGGTTGCATCCTACGATGTGAATACAAGTCCGATCGGTCTGGTTGCAACAGAACTGAATGCCGGAAGTCAGAGTTTGTCGCAGTACAGAAACCCCATACCTTTTAGTGTTGTCATGAACCTTAAGGGCGATTTATTATCTCCTGATATAAATTTCGATATTGAAACTCCACCGGGGAAAGCCGATGCGCTGGTTTCAGAAAAACTCAGCAGGCTCAATAATGACGAATCTGCTGTGAACAAGCAGGTGTTATCTTTACTGATCTTTAAATCGTTCATGAATCAGAATGTAGGCGGTCCGGATGTGGCGTATCAGTTAAACAATACTGCCAGAAACGGTTTGAGTAATATTCTGAGCAACAGTTTCAACCAGTTTGCACAGAACTATATTAAAGGTATAAATCTTACTTTGGATGTGGAATCCCGTGCGGGCCTAAACGGTTCCGGTTCAGGAAATACAGATCTGATATTCGGTGCATCAAAGTCCCTGTTCAGCGACAGACTGACCATCGAAGTAGGAAGCAGCATCAATGTTGAAAATGAAAATAACAGGCCTCCGGGATCGGGTGGTTTGGCTGGTGATTTTAAAATAGATTATAAAATATCCAAAGATGGAAGTGTAAGTGTTCAGGCATTTCGATCATCAGAATACGAAGACGTTCTGGTTGGCGATGTTACCAAAACCGGAGTTGCCCTGAAGTTAAGCAAGGCATTTACCCATTTCAGCGAATTATTTAAACGGGATAATAAGAAAATGGTGCAGAAAAAAAGTGATGAACAGGAATAGAGACATAGTGAACAGACTATTTATGATTTCACTCACACTTCTTTTATTGGTGGGATGTAAACCGACACGCTATATCAGTAAAGATGAAACACTGTATACCGGTGCCAAACTTAAGATGGACGACAAATTTTATGAGGATCTTTCCCTGAAGAATGATCTTGATGAAGTGATCATTCCTGAGCCCAACAGAAAATTACTTGGATTATTTCCTTTAAGGATGTGGTTTTATCATGTGGCAGGTGATTCGGTCCCGGCGAAGGGGATAAGACATTGGCTCAAATATAAAATTGGAGAGGAACCTGTGGTCTATAAAACATATATGGCTGAACGTTCCAGAAACAATCTGCAGTACGAACTTAAGCGACAGGGATATTTTGATGCAAGGACTTCATTCGATCCAGTCACGGTTAAGCAGCAAACCACTGTCGAATATGAAGTACATCCTGGGTTTAGATACCGGATCAATACGGTCACCTTTCCGGATACTACCAATATGATCACGCACCAGATCCGGAATTCACGTGTTAACACGGTGCTGAAGAAGGGAGAATATTACGATCTGGATCTACTAAAGGAGGAGCGGGCACGGATTGGTTCATATCTGAATAATAGAGGATATTACGCCTTTATTCCGGATTATATTGGATATAAGCTGGACAGCAGCAGAGTGAACCATACCATCGATCTGATAATGTATCTTAAGCCTTCTATGCCGGATAAAGCCACCCGGATTTTTACGCTTGGTGATATTTATGCGGTTGAAGATGAAAACGCTCAAGCTGATTCAGATACACTGAATTTTGAAGGGATTCATTATATTGCAAAGGAGCCGGCGTTAAAACCTGCTGTACTTAAAAGAAGTATATTATTACGTCCCGGAGAACAGTTTCGCTTAGACAGGCATAATGCTACAATCGGAAAACTTGTTGGATTAGACGTTTACCGTTACATAAATATTAATTACAGGGAAGATTCTTCATCAAAAACACCGGTTCTGATTCCTGAAATCAGATTGACAACGGATGTGCCGAGAACATTTGATCTTACGCTGGAAGCTGCTACAAAATCCAATGATCTGAGCGGCCCCGGATTAAGTCTGGATTATAAGGATAGGAATTTTATACACCGGGCACAAAAGCTTGGTATTGGTTTGAATGCGGGATTTGAAACACAGTTGTTTAGTAAGCAGAAAGGAGTTAACTCACTTAATCTTTCACTTAAGTCATCGCTGGAGATCCCTAAACTTGTTTTCCCTTTTGTAGATATCAACAGGTTCCTGGCTGATAAATATACTTCGTCTACAACATTTAGTCTCGATAATTCCTTTTTGAGGCGTGAACAGTTTTTTACCATGTATTCACTTGATGCCGGTTGGGCATACAACTGGCAGGAGACCGCAGAAAAACATCACAGTCTGAAAATTTTGTCACTGGATTATGCCAATATTTACCAACGATCAGATGCGTTTATTAAGTTATATGAAACAGATCCGCTGGTAACGCAAAGTTATGCAGAGCAATTTATCCTGAGCTGGCAGTATACGTTCACTTATAATAATCAGCAGTTTACGAAACGCCGAATTGCAACATATTTTAGCGGACATGTGGAAACTGCAGGTAATCTTTTAAATCTTCTGGATGGAAAAAGGACAACCGGCAACACATTTTTTGGTGTTTATTATGCCCAGTTTGCAAGAACCACACTGGATACACGGTTTTATTACGATTTTAAGCGTTACGGATCACTGGTTTACAGACTTTATGGTGGTATGGGATATGCCTATAATAATTCCGGTGTTTTGCCTTACAGCAGACAGTTTTTCGCAGGAGGCGCCAATAGCCTCAGAGGATTTCGCTACCATTCCATTGGTCCGGGATCATACAGGGATACTACCGTAAACAATATTTTGTCGGATCAATCCGGAGATTTGAAGCTAGAAACCAGCCTGGAATACCGTTTCCCGATTGCAGGCTTTTTTAAAGGTGCTGTATTTATGGATGCAGGTAATGTGTGGCTGTTGCACGAAAATACCAATAAACCCGGTGGACTGTTTAAAGCAGGGAATGTGCCATCTCAACTCGCCGTAGATGCAGGTCTCGGTCTCCGTCTGGATGCATCAATTATAATTCTCCGGCTTGATATTGGTATGCCGCTCAGAAATCCGTCTTTGTCTTCAGGTGAACGTTGGTTGACACGTTCTGCAAATCTTTCATCCTGGAACTGGTATAAAAATAACCTGGTTTTCAATCTTGCTTTAGGATACCCGTTTTAGGGCATAAAAAAACTGCATTACAACTTGTGTAACACAGTTTTAATTTAGGTATATTTCGTTTCTTTATTCGTTATAAAGCTCAGCAACCTTATCCCAGTTAACCACATTCCAGAATGCACTGATGTAGTCAGGACGTCTGTTCTGATAATTCAGGTAATATGCATGTTCCCATACATCAATTCCCAGAATTGGTTTACCTTTAACGTCAGCAACATCCATTAACGGGTTATCCTGATTAGGTGTTGATGTAACAACCAGGTCACCATTGTCAAGCTTTACAAGCCATGCCCAACCTGATCCGAAGCGCGTAGCTGCAGCTTTTGAGAATTCATCCTTAAATTTATCCAATGATCCAAAAGCCTTTTCGATAGCTGCTTTAAGATTGGCATCCATCTCTTTTCCTGATCCGGGAGCAATCCATTCCCAGAATAATTTGTGATTGTAAAATCCGCCACCATTATTTCTTACCGCAGGAGATAATTTAGAAACACCGGCAAAAATTTCTTCAATTGATTTATTTGCAAGATCTGTATTTTCAACTGCCGCATTTAAATTATTTGTATAACCAGCATGGTGTTTTGTGTGATGGATTTCCATTGTCCGTGCGTCGATGTGTGGTTCAAGGGCTGCATAATCATACCCAAGTTCCGGTAATTTGTAAGCCATAATATTTCAGTTTTAATTATTAATATTTCTTTGTTTTATTCCCTGTTTTATCACTCCCTTCCGGGAATGTACTCAATTAACAATACTAAACCGGTTGTTGTTTAATTTTAGATTGAATAAAAATAGAGAGGGTGGGCACTACTAATGGTATTGGGCGGTAAGTTCCAGTATTACAGCTGATTATAGCTTAATACTTTTTAACAGTTAGATGTTATATTTTACTGAAATAATATAATGCTTTCGACATTCTGTAGGGGCATTCAAAGACTATATTTCGACCCTGATGCAAGCCATATCTCCGTTGGAATTTCTGACATAAATATTTCCGTTGGCGAAAGTGGGAGCAGTCCAGCACCAATGCGTATTTTTGTTAACCGACGGAAGAACCTGCAATTCTGAAAGTTCAGTGTAAGCATCGGGATTAGCCTCAACGATAACAACTTTGCCTAATCCGGTTAATACTACCAACTTATTATCTACTGCGGATAACGCACCGAAGATATCATATTTATGCTTCCACATTTCTTTACCGGAAGCCAGTTCAATGCAGTACAAATGCATTTTGTTTCTGAAATTATTGAACTGGTAAACGTAACCATCAACAATAACTCCTGTCCTGAAGAATGATGCGATAGTATCATTTCTCCATACTGACTTGTAAATGGAGTCTTTTAATTCTATCAGTTCATTGGACAAAAACAGCCTGTTCGGATCATTGGTAAGAATGATATCATTCTCTTTTCTGAAATTATCGTCCGGCATATAGCTGTTTAGTATAGTCCCGTTTGAAATATCAACGATATAAAGTGACGAATCGCTCATGAACGTTCCTGCCGGAGTACCATTGTAATCGAACAGAGTAGTGGATGAAAAGGCTCCGCTTCCTTTCGGACTATTCCATATAAGTTGTCCGTTGGTTTTGTCAAATGCAATACCATGATGATTCAGGTTCAGGAGTAACAGATTTTGGTAAATAACCGGAGAGGAACAAACACCCCAGCTATCTCTAACAATAAGTGAATCGCTGTATATATCCCGCTTCCACAATTCGCTTCCATCTTCAGCATTTAAACAAAATAAGGAGCCTTCCCAGCTTAGTACATACAAATTTTTTCCATCCAGAACCGGAGTTGCACGTGGGCCGGGATAACTGCGCTCATCCGAGGGATAAGGGAATTTCCAGATTTCATTTCCAGATTCGGTATCAAGACAAAGCACAGAGGACATGTTTACAGTATCGGTACCTTCGATGTTTTGCGACCAGCCATTGACATAAGCGCGATTATCCTGTACTGTGATGGAGGAATGTCCTTTTCCAATGTTTTTCTGCCAGATAATCAGGGACGAATCCAGTTGTGTGGTCCAGGGTTTTTGACTTGCGATTTTGCCGTTGGCTTCCGGCCCCCGCCATTTGGTCCAGTCTGCTTTTGGCGTACATGCAAAAAGCATTATTAAGCTAAGAAAGATTAGTGGTTTCATGTGAGGTTAGTTTTGATAAAGGCACCAAATTAAGTTATATTTTCCTGAATTGCAAGCAGATATGTTAATGCTAATGATATTTCTTATTCGAATATAGTTTGAAAGCCTAAAATGATCTACTTTTGTGGCCTGAATGAAACGCGAAACAAATACAATAGTACTGGCCATTATTGCCTGTCTGCTTTGGTCATCCGCATTTGCTGTTATTAAAGTAGGCTTGCAATACACGCAACCGCTACAATTTGCAGGAATAAGATTTACACTTTCCGGACTTATGCTGGTTCCACTGGCTATGCGAAATAAAGGTTACTGGAACATTATTTTTAAGAATCTGCCTTTTATTTTATTAGTAAGCTTTTTGCATGTATTTGGGCTATATGCCTTTTTCTATAATGGCATGAGCCGTGTTCCGGGAGCTATAGGAGCGATCATTGTAGGAAGTGGTCCGCTTTTCATCGCATTCATGTCGCATTTTATGATGGACAACGATAAGATGGGGCTCAAAAAGGCGCTGGTTATGTTGCTGGGCTTTTCAGGAATTGTGCTGGTAAGTCTTGGCAAGAAAGCCACCGGGTCAGCAGATTTTCAACTGATTGGTGTATTGTTTTTATTAGTCAGCAATACGCTGGGCGGATTTGCAAATATTGTGATCGCAAAATCAAAAGGTAAGGTTCCGGCACTGGTGCTTAGTTCCACTACGCTTGTGATTGGTGGGATTGGTTTGTTTGTACTTTCTTTGCCCATTGAAGGTCTTCAGACCGGTCCGTTTCCCCTGGAATATTGGCTGTCCCTGTCGTGGCTGAGTATGTTGAGTGCAGTGGCCATAAGCATTTGGTTCAGTTTGTTGAGGAGACCGGGAATTAAAGTTTCAAGTTTGAACATGTGGAAATTTCTTGTGCCGGTTTCAGGTGTCATCTTAAGCTGGATCATAATATCATCGGAAAAGCCGGATGTAATTACACTTTCAGGTATGTTGCTGACAGCTGTTGCGCTTGTGCTTATTTCAAGAGTAGACAGGAAAAGAACTAAGCTGGTTGGAAAAACGAAAAGTTGACGCTGCCGTAAACCTTTTTTTGCTTATAATTCGGGTGATCCGAAAAGTTATAATCCCTTGAATGTTCCAGGATGAACAATCCATCCGGATTCAATAAATTTCGCTCAAAAATAATATCCGGAATTTTAGCAATATCTTTCAGCTGATAAGGTGGATCTGCAAAAATTAAATCAAATTTTTGAATTGTACGCTCAATATATTTAAAAGCGTCACCCCGCATTATTTCAATTTCCGTAATCTTAAGACGATCAATTATTGACTTTATGTATGTCAGATGTTTTGGATTCTTTTCCAGGGATAAAACATTCCGGCAACCATTGGACGCCAGTTCAAGGCTTATGCTGCCAGTTCCTGAAAATAAATCCAACGCATCAGTTCCATCCAGCACATAATTGTTTTTAAGTACGTTAAAAAGGTTTTCCTTGGCAAAATCTGTTGTTGGCCGTGCTGTAAAACCTTTTGGTCCCGGTAAGGTTCTGATTTTATATTTTCCGGATATTATTCGCACAACAGGCTGGAATAAAGATTTGTAAAATAATGTGCCGGCAGATCGTAAAAGTCGTTGGCAAAATTATATGCCTCAGGCCATCCGGCAAAAGTTACGTTTTTGATAAAGCGCTCCAGTTGTTTAACCAGACTGGCATGTTTTGGTATTATCCCGTCAATTTCAACCACTGTTTTCATCTGATCCAGTTTCAACTGATTGAAGCAGTACAGAAAGAAATACAGGAATTCATCATCGTTCTGGTATGAATAACTGTTTGCAAGAATCAATGTGTTGTTTTTATATGCACTGATTGAAAACCTGTTCTGCCTGATTGTGAGCTTAATAAAACTTTCAGATGTGCTAAGCAGATGGCAGTTCTTTACTGTATTGTTATGTACTATCACCGGAGTGCCAAACTGCTGATGCATAGCATTCAGAATCATTTCGTTAATGGCATATACCGAAACATAATCCAGAGGATCCTGTTTGTCTGAACGGACGATGCTGTTTTTCCCTTTTCGATAGTTTTTGGTGTAAAACACTTCTTTCTCTTCATCCTCAAAAAGTACCTGAGGTATACAGGTAGCAGGTGTAAGGTCATAAAGAACAATGACCTTTTTATAATTTAAACTAAGAAGTTTTTCTGTTTTTAGGTATTTAAGCGTCTGATCTGTTATTTCTGAATCTGATCCATAAGGTTTGTGTTTTAGATAAATGAACTTATTACTTATGGAGTCACATATTAAAAAAGAAAATCCATCCAGACAGAGCTGGATGGATAGTATATATTGTTTGGAATTTTCCTGATTAAAAACCGGTGATAGAACTAAAATATCATGCATGGAAATAACATAAATTATTCCCAGTTACCTGCATAGTTATTAGCCTCTTCCAGGTCACCCACTTTCATCCCCGGATAACGTTCGTACTTCTCGGCTTCAAGTTTCAGGTTGATAATTTCCTGTGGATCTAATCCATGCAGATAAACTTCATAAGGAGTTTTGGCTTCAAATACCTGAATAGTCACGTTGGAAGCGGTAGTCACACTGCCTGCACCCATAATAAACTGAGTAGTGTCACCATAAGGTACGAAGCGCAGGGAATCTGCGGCATATCCTTTGCCATACAAGTCCTGTGCAACAGGAATGTAAGATGTATCACGAACGATGAGACCCAGTTTAATGGCTTTAGCTTCAGTCATACCTGCATTAACCATTGAGTCAGTAAGAATTCCCTCTTTAAGTACAATTGGGAGTGAGTCTTTTTCAATGAAATTAATCAAGGTATCAAAACTTGCAGTGTGGTGTTTATACTTTTCCTTATAAGCAATCTGTGCGGTTCTGATATCCATCAAACGTAGTTTAACAGCTTCTTCTCTTTTTGCTTTTTCCTTGTCGAAATTGATTTTTTTCATCGGGCTGTCAATAACAAGATATGCCATAACAACGATGAGAATGAGAAGGATAACCTGTAATGCTTGTTTCATCTTTTTTATTTCGTTTTATGTTAATTAGAAGAGATTTTCATCTTACCGTGCAAATTTAAAAAAAAAATGTTTCTTACTTTGGTTTTTGGAAATTTAAACTAAAAAATGTTAGAGAACCACTTTAAAGACATATTTACAAGTACATTACGCTTTGAGGCAACCGGAGAGCAGCATGAGCTTATAAGTATGTTAACCGACTTTTACTTATCTGATAACGTATTTTCTTTGTTTTTATTGAAAGGTTATGCAGGAACCGGTAAAACAACCGTAATCAGTGCTTTTATAAAGACGCTTTCACTGATGCAGCAGTCGTTTGTATTGTTGGCTCCTACTGGCAGGGCTGCTAAAGTATTATCGCAGATGAGCGGTTTCCCTGCATATACAATTCATAAACAGATATACAGGCAGAAAAATCCCGGTGTTGATCCGGAGTCATTGGGTGCGGGTTCTTTCAGTCTGGATTTTAATAAAAATAAAGATACCGTATTTATTGTCGATGAGGCTTCGATGATCACGAACCGAAGTGATGAATTAAATCTGTTTGGATCCGGGGATGTACTGGATGAATTAATTAAGTATGTGTACGAAGGTGCAAGATGCCGTATAATTTTTATCGGCGATCTGGCACAGTTGCCTCCTGTGGGTACTGTAGTAAGTCCCGCACTGGATCCGAATGTATTAAAAGGTTATGGTCTGGATGTTGTTGAGTTCACATTACGTGAAGTTCTGAGACAAACCTCAGATTCCGGTATTCTGAGCATGGCAACCCGGATAAGAAAACAACTGGCGGACAGAAATTTTACTTCTATTCCAAAATTTCGGGTCAACAGTAAAGATGTTATTGCACTGCAAGGTGAATATCTGAGTGATCAGATCAGTGCTTCGTATGATGCGGTGGGAGTAGAGAATGTAATTGTGATTACACGTTCGAATAAACGTGCT
The DNA here is from genome assembly GCF_042436675.1 of Quyinboa ferrireducens. Classification (NCBI taxonomy): domain Bacteria; kingdom Pseudomonadati; phylum Bacteroidota; class Bacteroidia; order Bacteroidales; family Quyinboaceae; genus Quyinboa; species Quyinboa ferrireducens. The sequence goes on along the minus strand of NZ_JBHMVA010000011.1, from coordinate 98,643 downwards.
AACCAGTTTAATCAGGGTATACGGAGCACGGTATTGTACCGCGATGAAGAAATTGTGACGGGAGATTATCTGATGATTGTAAAAAATAGCTATCACTGGACGGAGAAAATTAAGGAACTTGATTTTATTGCTAATGGTGATATGGCTGAAATTGTCAGTATACGCAGCTTTAATGATTTGTATGGTCATAAGTTTGCCGATGTCACATTGCGGTTTCCGGATTATAACGATTTTGAACTGGATGTCACGATAAATACAGCAAGCATAATGCATGACGGACCTTCATTATCGTCTTCTGAAATGCAGGATTTATATTTTAAAATTCTGGAGGATTATCCGGATGTCAAAAACAAAAAGGACACCGTTAAAACCATGCGCAACGATCCTTATTATAATGCACTACAGGTTAAATACGGGTATGCGGTTACCTGCCATAAATCGCAGGGTGGACAGTGGAAACATGTGTATCTGGATTTGGGCTATGTGACTGACGAAATGGTGGATCTTGAGTTTTTACGGTGGTTATATACAGCCGTAACGCGGGCAACAGAAAAATTATATCTTATAAACTTTCCTGAATCCATTCTGGAAAATGCAGATAGTTAGTAATTTGGTTTTAGAAAATGATTAAACTGTTCAGTGTTTTTAAACGTGTTTTTTTATTCTGTTCTGAATATAAAGTATGTTTGCAGGATAATTACAGGTGACGAAGCTGTATGACATAAACTACAGATAATGATTATGAAGGCAATAGGTGATTTTTTATATAAAATATATTTCATTATAATTTTTGTTCCGCTGCAGATTGTATTTACCGTTATCAGCGCATTATTATGCATTGTTTTATTTCCACTCATAGGGCCGGATAAAGTCAGTCATCATATCGGTTTATTCTGGGGCAGAAGTATCGTATATTCTTCTCTTACACCTGTAAAGGTCTATGGAAGGGAGAAACTGGATCCCGATAAATCATACATCCTGATTGCCAATCATGCCAGTTCGTTTGATATTTATGCCATTTTTGGATGGATTGGACGTAATATTCGCTGGGTGATGAAAAAGGAGTTGACGAAAATTCCGTTGTTTGGATGGGCAACCCGGGCGTCCGGACAGATTGCGGTGGATCGTTCCAATTCGCAGGCAGCCATTGATTCCATTAATGAAGCCCGGGAAACAATGAAACCGGGTGTCAGCATCATGTTCTTCCCTGAAGGTACAAGGAGCCGCGACGGTAAGTTAAAAGTTTTTAAGAAAGGGGCATACCATTTTGCCTTTGATATGTGTTTGGATTTAGTACCCATTACGATAAAAGGTGCTTATAAGGTGAAAACACCGGGAAAATTACTGGGTTCAAAAGGAAAAATAGAAATATTCATTCATGATCCGGTAAAAATTGACAGCCACGACAGGAATGAAATGAAAAAACTTATTGATCATACAAAAGAAATAATTGCTGCGCCACTAAATGAATAGGCTGGGAGTTTATATTATTATTGTAATATGTGTTTTGTCAGGTTTTGACAGTTCTGCTCAGTTATTGTCGACATCGAAAAAATCGGCACGGAAAGCTTATGCCGATGCCCGTGATAAATATTTTACGCATCAGTATGACGAAGCCATCGCTTTACTCGATAAAGCAATACAGAAGGATAAAGCTTTTAGTGAGGCCTATTGGTTCAAGGCAACAATCTACGAGATAAACAGGCAGTACGATCAACAAATAAATGCGCTTAAGGCTGCAGATAATCCGGGTTATTATTTTTATGATCAGACCCTGATAAAACTGGGTGAAGCGTTGTTTAACGAAGGGAAATACAGTGAAGCGAAGGGTGTTTATGCTAAGTTGGAAAAATTCGGCAAGCGGAATGCTAATCTTGTTCATTTTGCAAGGTATAAACAAAAGCAGTGTGATTTTGCTTTGAACCTCGTGGCGCATCCGGTGCCATTTCAGCCTGAAAATCTTGGGAAAAACCTGAATACTCTTTATGATGATTACTGGCCGGTTATCAGCGCTGATGAAAACCGCTTGATTACCACGGTACTGGTAGAAACAAAGAAAGGTGGCACGACAGATTACCAGGAAGATTTTTACGAAAGTTACAGAACTGATTCCGGTTGGAGCAAATCCGAACCATTGGCACCGCCTTTAAATTCGCCAAATAATGAAGGTGCACAATCGCTTTCTCCTGACGGGGAAATATTGTTTTTCTCTGCCTGCAACCGGGCTGAAGGTTCCGGCAAATGTGATATTTTTATCTCATTCCATACATCAAAAGGTTGGAGTGATCCAATAAATCCTGGAAGTCCTCTGAATACGGCATATTGGGAAGCACACCCGTCGATGTCGTCCAATGGCCATACGCTTTATTTTTGCAGCAACCGTCCCGGAGGTTATGGTAAAAGGGATATATGGATTGCAGAACTCGAAATTACACCAAACGGGCAGGTAAAGATTCTGGAGGTGAAAAATGCAGGGCCGGTTATAAATACGGAAGAGGATGAAGTTTCACCCTATATTCATTTTGATGATCAGACATTGTATTTTTCTTCCGATGGTCATATGGGACTTGGAAGACATGATATATTTATGAGCCGGAAAGATAGTGCAGGAGAGTGGCAGGAGCCGGAAAATATCGGTTATCCGATAAATACACATCGTGATGAGATTGGGTTTACTGTGAATGCCCTTGGTACAAAGGCATATTATGCCTCAGAAGCATTTGCCGGAGATCGCAAGGACAAGGATATTTTTGCCATTCCCTTACCGCATGAAATTCAACCCATACCGGTAACATATCTAAAGGGAAACATTTTTAATGCTGAGAATCAAAATCCTTTGGTTGCTGATTTTGAATTGACAGATCTTGAAGAAGCGAAACAGGTTTCAAAATCACATTCAGCAGAAAACGGTACATTTCTTTTGTGTTTGCCTGCCGGACGTGACTATGCGCTGAATGTCAGTAAGGATGGTTACATGTTTTATTCTGACCGGTTCACCTTACGCGAGCAGGATGATATAACCCAGCCTGTTAATAAGAATATTCCTTTACAACCTATGAAGGCTGGAACAACAATTGAACTGAAAAATATTTATTTTGAGTTTGATTCCTATGCGCTAAAGAAGGAATCTTTTATAGAATTGAATAAGCTTGTGACCCTTTTGAAAAACAATCCGACGATCCGGGTTGAGATTGGTGGCCACACTGATGGTAAAGGAACCAACGAATATAATAAGGAACTTTCGCAAAACAGGGCTGAATCCGTTAAAAACTATCTTGTTGAAAATGGAATTGCCCCGGATAGAATGGAAACCAAAGGGTATGGATTCACCCAACCTCTGGACGCCGATGATCCGTACAATGGCGTAAACAGAAGGACAGAATTGAAGATTATCTCCATGTAAAAACTATTGCTGTCCGGATTTAACCTTTAAAAGAATAGTTTATTTAATCGTAGTTATTGTTACAAAAGTGTACCCGGATATCCACAAAAAGAAAAACTTACCCGCAAACTGGTAAATATAACCCGATAAAAATGGGCTTTACATTGTATTTTTGTTGCATTATAAAAAATGCTAACATGAAAATCTTCTATCTTTTTACAATCTTATTATTTGCTGTGAGTTGCAAGAGCAACCCCAAAGCGACTGCTAAAAGTGACGATACCATAAATTTTGCACTTGAATTTGCAGATGCAGTTATGGCCCGTAACGATAGTCTGATTCATTACAACGGAAACAGACCAAAGTATGAGTACGATTATGCTTTTTTAGGATCAGCCATGAATAAACTTGGTAAGTATGATAAGAAGTATTCGAAGTACATGAAGGATTATATCGACTATTTTGTTCACGACGATGGTCATATTGACGGATATAAAATGTCGGATTATAATATAGACAGGGTAAGACCTGGATTAAATATGCTGGAACTCTATAGTAAAACCGGCGATAAAAAATATCAGATTGCCATAAAAACCCTGGTAGAACAGATGAAGGGACAGCCACGGACAAATTCCGGAGGTTTTTGGCATAAAAAAAGATATCCATATCAGATGTGGCTTGATGGAATATATATGGCATCACCATTTTTAGCACGCTATGCGCACGATTTTGATAAACCGGAATGGTACGATGAGGTTGTTTTCCAGATCACAGAAATATACAGGCATGTGAAGGATGAAAAAACAGGACTGGTTTACCATGCCTGGGATGAAAGTAAACAGCAAAAATGGTGTAATCCTGAAACTGGTCAGTCGAAGCATTTCTGGAGTCGGGGAACAGGATGGTATGTTATGGCCATTGTAGACGTACTGGATTATTTGCCTCAGGATCATCCGGGACGGGAGAAACTGATTGCAATTATTCGTGAATTAAGCGATGCATTATTAAAAGTGCGTGATGAACAGACCGGTTTGTGGTACCAGGTTATGGACATGGGGGGCCGTGAAGGAAATTACATTGAAGCATCGGGAAGTGCAATGATTACTTATGCATATGCAAAAGGTGCTAAAAATGGATATTTGGATAAGGAATATTTTGATATAGCTAAAGCATCATTGGAAAGTATTCGTAAAAACCTGGTTAAAACAGATGAACAGGGACTTCCTGTTCTGATACAAACAGTTGGCGGTTGCGGATTGGGAGGAAATCCTTACCGTATGGCTGACTATGAGTATTACATCTCTGAAAGACAGGTGGATAACGATCAGAAAGGAATAGCCCCTGTTATATTAAGTGCCATTGAATTAAGCAGCAGTTATGATCAAAAGTAAACTGGGTTTGGGAATAATAATGTGGTTTGCCATCATATTGTCGGCAAGCGGACAACAGGTTGATTTTCCAAGAGATACGTCTTACAACCTTAATAGTGCGTATATAAAAATAAAAAAATACTATCCCGATGTAACGCTGGTAAAGGAAACGTCTTATCCGTCGGTTCAGGAGGAAAGAAATGTTGTGTATTACAATACAGGAACACGGGATCTGCATGCAGACCTTTTTTATCCTAAGAAAAAGTCGCACAAAAAGATTCCGGCAGTTATTCTGATACACGGTGGAGGATGGGCTTCAGGAACAAAAGCTCACATGGTACCCCTGGCTCAGAAACTTGCCGAGAATGGCTATTTTGCTGCCTCGGTTGAATACAGACTATCACCTGAAGCCATTTACCCGGCAGGTGTATCTGATCTGAAGACTTTTGTTAAATGGGTAAAAGTTCACAGTGATGAATTTGGAATTGACACTACAAAAATAGCAACGCTCGGAGCCTCTGCCGGTGCTACGCTTGCCTCTTTATTGGGTGCAACTGGTCAGAGTCCGGTTTTTAAATCTTATGATTTTGGGAAAAAGGTGTCGGACAAAGTTCAGGCTATTGTTAATATTGACGGTGTGGTAGATTTTACAGCTCCAGGTGAAAGTGCCAAAGATGAAAATCCGGCAAAACCTTCTGCAGGAACACGTTGGTTCGGTGCCACCTATAAGCAACGTCCGGATTTATGGAAACAGGCTTCAGCTTTATACTATGCAGGTCCGGAAACACCACCAACAATTTTTATTAATAGTACACAGCCCCGGTTTCATGCCGGCAGGGATCAGTATGTTGAAATATTGAAAGAAAACGGGATTGAATACCGGATATTTACTATTCCGGATACGCCACATACCTTTTGGTTATTCCATCCATGGTTTGAAGAGGTATACCCCAAAGTAATTAGTTTTTTGAACGACACATTTCAATACAAAGGCAACTAAGACGGATTAGCAAAGAAATGGGAAATAAATCCCGCATTTTGGTACATGCGCCAATTATCTGAAGTGCTCTGATATAATGATTTATTCTTAATTTTAGAGGTGTAAACAATACCAGATATTTCTGTTGAAGTAAGTTTTGTTTTTTTAGAGATTTAATAATATTAAGAACAATTTGTGAATAATCTGAACGACCATATAGATGTAAGTGATTTAAATAAGGGTATCTACATCCTGAAATCACTTCGTAACAACTCCTTTGTTACAAAACTGAATGTTAGGTAATATTAGTTTTCTACTTAAAATTGAAAGGCTGGCCAGGTAAGGGTCAGCTTTTTTTATCATCCTTTCGAAAATTGACAGAATCTGATGTGAGGTTTAAATGTTTTCGGTATTCAGGCTGATCCCCAAATGTGTGGAACAGTTATCAATAGACAAAGGGGATGAGTCGTTTAGTATGTTTAATATATTCGGTATAACTTGAACCAAGTTTCTCTGATAACAGTTTTTCCTCTATTTTTATTCTATACATAAAGACAACCAAAACAGGTATGAATATTAGAATTACACTCAGCCAATTGTTTAAGGATATGCCAAATCCAAAAAAGGATAGTAAAGACCCTGTATAGGATGGATGCCGGATGTATTTGTATAATCCTGTATCAATCAACTTTTGAGATTCTTTAAAAGCAACATCAACAGTAAAAAACTTTCCAAGTGTATAAATGGCTATGAACCTGAAAATCATACCTGCGATAATTAGAAATAATCCGGCATAGTTAACCCATGGTGACTCTATAAGAGGGAAATAGAAATATATATTACACATTATTCCAGCGGTAATGGAAATAAAAATAGTTATCCAGATGAAACGCAAAGAGTTTTGATCATGACTTTTTGACACTGATTGGCTTTGCTTCGAACCCATCATGCGGTTCAGCAAAATTTCGGATAAGAACCAAAGGCTCCATATAACAAGAAATATGTAATTCATTTAACAAATGTAGGTATTTCGATTAAATTCGCCAGTACATTTTTTTCTGATTAACGGACAAAATTAATTTAAGGGTATTATGTTCTGGTCCTTTAGCCTGGTAATGGGATAAAAGTAAAATTATATTGAAAGTAGATTTTAATAATCACCAGGATATCTGCATATTATACCAGGGATGGAAAGAAATGTACTACAACTTTATAGAGAACAAAAATGACTAATAACACAAAAGTTAAACTTATGGTCAAAGCTGCAATTCGCCTTCGATAAGTTGCTCTGATTTCTTTTTTTATCTGGTTTCTAATCTTTTCTTTAAGTTCTACTGAGATTTCCTCTTTATCGTTTGAGGTTAGTTGCTCATGATGATAATTTTCAAGATGATCGCCATACAGTTGTTTTAGTTTTGCAAAGGAAGGAACAGAACTTCTGCTATATACCAGGGGGTTATTGCCCGCTCCGATATATCCGGAAACACCTGTTTTATAATATTTTCTGCCTTCAGGCCTGAATTTACTCATTTCAGTTGACTACTTATAAAAAGTATGGTTGTATAGATAATAGATGTTCATGCACTATGACTGACAGTTAGCACTTAGTTTATCTTTTCTTCGTCTTTTTTCTTTTCTGATTTGTCGTTTTGAAGGACTGTCAAGCTTAAAGTTGATAGGAAGCATAAAGTTTGAGCAAACAGGTTTTCCTCGTTTTATAGCTGGATTCCAATTTGGCATCTTCTTTACTATTCTCAAAGCTTCATTATTCAAGATATCATATGTGCCTTTTACTACTTTAATTTTCTTTAGTTCTCCGTCTCTATTTATACAAAATTGAATATAGACCGTGCCTTGAATTAACTTCGTTTTTGCTATTTCCGGATATGTTATATTTCTTTCTATGAATTTAAACATTGAATCCTGGCCACAAGGGAAAGAAGCCATCCTTTCAAACCCTCCGAAAACAATATCTTTATCATATTCACAGTTGCATGAATCAATAGAATTAATCTGACCTAATAGATTTGTACATGCTATCAGTAAATATGAAAAGAGGATAATTCTAATTTTTTTCATATTAGCAGGTGTTCATTTCAGTAAAACGGATACTAACAGTTTGTGAATGAGAAGTGCCGGGTTTCGATAGATTCCGTTCCTGAAGAACGAGGGAATCTGCCGAGAGCCGACACCTCAAACATTATGCTAGAATGAGCCATTACTTACAACATAGCGCTAAATATTATTATGTTTCAGCAATGTTCTCAGATCACATTATGTTTATCTTTTTCACCCGGGTATAGTGCATAATTATCTTTACTGCACTAGAATACGGGAAATCAAACCCACTATTGGGCCTGAACTTTTGCAATTTTTGTTACTTTAGATGTTCCGTTATCAAAGAAAGTTTTCTTGATAAAAATCCCTCCGGGAAGTGATTCAAAATCATCTGCAACGTACTGTCCGTTCAAATTATAAAAAACGTTTCGAACAACTTCTAAATTTGCAGGAGTAATTGTTTTAACAGAAGTAGGAATTTCTGCATTAATAGTTAAATACCTAACCTGCATACCTCCGGTAGTTGTAAAAACAACAGTTCCATCAGCATCAACTGAAAAAACATTTTCATTTAATTCAGTTGTAAGCTCCAATCCGCCGGTTCGTGTTGCATTGGTTGCTGTAAAACCACGCTCATCAGATGAATTGGCCGAGATCGCAAGCAACCTGATTACATCACCAGCTTTACAATCAGGGACATTAATAGAAAGACTGGATCCATTTAAGATAAAACGACCTATACTTACACCATCAACCGGATGATCAATTCTAAACTTACCGGCATTCAGGTTACCAAAAGTTAATCCTTGCAGTTCTTCAATTTCAACACCATTTGCAGTTAATGGTGTCTCAGCATCGATAACAATAGCATTTTGAAAACGGGTTTCACTTACCCATTCCCAGGTTGCTGCATCAGCATTACAATTGTCAATTGTTGCCTGGCTCCATTGGGTGAAATTCCAGATTTTTTGCGCGTTTGTTGTTATAACTGCAGAAAAAATCAATAAAGTACTAAGTAGTAAAGTTTTTTTCATAAACGTTGATTTTAAATTGTTTAATAGTGTAATACTTCAAATTTAATATTTAAGTTCATTGAAAGAAAATTTTGAATAAAAAAAACACCAATAATTATTGTTTTTGCCTGATTCTAAAATGAAAACTTGGCATATAGCAAAACAAATATTCTTCGCTATGATAAAAGAAAAATTATTTTTACTGTTAGGTAAATAATCTTTCTTTTATTAAATATAGAAATTTGTCTCTACTTGAAATTATCGCAGGATGGTTCCCTTTATCAAATAAATGAATCTCCAGATCCTTGTTTTTTTCTTTTAACTCACCGTAAATTTTATCAAGATGATCACAATATTCATCCTCCATACTTCCTGTTATTAATGTCGGAACATTTAAATCACGGATTGATTTGTGAAAAAATGATTTTCCTGTTTTTGAAAATTCAATATTCATTTTTGTATCTAAATCAACTATTTTTTTCCAGCCAACACCATGACAATAAAACCAAAATAATTTTGCTAAAATCTTTTTCTTATCTCGTTTTCTATCCGACTCAATTGAGCTGATGAATGAAGATAAGGGATGCTCTCCTTCAAAACTATCTGCTACCAGGTATTTTATTTTCTCCGGATGTTCCAATGCTAAGTTAATTGCAACCAAAGCACCTCCACTTGTCCCAATTACGGAAATAGTTTCTAACTTCAATTCATTTATCAGGGCATAAGCAACTTTTGAATTGTAAAACCAAAAATCAGTTTCAAATTCATTAAGCCTGTCAGATTTTCCATGACCAGGGAAGTCTAAAAGTATAACCTGAAATTCCCGGGCGTATTGCTTAACCAAAGAACTAAACATTTTTGATGATGCCGTATTGCCATGAAGCAATAAAAGGGGCATGCCATGCCCCTTAATTTTGTAATAGACCTTTAAATTTTCGAAATTGAAATATGCCATTTTAACCTCCTTACTGTTTTGTTGTTATAGTAAAAATCACATTTTCTCCACTAAAAATATCTTCCTGCGGTAGAATGTCATTTCTGTGGTAAATATTTACAAACCCATGCTTCTTAAGCATAAGTTTTAATTCTTCCGTATTAAAAAAGTGAGTCCAGAAACGATAGGTTTTTATTCTATCTTCAGAATCAATAATAAGGTGTTGGTATAGAATCACTTTTTGTTCCTTGTATAAAAATGATTCAGATAGTGCTACATAAGGACTGTTTTTCCAAAAGCCAATTTTATTCACCTCCCAGCTTTTAGGTGTAGCTTTTTGCTCAAGTAAATTATCGCTAATAACATCAAAAATAAATGCACCTTCATTTTTTAGGATCCTATAGATCATTTTTAACAGCATGTCTCTATCCTCAGGCAGTAATACTCCTAAATCAGTATAAATTAATAATACCAAATCGAATTTATCGCTTTCGGGTTCAATTTCAAGATAACTGTCATTGATATATTCAATATCAAGGTTTTTATCTTTTGCAGATTTTTGGGCATAAACAATAGAATTCTTCGAAATATCGACTCCTGTAACACAATGCCCTTTTCGGGCAAAAATTTCTGAATAAAGGCCAGGTCCACAACCCAAATCAAGAATGTTCAGCTTCCCTTTTTCTTTTTGTGTATTTAAAATCCAGTTTGCTGTTTCTTGTATGGTTGACATTTTACGACTGGCAAGGTCTATTTCCGGATTAAGATGAATTTCTAATAATTGCTTTGAAATATGTTGGTCTGTCCACATAAAGGAGTTCCCCTTTTCATAAATAGCGGGCTTTTCAGACTTTGAAATAATATCTGATATTCTCATTTTAATAAATGTTAAGTATCTCTTTGAGATGTAATTAAATAAAAAAATGCTAAAAGTATACGCACTTTTAAATTGACGATGATATACTATCAATGTCTTTGCGTATTATCCCTGAACAGGGATTCGGATATATATTATAAAGTTTTCAAAGCACTACAAAAGTAAGAATATTTTTCTGTTGAATAGTATGAATATCTACCAATTATTAGTATCATGCTTAACAGCCACAAATGGTATTTTCTTTCGCATTTATTATTATCATTTATTTCTGATTTATAAAAGCAAGTCTTATTCCTAGTAATATCATCACACTGCCTGAAAATCTTTTTATCCATTTTGAAACCGAATCTTTTGCCTTTAAGTAGTGTCCAACAGCACCGGAGAAATATCCCAATGTTGCTAAAAAAATCAATGTGAATAGTGCAAATATGGTTCCAAGAATAAGAAAGGGAATCGGGGTTATTTCTGTTCCGTTTGTTTTTATAAACTGGGGTAAAAAAGCCATAAAAAAAAGGGCAACTTTGGGATTCAAAGTATTTGAAAGGAGTCCTTGTGTAAAAATTTCTCTATCTGAGGGCTTATGCTCTTTATTATTCAGATTTAGGTTTTCTTTATTGATCAAAGTTTTTATACCTAAATAAATTAAATATCCAGCGCCAATTATTTTAACAATCATAAAAGCAAGTGCTGATGTCTTAAGAATCACAGAAAGACCAAGTGCTGCAAAAATTGTATGAACAATAATCCCAAGAGTAACTCCTGTAGCAGAAATTAGTCCCGCTTTTTTTCCTATTGCGATACCTTTGGTAAGCACATATATCAAATCGGGACCTGGTGTAGCAATTAATACCCAGGATAATCCAATAAACAGTAATAAATTTTGTATGTCTGCCATATTATAAATTTCCTTAGCTTGTATTTCAGGTTTTTCTTATGTCTACACCGCGTGATATAACAATGTGCTTTTACTTATTTAAGCTCAAGACAATTGTATTCAATTTTATCAACTTCGAATTCGCCATAACAAAACTCGATATCGGGGTGTATAAAAATGGTTTTTATTTTGGACGGTAAGTAGAGTTCGTTAATAATCTTATATTCGATTACCGGAGTTTGCCATGGATAATTATAAAAAACCTTTCCATCTTTTGTTTCGTATCTGTCCTTGCTCGTAAAGTTTATTAATCTTCCATTATTATCAAAAAATAATTTTGCTTCAATTGATATTTTTCTGTTCGTGTATTTTGCTTTAACAGTTAAACTGTCTATAACACTCCATTCGATGTTTTTACTGATTAATAATGCCGGAGCTAAAAGACATATATCGTTAAAAACTGTGACAGTTTCAGCTTTATTTGCTTCTTCACCTTTTGCATCAACGATAGTAAAAATACCTAATAGCTTCCCTTTCATTGAAGCTGTTTCATTTCTATATATATGAGCAACTTTTGCAGAAAGACCGATCTTTTTTGCTACAATGTAAAATAACCTTGCAGGATTATCATTATAAAAATTGTATTGAACCGCTTTAATTTTCATAAATGGGGCCCTGGGATCATTACGAATCCCCCCGGAGCATTCTGCCCTTAAAGTTAACACCTTTTCTTTCCCAACTGCACCAACATATTTAAGGTATTTCTTAACAATATCAGGCAGATGTGTCATATCCTGTTCGGTAAGTATACTGGTCTCAATCTTTTCAATTTTATTTATTTCTGCTGCTACGGCTTGATTAAATACTTTTTCCATATTCTGTGAATATAAATTTGTAGTTATTAAAATTATACCTAAAGCAATCTGCTTCATAATGTTTTGTATTCAGTTCGATTACAAAACTCTTGAATAAAAATGCTATTTCCATTAACAAATGATAAGAAGTATTTATTTAACCAAATCTTTTCGTAGTCTACTTAGTGAAATATTTGTTATACCAAGGTAAGATGCAATATCTGAATGTGGAATAAGGTTTTCAAGATTAGGGAACTGTTTGCGAAAATTGATGAGCCGTTCTTTTGCTGTTAGAGTAGCTAATCCTATTTCTTTTTCTATTTTAACAGCTAACTCATTACGCAATACAAAATTGCCGAATTGTCTTATTTCAAGATTGCTAATCATCAATTCTTCAAATTCGCAGGTGTCAATAGAAACTATTTTTACTTCTGTTAATGCTTGAAAGTTAAATACAGAAAGTTCATTTTTAGTTCTGATAGTATTAGGTGATAATATTGAATTTGAGATAAAAAAGGATAGGGTTATTTCATCTCCTTCAGGGTTTACCAGGTAGCTACGACACACACCTTCAAGCACAAAGTATTCTTTTTTATCCTTTTTGTTTCTTTTGATAAAGGTTTCCCCTTTTTTAATGTCTTCAAAATGAGCCAATTCTTCAAGTTTCGTGATGGAACTTGTTGAAATTGGGCATACAGAATTAATGATTTCTTGTATCATTCTATTTTGTTAGTGGTTTGTTGTATTTTATTTTACACTATTTTAAAGATATTAGAAATTAGGTAATCCGGTTAATAATTTCCCCGTTTTTAGATAATGATTCATTGCTTTCTCCCAGGAATCCATCATTATATCATACTCTTTCCTGGTAAACTCATCTAAAATCTTATCGCCCAAATTACTTAAAGAGGTTTTACTATAATTCAGAACAGCTTTTGACTTATTTTCTGTTATGGCTGTCACCTGAAATTCTAACTTAGTGACAAGGACATCCGGTATATGGTAAAACATTTCTACATGTCCGTTTCTTGTGTCGTAATCAGTCACTATCCAAACGATGTCAGTTTCTCCTTGTGGTGTAATAAAAATACAGTCTTTCTCTACTAATCCAGAGGTGCTGTAGATTAGTTTGGGATTCCAGTTCTCACACCAATCCAATTCCCGAACAGGACAATATAATGGCATAATTTCTTCTATTTTCCCATTTATCGTTTGTTCATAGGAATGAGTTACTCTGTTTGGCTTTTCAATTCTCATGATACTTTATTTTGCATTAATAAATTCTGACGCAAAATTAAAAGTGTTCTTTGTGCATTTCATTTACATTTGTTGAGAAAAGGTTTTTCTTGTTCTACTTAATTGAGTTGGTGTTATTCCAAGAAAACTTGCAATGTAATAATGCGGAACTCTATTCAAGAGATTTGGATACTCACAAAGAAACCATTTATATTTAGTCATAGCATCACCAGTGATTAAAGCTTCTATTCTTGAATTATTCTGTTTGCTAAGTTTCTGAAAATTATCAAGGATAATATTTGTTAGTTCCTTGTCAGTATTCACATAAGAAAAAATCTCTTTATAACTCGCTACAGAAATCAGGCAATCTTCTAAAGCCTGAATATTTATTGTTGCTGGAATATTTGGAATATAATTTCCTGAAATCAGATCGTTCTCAATGAAGAAGTGCGTCGTCACCTCTTCTCCTTCATTATTTTGAGTAAATCCTCTTAATACTCCTTTTAAACACTGTCCAATTTTATAATTTTGCTGACCATTTCTTACAAAGAATTCACCTTTCTTTAATTCAATTTTTATATGTAAAGATTCATTTAACATGCTTTGTTTCTGTATCGTTGTACAATATCTGCTAACGTCCTCTCTGTATGCTGTCGTCCATATGTGCATCAGGATGCACTACGACGGTTTGTTACCACCAGTTTTTATTTCAGTTCAATAGTTTTCAAATCAGTTAATACTTTTGAAACTATTCTTTTGCATTTGCCATAATCATAAAGTTGTCCTTTAACCATCGCATTAATATTCACAATAACACCATTATCAGTTTGTTGTAGTTCAATAGTTAAATTTCCCTCACTGGATAAAAAGTCTGATTTTATCTTGCTAATAATTAATAAACCGTCTTGTGCCTGATGAAATTCTTTAAATTCTAATTTTTTATTCGCTGAAACTGCACAGAGCACTTTTACAAAGACGTCATTAACAGACTCATCAAAGATGATTTTATCTTTTTTCCCTGTTCTTAGCCCTAGCTTACGGTATATTGGCAAAGCAATCTCCATAATAAAATTTGGAGATATTCCGGTAAAAGTTCCAAAAACCAAATCAAACTTATCTATTAAATACCCGGAATTTATTTTACTATTTGAAAATCCTGCGTGATTGGAGATTAATTCCAGAACATCCGGGTGTTTCGCAACTTTCTCAAAATCATTTTCTTTTCTCCACGATTTAATGATTTTAGAATCAGGTTCAACCATTTTTGTGCCACATTCCGGGCAAAAGGTATTCTCAGTTTTAAATCCGCAATTATGACAAAACATTAGTTATAGTTCAAGTTTTAATATTGATTGCTATCAAATTTTATTGGTTTTTAAAGATAATCTTTTTTTCGCTCCTGTAGCTCCTTTGGTTATTCTCCAAAATATAGAACTAACAGGTATTTATAATATATAAATAACCTACAGCGTAGTTATAAGAGATATGGATTTAGAGGTTAAAACAAAACCACATACACAATGGTCACATGTTGTGTGCATATGTTTTATTAATAATCACTGAAAATAGTCTGAATATGGTTCACATTCATTAAAATATTGCCTGGGTGTCAATCCAGTCAGTTTTTGAAAATCATTTATCATATGTGCTTGGTCATAGTATCCACAACTATATGTTAGGTCTGTTAAATTTGCGGACTTATTTTTAGATTTATTGTCAAGTGAATTCTGAAATCGAATAGTTTTCAAAAATTGTTTTGGAGAAGTTCCAACGTAATACGAAAAAATTCTTTCAAATTGTTTACGGCTGAGACAAGTTTCTGAAGCAAGAAAATCTACATTGACTATTCCTCTTTTTTGATTAATTAAATTAATGCTATGCTCAATTCTCTTATAATCATATTTGTTGGCTGTTTTATTTAAGATTTTAAGAAGATAGTTTTCAATAATCTTTATTCTCTCGATGAATGAATTTGCTTCAAAAAGTTTTATCTCAAGTTCAAAAGTATCGTGTTTGAATAGGTACTTGAAAGGAACATTTTGATTGTAAATTTCAGTTAGAGGGATATCGAAAAACATACTCAAACCATGAGGTTTAAAAGATATTGAAAATAATGATAATCTTCCGGAAACGTTAATATCATAAAATTCTTTTAAGTGTCCCGTTATTATGGCATTTTCGTTAATTGATTTAGTATTATCAATAGAAACTGGTCTGTCACCCAGATAAAACATCAGCTCTAACAATCCGTTTGGTACAATCCTTTGAGTATGTAGTTGATTGGTAGGAATACAATTCTCAATCGTCCAATAATATTTTATGAATTTTGATAACGGTAATGATGGTTTGGTAATAATATATTCCATTTAATATCGATCAGTAATACAAATTTAATGAAATCAAGAAGAGGCTGTCCAAAAAGTGATAACAGAATTTTCTTTCCTTACGGATTGTAAGTAGTGTTAACAAAATTACCCCTAAATCCCCTGAAGGGGACTTAAAGCCTCCCACTTTAGGGGAGGTTTGGAGGGGTAAAATAAAGATTGCTTACAATTTATAAGTTCAAAATATTTTCGTTTGTCTTTTGGGACAGCCTCTTCTTAGTCCTTTAATTATTCATCTCCGTATAACCCTACTTTGTTCCCTTCACAATCAATAAATAATGCAAAGTAACCTCTGCCTTCCGCCTCAATCTTCGTTTTGGGATGAATAATCGTCCCTTTGTTTTCTTTAATCCTATCGATTGCTCCATCCATATCCTTTTCAACATTGAAACTTACTAATATTCCATCTTTGCCAGGTTTAAAGTTAGGCGCATAGGAAATTGCGCCCTCTCCATTCGGGAAACAAGCCATCTTTTCCTGACCGTAATCAATCGCTTGCAAGTCAATTTTCAATACTGAACTATAAAAGTTCACAGCTCTTTCAAAATTAGTCGTTGGGATTTCTACCCATGAAATTAGTTTTGTCATTGTTTTTTCCTTTTAGTTTAAAATCAAGTTACAATGCAAAAATATTTTCTATCGACTTGCTAAAATTGTAAAATTGCGACATATCTTGACGAGTATTACCCACAAGATTCCTGCAGTATGGCGTCGTCCCGATATACATTATGATGGACAGTGACCTTGTGTTGGTGGGATGTGCATTTTTAATTAAGTTAATTCTAATTCCATTTTAATATTAGCACGATTATTATGGAAATCTTCTTTAGGTATCTCATGAAAGCCATATTTATTATACATTTTTAAGGCTTTTTCTAGTTTTGTATGAGTGTAAAGTATTAGTTTGTCTAATTTGAGTTCTTTTGATTTATCTAATATTTTATTCATTAGTATTTTCCCTATCCCGTGTCTTTGATAATTTTCAGTTACAGCCATTTTTGCTATTTCAAAAGTTTTTTCGTTAATCTTTAAAAGTGCACAGGTTCCAATAATCTTATCACCCATCTTCGCAAAATAAATAAATCCTCCTTTATCAATTATACTTTCATCAGGGTGTAATAATACCTCTTCGTCTGTAGGCTCTACAATATAATCTTTCTCAATCCATTCAAGGTTCAACAACTTGAAATCTATTTTATATTTATCAGAATATTCAATAATTGAAACTGAATCCATCATAATTATTATTTATATTCCAGTCTAATAATTACTAATCATTTTTGAGTGTAAATATCAAAAACTTTAAAATTTTCATCAACCAATGAATTATATCTTTCAAGAAATGACTGAGGTGCTAAAGAAATAGTTTCTATCAAAACTTGTCTTCCCAGGTTATCATCTATTGTTTTAGCCATGAAACACCCTACAACGTAGTATGCTCTATCCGTAGAACCTACCTGCCAAAGAGAATCATTTATTTCTTTTTCAGGTAACGTAAAAACCTTTTTTAAAACGTCGTTCATGGTATTAAGCAACAATTTTACATCTTCGATGTTCTCAAACATTTTATAATCATCTTTTAACATATCGGTACGGCAATGTGGAAAATCCTTAAGTGCTTTGTATCCGACATATGTAGCCATCCCTTCATTCTGGATGTCAACATAAATCTTAGAAATTAATGAATCCTTATGGTTGGAACAAAATCTCAAATGGTCATATTGGTTGAACCCACGATGAAACAATTCGTGAATAAACAAATTATCCTTATCAGCATTTGCTCCATAAATGACTATATTGTTATCCATTTGAAAACCAGAAGCCATAATAGCTGTAGTAAAATAGAATGTTGTGGTGATTTTCGGACAATCTTCAGGTAAAAACGAACAAATATATGGAATTGCCTTTTCATTAAATTCCTTTTCTTTCCCCATTGTTGTTTGAGCAGCAATAAGCTGAGGATTCATCACTCTTTCATTTACAGGAACAGCTTTTAAGTCCAGCATCCATTTATTCCATTGATCCATGGGTACAGGAAATGAAATATTTTTATGCCATTGCTTCACCATTCGATAGGCTGAATCCTTGGCCCAAAAAGAATCAGGATTAGAAATTATTTCATCAGGATGAATTACTATCTTCTCAATAGAAGAAATATCAAAGTGAATTTTTGACTGGAGGCAAGAACAAGTACTTTTCTTATCATCATTGACTTGCTGAGATTTCAAAGGGAGATAATCTAAACAACTCAGAAAAATCGAAATTATTAGTATGCTTCTCATTTTTTGTTTTTATTTAGTATTGGATGTCTCGTGATTAAAATCAATTCAATTACACATATTGGGAACTGTTCGTTTTTGATAAAAAGGTTCGTATTGTATTTTTTCTATTTTCGGTGAATGCCAAAATACCCGAAGTAGCTTTTTTGAATCTAAATCCCAAATATTGATGCTTCCATCCCATGAACAACTGGCAACATATTTTTCATCGTGGATGAATGCTACATCCCAAATCATTTCTTCATGATTTGAAAATGTATATATTGCACTATCTACTGATACGTCCCATAATTTCATTGTTTTATCCCAGGAACCCGATAAAAGCAAATTACCTTTTTCGTTGATATCAACATCGGTAATGCTCCATTCATGTCCTTCTGGTACCCGGACAATTTCATCAGAATATTTGAAGCTGTTTAATACCAGAAATATAGATATTAAAACCAAAGATAACTTTGGATTTTTCATATTGGGTGTAATGCTTTAGTTACCAAAAACACATATTTTTTTCGACAAATATGGAAACATATTATCTTGTAACCTTGGAAGCAAATCTCCATGCCCACCTGCAAAGTATTTGAATTCATAAGGTATCTTGTTGTTATTTAACAAGATTGAAAATGCCGGATTTCCTTGAGTAAGTTTATTATTGTCATTTGTTCCAAATTCCAAAACAATATTATCAATCTGAATATTCTTTGATTTGTAATTATCTATCAAAGTCTTATAATTGGTAAGTCTATTGTTCCATTCGTTCCAAACCTTGTTGTTTTTAACAATCTTACCATTTTTACGTTCAAATGGATAATTAAAATAAGGGGGATTCAATTTAGTATTATCCATAAAAGCAGAACCATAGGCAAACGAAAGAATAACATTACCATTAAAAATAGTATCGTCTTCGATGAATTCAGTTAGTGATTTTTTGTAATCATTTAAGTCAGCATTTGGTAACGAAAGTTTATTTATTAAATCAATAGATTTGTTTTTTTCATCGTCAGTAGCAAACATCCAGCTTGTTTCCAAGTCATCAACACCAATTATCCCTGCACTTATCGAATAGATTGTTCCATATATATCAGGATGATTGAATCCAATGGTTATGGCGCCCAATCCCCCCATTGAATGACCTGTAATTGCTCTGGATTCTCTATTTGGTATGGTTCTGTAATTTGAATCGATATAGTTTACCAACTCATCTGCCAGGAATGTATCCCAGTTTCCTGTCACCTCAGAATTAACATAAAATGCTCCCCATGTATATGGAGAATGTTCTAACTTGCTATAATTTAATCTGATTTTAGATGTTGCAACCACCATAATCATTTCATTAATTTCTCCTGATTTTGCTTTTTTATCCAGAAATTTATTCAGTTTTAATCCTTGGTCAAATATTATATCCACTTCTGTCCCATATCCGGTTAAAAAGTAAACTACCGGATATTTTTTATTTGAATCTTTATATGAAGGTGGTAAATAAATAAGAACCTTCTTTGATGTTGTATCTCCCAAAATATTTAAATCAACGCTTGGTGATTTCAAATAGATTTCTTTGACAACTCCGGTCTCTTGAGCTTGTGCATAGTTTAATAGAGTAAAAAAAATGAATGAAAGAATTATTTGCTTTTTCATAACCATTCAACTAAGTATTTAGTTCAAAAATACAACTAATTCTTTAGTTAACAAAAAATTATCTGGAATGCCGTTTTTGTATGTTGCTAACGGTTTTGCGGTATGAAACGGTCGGGTTTTCGGAGTGCGTTCATATCCACTGTGGAAAAAGTTGATGCGAGAACAAATGCTCGCAAACCTCTTAAACCATCATGCACTATACACATCTTTGTTGTGTTTTCGTGCTTTTTATCAATCATCAAGTTTCAAAGCAATAACTTTATTCGACATTAACAATGGAACGATAATCAAATTCTTTTCTTCAATAAAATCAAAATCAGCGACGAAATCATTTTTGTCTTCAAGTTTAAGTAATATGGTTTTGTTTCCATTGACGTAAGAATATAGTTCCGATTTCCACGATAGCAAGTAACCATTTTTGAATTTTTTAATGCCATCAATATTATCTGATAAACCTGTTGATATTACCCTCGCTTTTTTATCTTTTAATGAAATGGATAATAAATTCTCAGCACCTCTATTCCCTACCAACAAACAACCGTTGTCAATCAATAATCCGTTGGATGAATTCATCAAAGAGTCAGAATACCAAATTTCGCTGCGTCCATCTTTAATCCTGAAAATACATGGTTTAAAGGTATCGGCAATATAAACTGTACCATCTTTGTCAACTGCAATGTCATTGAGAAATTTCGCTTCAGGAACAGAAATACGGTTTTCAATTTTAGCTTTTTTGAGGTTTGCAATCACTAAACCTTCACGCTCAACAATGTAGAGTCTGTTTTTGAAAATATATAATCCGGTTGGGTTATGCAGATTTTCAATCCATTTGAAATCGAGAATATTACCATCTAAATCGAGTTTTGAAATAAATTCATTGTGTAACGTGTCTTGTTGTTTAATAAAACCTCCCTGATCGTTGAAATTGCTTACGTATATGCAATTGTGCTTTGCATCAAAAACAGCCGATTCGGATGCCATAAATAGTGGGGTTGTTTCCCAAACTTTGGTTACTTGACAGTAAGCATTTAAATATGACTGCATGATAATAAGAAAAGATGCAAATCCTAACACAATCTTTTTATTGAATCTTAGTTTTTTCATTATTGTCCTAATGTATTAGTAGTTATTTTCTTTGCATGAAACACAACGGACAAGTGTATGCAAATGTGGGCGATTGCGGGCTTCAAACTTATCAAACCGTAAAAATTTAAAGCGGGCTACTGCCCTTGATTTTAGAACAATTCCGCCCATTTTGTATATACCGTATTAGCAGTTGTTGGTTATTCATTCTATCAATCAAGTGACGCTATAAATTTTCTAACTTCAGATTTATATTGTTCTTCCTGTTCCCACCAACTATAATGTCCGCTTTTATTGATAAAAACAAGCGATGAATTTTTTAGAATCAAATGAGCTTCATAAGCAACACCGTCACCAGTTAAATCCTGTCTTCCTTGAATAATTAAAACAGGTTTTGCAAAATCTTTTAATGATTCTTTACAATCGAAGTTTATTTTAAATAGGTCTTTATAAACCAATGAAGTTATTTGTGGATAACCACCAAAAGCTAATCTCTGTGCAAGTTTTGGTATGTACTCTTTATTATATAAATATGCAGATGCTAAATACCGTGCCTTGTTATATTTCGCAATGTAACTGGTGTCACCTTGTTTTATTTCATTACTCCAATATTTTAAGGAATCTCTTTCAGTCTGGCTTAATCGAATTTGAATATTAGCTTTAAAATAGTCCAATATCTTCAAATCAATCCCTCCCGTACTTGACAGAATCATTGCTTTTATAGATTCAGGATAATAAGTGGCGTAATATTCAGCCATAAATCCTCCAAAAGAATGTCCCAACACAATCCATTTATCAATCTTAAAATAATTGCGGATTGTTTCCATATCCTTTGCCATAAGGGACATTGTAACTGTAGTACTGTCAATTTGTTTTAATTCTGATTTTCCTGTTCCTCGTTGGTCATAGAGAATGGTCATATATTTATCGGACAATAACTCGGCAAGTGGAGTAAAACCTTCACAATCCAAACCAGGCCCCCCATTAATTATCAGTAAAGGTTCTCCAGTTCCAAACTTTTTATAATGGATAACTCCATTGTCAGTTTCTATAAATCCATCCTCTTGACAAAATACTGTCAATGATATCATCAAGCTTGGTAAAATCAACATTAGAATTTTTTTCATTTTTTCTTTAATATATTAAGTGTTTATCTTCAGTCAATAACTGCTAACGTTTCCGCGGTATGGTGTCGTCCCGATATACATTGGGATGCAACTATGAAAGCGTGTTGTAACAGGGCTTTTATTCTCATCATTTAATCTCTGAGGCAACGTACAGAGAAACCGTAGGCCTTATTTCCACTTTCCTGTTTCATGCCGTCGTAGTTGTAGATGTAGTCGTAGCCGAGACGATAGTAGTTAGCGTTATTATCGTCCTCCGTACTACTCCACCAAAAGCTGAAGTAGCCCAACGGGTGGAATGCTCCACCGTCGTAGCTGCGGCCTCCAGCAGGAAGGGCAGAAAAACCATAATTATCGGTTCCATTTTCGTCTCTTTTCCAACCTGAGGTGGCTTTAAGAACAGCTCCTTCAGTACCATCGTATCCCTGCTCTGTAATATAGTCTTCTAAAACTCTCCACTCTTCATCACTCGGAACATGCCAACCGGAAGGGCACAGTTTCCCGGTTTCAACGGTATACCAATTATATAAAGCACCATAACCACTAGCAGCAGAGGACCGATCGTTGTCGTACCAGCAATAGGCGGGTGTTGATAATAATGACCATTCATTAGCATAAGTTACTAATGGAATGCTTGTGCCATCATTATATGTTGTAGTGCGAAGGTTTTCAGTCATCCATATTTGGGCTCCTATTGTTACAGTTTTGTACACATTCCCATCAGGATCTGTTACTATGTTATTATCATTATCCTTTTCACACGAAACAATAAAAAACCCTATCAATATTATCATCAAAATTTTCTTCATAGATAGTCAGTTATTAATGTTTGAGTTCGTTAATGTGTCCCAACGGTCCCACGGTATGCTGTCGTCCCGATGTACATCGGGATGCACTATGACCGGCTGTTGGGCGTAGTGAAAATTATTTTGGTTTACATTTTGAATTATTATAATGTTTAATCGAAAGTGTCAAAAATGAAATACAACCGATTATCATTACAATTAAAAAAAACCAATCCATAAAGGGCACACTTCCTTTACTATTTAAAATTGAAATTATACTACCTAAAATTGTTCCAGCAATGGCTAAGCAAATTTCAAAAACAATTCTAAAAATATTGCTAGTATCAAGGTAATCCTCACGAATAAGATTAATTTTAATCTCATCTGGTACTTGAATATCTGTTTTAATATCTACACTAGCCATTTTTTACCTCCTTTCCTAAATAAAAAGAGTAGTCAATTTTTTTTACATTAGAATTATCAAATCCATAAATAACAAAACAAAAAAATAATTCTCTATTAAAAGCGTGACCAATTTGCCATGGTTGAGCAGTATAAGTTCCAAGAGGATTATTATAGTTAGTAAATACTATGTTAATAGCATTTTTACCCTCAATCTTTTTAGCTGTTTTTTGAAATTTTTCTGGATTTGAACTATCATTCTTGAAATCTAGAAAGAGATCAAGAGGAGCTCCATTATCAAGCAATGTTAATTGAACTCTTTCTAAGGAGGTTGTAACTAAAGACCCACTTAGACTAAGTTCTAAATTTCCACTTTTGATTTCAATACCTAATTTCATAATAATATAGTGTTTTTTAATGTTTATGGTACGATTCAGGGCTTTTCATTACGCCCAACGTTCCCGCAGTATGCTGTCGTGGCAGTTTCTTTCCGACGGGAAAGGAACTGTCAGGACGAAATAGCCCGACTGCGAATGTTGAAATATTTTATTTAAAAGTACTGCCATGCAGTATGACTGCGTGTTGTACCACGTTTTTATTAATTCATAATTCATTTCTTAATTTCTCCCTAATTTTTTTGTCACGGACATCCAATTCTTCAAAAGAACTATCGGGATGTACAAGATATGTACATGGAATAGTAGTGACAAAATATTTAATGCTTACTTGTCCGTTTTCATATCCGCTTAGTACGCTTCTCCAAGGTATTTTCTCTTTAATCATCAAGTCTTTCCATGCAGCCATTGTTTTTTTTCTGTCAGTTGAAACATATACGATGTCTAATTTTGAACCAAGTTCGTTATATATTTCTTTCAGTACTGGTATTTGTTCATGGCAAGGCCCACACCATGACGCAGAAAACACTACCAAACAGTATTTTGAAGTATCTTGTATAATGTATTCAGGTTTTTCAGTTTCCCAGTTCGGCAACTTAATATTTTCAAATACTTTAAAATGTAATTTACGTTCGATATAATTTTTTAAATATTGTCCCTGATCTGTAGCTTTTATCCTTTCAGAGAAAAGATCATAAATTCTTTTTGCATCTTCTGCTTGTGGCCAATCAATCATCATTTTTACTGTTTTAGCCAGAGCATAAGAATCTGGGTACTTTTTTACCAGATTCAAGTAGTTATTAATTATTTCGTCGTATGAGAGAGAACCTTCTGCCCAATCAAAATACTTTCTGTAAAACAACAGAGATAAAGGGACTTCAGGATCAGTACCACTTTCAACGGAGAAATTGGAAACTATAAAATCTCCTTCGGGAATTTTATTTGAAAACATTAGATTTACAGGTATGCTATCGCTATTATTCATAAATATCGCATTGCTTTTTAATGTATCTGAGTTGAAAATTAATACTGATTTATAAGGTTTTCCACTCTGATTTGTTTCAAAGCATGTAAAAGTGTTTACATAATATTCGATGAATGTTGAATCCGGTATTTCAAAAGTCCAGTTTATTTGATTGGAGGTTTCCCCGTTATACAATACCAAATTCCCAGGTACATTCATATTCAAATGAATCGAATCAAACTTTATCCCTTCAATATTCATGTAGATTGTATGAACTTTTGCATTGCTGGACATTGAAATCAAAAGATATTGAAGTAAAATGATAGGCAATTTAGTTTTCACTTCGTTTAATTTTTGTAATATTTTCATCTCAAAATGTGGTACAACTAGTATATATACTGAACTTTATTACGTTTATCCTACCCAGAAAGTCGATAATGCTGAACTTTGGTCTGTTTTGTGTGAGTTGCATAGAGATAACTTTTTAAAATTCAGGTCATTAAAAATAGCTAATAAAACAGATATATACAAGAGGCTGTTATGGTTAATTCAGACAGAGTTTTCGGGTTTAATTTTAATGGACTGTAATTCCTGTTTAATGGCACTTTTAGTGGTGATACCAAACAAAATTTAATTAAAAAATAAGAGGCACCCGTAATCGGGATGCCTCTCTTAATTGGGTTTTTTAATAAAGAATAAATATGCTAGTTAGTCACAGCCAGTTTGTACAAACTGTTGTTTTCGTTTATTAAGAGGTAAACACCGGTGTTCAGATTAATATTTACCTGGTTATTTGTTACATGTTGTTCATGAACCACTTTACCGTCCATGGTAATGATCCTAAGCTCTTCGGCATTTCCGTTTAGTATTATCTGTCCGTTTTTGTAATATGCGCTGAACTCTGATATCGATGGCTGATGCAATGCATTAGGCTCCAGTGTTATACTGCCGTTTCCTTCAATATATTCGGGATTGGATGCCGCTGTAAAAACACCTGTAGAATAGGTTGTGGTGCCAAGTGTCAGTGATCCTACAACGATATCGGCAGTAACGGTGGCTTTAGCCCCAGGGTTTAACACAAGGTTATTGGCGGATGAGGTACATTCAGCGTGATCGAACTGTACATAATTATCCTGTCCGATCAGGATACTTCCTGTTCCCATGGCATTCGCACTTGCACCAATAATACCAACAAGACCCGACGCATTGCTCGCATGAGCTGTTACATCCCAGGTTCCACTGAATCCTGAATTATCTCCGCCCAGCCAGACTTTGGAATTGTTGCTTACATCAGAGCGCGTGTTCTTTACACTAACGGTTGCTGATCCTACAATAGTTCCGGTTAATTCCATTGTACTCCCGCCTAAATTAGCGCTGCTCATTTCAAAACTGATGTCATCCTGAATGATAATAGGGGCCTCCAGAGAAAAGCCTGTTCCGCTGGTGGCATACGATATTCTCTGGTTGCCTTCAAAGGTCAACGTACCGGTAGACTTGTGCTGTCCCCTCAATCTTAATTTCCCTTTGTTTTTTACAAATATTACGTTGGCAACATTCGTGGTTGATGCGGTTTCCATTTCACCTTCACATAAAACTGTTTCACCCTGTTCCGGTAAAATAGCCGGAGTGTAACTGCTGACATTGTCCCACGTTCCGCTTGAAAACAAAAAAGTGCTTGGTCTTCCCACAACAACGGATCCTGTTCCTGTAATAATGGAGGGATTGGTTGTGGCGCTATAACTGCCAACGGTCTGCAATGTTCCGTCAATGTAAAACTCGCTGAGGGTAACAGTTGCTGAAAGATCAAGTGTCCCACCTGTTACAACACTTAAAGATGACTCAGGGAAGAAAGCCGCATCATTCTCAACTTTCAGGGATGCCCCGTTTTTAACTTCCACGCCTGCTTTGCCCAGGGAATTTTCTGTTTGTGCATCCAGTGTTCCTTCTTCTACAATAAAAAGACCTGAGAAGTCTGTATTATCTGCGGTCAGAATAACTGTTCCGCTTCCCCGCTTTATTATTTTATGTATGCCACTTAGTTTGGCATCAATTGTCAGGTTTGCAGTGGTGGCAATGATGATGGTATCCTTTGTCGCAATTTTACCACTCAGTGTTACATCTGAAGACGATGAAATTGTGGCATCCTCACCGGCAATATATGCGGCTGTACTGTTGGCGGTAATATTCAGCTCTGCTCCGCCTGTAAGGTTCATATCAGCAGCAAAAGTTCCTCCGTTGGCATCCACAGTAACCTGGCCGGATACATTAGCCACTTCGGCTGAAGCCGGTGATCCGTCAGGATCCCAGTTTTCTGCAGTCAGCCATCCGTTATCAGAACCTCCGTTGTCCCACTGGTAAGATGTAACGAGAGGAGCATCTTCGTAAGGTGCCCAGCCATCGTTGCCGTTTAATACCTTTGCCGCGGTATAGTCGGCAGCTTCAGTTTCTGTAAGAGCTCTTAAGCCTACCCAGCTGGCACGTCCGCTCATATCGGCGCCGGCACCGGTATTCATATATTCGTATAAATGCAGATCAGGGCTGGTAGCGGCATAATCCATATTCCAGGTGTCACCCCATCCCTGAGGGTTGATCATTCCAGTCATATCACAGTAGAGCCAGGCCACTTTCGGATATTCGTGCCAGGGACGGCCCAGTCTGAAACTTTGACCATCATTGGTTGGCTGTGGACTTCCGTCCGTATACGTTATATCACAATGGCTGAACACAAATCCGTAAGCCTGACTTTGAGGTGTTGAAGGTGCTGTAATATATCCACCGCCATAACTTCTTATTTCGCATGCATCAAAAAATGCGATACCATCACCATAAATATAATCTGTACGTCCAAGTACAAGACATTCTTTGAAATAACATCTGATCCCGTCATTCCAGAAATATATGGTATCCTGGTATCCGGTTAAATCACAGTTTATAAAAACACATTTGTCTGCCCGAACTGTAATTGCCTGAGCCTGACCTACAGGGCCCGCTGTATTTTGAATAGTCAGATTCTCTGCCCTGAATCCTTCTCCCATGATGGTTAGTGTTGCAGAGGTCCTTATCACCTCACCGGTCCATAACAGTGCATCTTCTGCCGGGCATTTATTACCCGATGTTGGGCTGGTGCAATCGTAAATGTGATAGGAAATAATGGTCTGATCACGGCTTTCCCCGATAAACGTTACGTTTAACTTATTTGAAGGGATGATTAGTTTTTCGGTGTTATACAGCCCATTTTTTATGAATATCACCGTTCTGCGATCAGTCTGGTTGGATGGAACGGCATCAATTGCAGCCTGAATTGTTGTGAAGTCGCCACTACCGTCCTGAGCGACTACCATATCTGCATCAATGGCAAACAAAGACTGGGCAGAACATAAGATCAGAAATGCCCATAAAAGTGTAAATTTAAGTTTCATAATATTCTATTTTTGTTATTTATAATTCTTATGTGGAGAATGCTTCATCCTGTTTTTCCTGCTCTAATTTATGATTGACGTAAAATTATATACCCCGTTTTTCGCCGTTTCAAAATCAAACAGAGATGTTTGTGGAATTTGTAAGCCCTGCAAATCTGCTTTTTCACTGATCAAAGGCTGTTTAACATTCTCCGTATAAAATAAAGGGTTTGGATTCGGAGTTCCCGGTTCCACCGGTTTCAATTCAACATTACCTTTAAGCGCATTTGCAACTCTTATCCTGCAGTTTCCACCGAGGGCAGAATAGATGGTCAGTTTACTGATTTTTTTATTTTTCCATACCAAATCAATTGTATAACCGCCTCTGGTTCTTAATCCTTTTACAGAGCCTTCGGGCCATGCATCGGGCAAAGCCGGTAACACGAAAATATCACCGTCATACGATTGAACCAGCATTTCGGCTATACCCGAAGTACACCCAAAGTTTCCGTC
This sequence comes from Quyinboa ferrireducens, assembly GCF_042436675.1. Classification (NCBI taxonomy): domain Bacteria; kingdom Pseudomonadati; phylum Bacteroidota; class Bacteroidia; order Bacteroidales; family Quyinboaceae; genus Quyinboa; species Quyinboa ferrireducens. The sequence goes on along the minus strand of NZ_JBHMVA010000011.1, from coordinate 70,107 downwards.
AATCTGGAACGGAGGATGTGCATCAAACAGATTAGGATAGGTTCCTCCGTTTTGCCCGCTTTTTTCCTCGGGGGCAGGAGTGAGTTGATCCTGAATGAGTTTATATGCCCTGTTTCCATCCAGTAATCTTGCCCACAGATTTACCTTCCAACCCATAGACCAGCCTGTGGATTTGTCCCCTCTGTAAATCAATGAATTTTCTGCTGCACGGAACAGTTCCGGTGTCCTGAACGGAGAAATCTGACTGCCCGGGAATAATCCATAAAGGTGAGAAACATGCCTGTGATGGTCATCTTTCCTGTCCCAGTCCTGCAACCATTCCTGTAGCTGGTCGAATTGTCCGATTTGCATTGGTGGTAATTGTTTGAAAAGGGTATTAACTGTATCTGCAAAACTTTTATCAACGTTCAGTATTTTAGCAGCATGCATCAGGTTCGAAAATACATCAAATACGAGCTGGTTGTCCATTGTATTTCCTGCTGCCATTGATGCGCCCCCGGGATGCCTGTTTTCAGGAGACATACATGGTGCTACTACCATCCATCCATGAGTCGGTTCCTTTTGAAGGACATCCACGTAATACATGGCAGAACCCTTGAGTACCGGATATACCTTTTTCAGGAAAGCCGTATCTCCATTAAACAGAAAATGCTGCCATAAATGCTGACTCAGCCAGGCACCGCCCATCGGCCACATGCCGTAAAAGGCACCATCAACAGGACCTGTGATTCGCCAGATATCTGTGTTATGATGTGTAACCCAACCACGGGCTCCATACATTTTTTCAGCCGCTTCATGCCCGGTAACCGATAGATCTTCAACCATTGCAAACAAGGGTTCGCTCATTTCCGGCAGATTTGTAATTTCAGACGGCCAGTAGTTCATCTCAGTATTAATGTTGATGGTGTATTTGCTGTCCCAGGGCGGACTAAGTTTGTCATTCCAGATGCCCTGAAGGTTTGCCGGTTGCGTTCCCGGACGGGATGAAGAAATGAGCAGGTAACGTCCAAACTGGAAATAAAGTGCAACCAGCTGCGGATCGTTGCCGCTGTTGAAATCTTTTATTCTTTGATCCGTAGGATTCTTAATCGAATCTGTTGCCCCAAGATCAAGAGTTACGCGATCAAAGTAAGAGCGAAAATCTTTAATATGATCTGATTTCACAGAAGAATAGTCCTTCTTAATGGCTGGTTTAAGATATGATTCGGCCTTTGCAAATGCATCACCACTGATATCTTTATAATTTATAAAATTTGTGCCTATGGATACAAATAGTGTTAAGGTATCGGCATCTTGTATCGTCAGTTTTTCACCGTCATCAGTAAGAGTTCCGCCCACGAGAACTGGTTGAACCTCTGTGGCGAAATCAACTTTACCTGTTTTATCATCTGCATCCTCGCTTTTCCCGGACAGAATAAGTTTTTTCCCTTCAACCTTTTTAGAAAAAACTGTATGAGGTGTTGTTGCGTCAATATCGCAGCTGATTTTTCCCGGTTCACTTGCAGATAAGCGGATCAGCATGATCTGATCAGGAGCTGAAATAAAATATTCCCGTTTGTACGTCACCCCGTCAACTTCATAGGTAGTTGAACTTGTGGCATTCTCAATATTGAGCTCCCGGTAATAACTAGTGTAATGTTCATGGCCCGGAAAATGAATGAGTAAATCACCAACCGTCTGGTATGGCATCCCGTAGTTATTCCATTCAGGCGCATGCCGGGGTATTCTTGTCATTGTAAGCGCTTCAGCTTCTTTATACTTACCCTGAAAGATAAGTTTTCTGACTTCAGGAAGGATTTCTTTAAACCCTTTTGGCAGATTATTCCCCGGTTCACCAGCCCAAACCGTTTCTTCATTCAGTTGTATCTGTTCTGTCCCGGTTGATCCGAATACCATGGCCCCCAGTCTACCATTTCCAAGAGGTAGCGCTTCTTCCCAAACCTGAGCTGGGTTTTCATACCACAGTTTCATTGGATTCATCTCATTCTCTTCATTCCTGTCCCTTACCGAGCAACTCCAAAGGCCAAAACCAATAGCAACCAGAAACGATAGTTTGAATATTTTGTTAACCTGTATCATTTATGACGTTAAATATTTTATTTATCAATGGGTTTCAAAAATCCCATTTCTTTCAACCATGCCTCACAAAGCTGTGGCCACTGCCGGGTAGATCCCGGATTATTACGGATGCCAATGCTATGTCCACCAAAAGGAAAGATATGGAGACTGGCCGGTACACCATGTGCTTTTAATGCCGTATAATACCTGACACTATTCATCGAACTCACCCCATGGTCATTATCGGCATGAACCATAAAACAGGGTGGTGTTTCATCGGTTACATTCAGCTCATTTGAAAATCTTTCAGCCAGAACTTCGGAGTCATTCCTGCCTAAAAAAGTGTTCCGGCTTCCTTTGTGGTAATCCGAAACCAAACTGACTACGGGAGATACCAGTATCTGGAAATCTGGTCTGAAATTCCTCTGATCCAGGCTGTCACCGATGTTTGAAAAATCATCCTGAATGGTGCTGATAGTTGTAGCCAGGTGTCCGCCTGCAGAACTGCCGTACACGCCAACATTATTAGCATCAATTCCCCATTCCGGAGCATTGGCCCTGATGAGTTTCATGGCACGTTGTGCATCCTGAACCGGACCCTCATAACTCACTCTCAAATCAGGAGAATTTGGGAGACGGTACATCAGAACAAAAGCATTAAAGCCAAGTGTATTCAGCCATTTAGCAATCTGTATGCCCGACGTTTTATACGTTAACTTCTGGTAACCTCCCGATGGGCATATCAGTACAGCTCCACGGGTGTTGGCATCCCTGGCAGTGAGAAAGACATACATGCCGGGAACATCAACCTGTGTGACCCGTTCGCGTGCCTCAACTCTCTCCAGTGTCAAGCCCTGAGAGTTTGGCATCTTGCCTTCAGGCCACAGGGGAATATACTCCTGCGCGTTAAGATTCGTTGATATATGCAGGGCAAATAAAAAAAACAGACTAAGTAAAAATTGCGGTTTAAACATGCAGCATTTTTATCAGTTAAGGCATTATATTCATTGATTGTTTATCAACGCTTACCATAATTACAACTCGTCCTTTTTTATATCTTTTACAAATCCCAGGTTCTGTTTTTCGGCTTCACGCAATGCAATCTTTGCTACATTATTTGCTCCTTCAACCTGAAGATGTGTATCATCTTTGCGTTCCTTTGGATATTTTTCGGTTGGACCTACCCATAAATACATCTTTTTTGATGCAGAATCACCAAGGTTGTTTACCCATTCTCTTGTTAATACCTGCATGTCGATAAGAGGCACATTCATTTTCTCTGCCACTTTTCTAACGGCATCAGGATAGTCACCGTGTGTGGGTTCCAGTTTACCATCTTCCCCGAATTTACGTCTTACGATTGGGGTCAGCAACACCGGTGTTGCACCTTTTTCCCGTGCTTCGTTCACATACATTTCCAGGTTTGCAGTATAAGTGCCATACGGTGTTGTATAGCGTGTAGAGTCTTTATACTTTTCATCGTTGTGTCCAAACTGGATCAATACCCAGTCACCAGGTTTAATACTGTCAAGTACGGTTTGCCAACGCCCTTCGTCCTTAAAGCTTTTGGAACTTCTGCCGTTTACTGCATAGTTTGCCACTGTTACATTATCGTCAAAATAGTTGCCAAGCACCTGTCCCCAGCCTGTTTCAGGATATACTTTTTCAGCTTTATTTGCCATGGTCGAATCGCCGATGGTATGAATGACATAATTTTTATCGGATTTTTGGCATCCGAATAATACTGCAATAGAAAATATGAAAATAAATAATTTGTTCATTGGTTAAAAAATTGTCTGTTTTAAAATTAGTTGTTGTTAAAGATTACCGCATTTTCAGGTACTTTCTTTCCAATGGAAGTGAATTTTTTTGCTGACGATAATAATTGAATGTTTTCGCAACCTTCACCCATGATTGTAATATTATTTTTTGGCCCGAAATCATACTTCAGTCCGTCGGCATTAACATTTTTACAGTTGTATATTTCCACCGCATTTTTTGCCGGTGTATACAGGTCTACATTGTCAAAACTGATGTCTTTGGAATCAATAAGTAAGATTCCTTTTTCAGCTTCAAGGATCATATCTGTAAATGAAACATTTTCCACGTTCATCTCAGGAAGTCCCTGTACATATACTGCCTGCTGTGCACCTTTTACAGTTATATCTTTCATAAAAATGTTTTTAAACTGTGGTGTTTCTTCTGTAACAGGGTAAGTTTCTGCAGCTGTTTGCGGGCCGCCATCTTCCAGCATCTCAGATACTGATTTTCCTCCATAATACAGGTTGAATGAGATCGCATTGGTTGGTATGTCTGCCATTTTTATGTCAGATATGTAGATATTTTCTACCACACCGCCGCGACCACGGTTACTTTTAAAACGCAGGCCCACATCTGTACCGATAAACGTACAATTTGAAACATGCATATTTTTTACACCTCCTGACATTTCACTTCCCACGGTAACACCACCATGTCCGTGATATACTATGTTATTGGTGATGACCAGATTCTCACTTGGAATGCCACGTTTACGTCCATCTTCATCTTTCCCTGATTTGATACAGATGGCATCATCACCCACATCAAAATTACAGTTGTCTACGATCACATTTTTACACGATTCAACATCAAGGCCGTCGCCATTTTGCGAATACCATGGATTCCGAACCGTAACATTTTTTACAATCAAATCTTCTATAATAAGCGGATGAATACACCAGGCAGGTGAATTCTGAAATGTGGGGCCGTTTAGCATGACTCTCTTACTGTTTTGGATCCCAACCATAACCGGTCTGAGAAAGTCCCTTATTGCCATGTAATCTTCTTTTGTTTTCAGGTTGGCAGGAACATTCATGTCTGCATTTTCTGCCGCTCTCATAAATTGTTCTGAAGGATACCAGCCATCTCCTTCTTTATTCACGACTCCGCCTGAAGCTACCAGATCTCTCCATTGACCGGCTGTAAGTTTACTCCGTTTAACAAATCGCCATACATCACCGGATCCGTCCCAAACACCTGAACCCGTAAGTGCCACATTTTCCAGATCTTTTCCGTAAATAGGAGAGATGCAACGCCACGTATCCAATCCCTCGAAGCTTGTTTTAACCAACGGATAATCGTCCTTATTCTTTGAAAAAATGATTAAAGCTCCCGGTTCAGTATACAGTTCCAGGTTACTTTTCAGAATTACTGGTCCGGTAAGCCATATTCCCGAAGGGATAATTACTTTTCCCCCACCTTTTTCAGTCACGGAATTTATGGCATCGGCAAATGCTTTGGTATTCATAACCTGTCCGCCACTTACTGCACCAAAATCTGTGATATTAACTTCATAATCCGGTATTACAGGTGTTTTAACTTCCGGCATTTTGAACTCCACCTCAGTTTTAATTCCCTCAGAATTTTCGGTTCCGGATTCAGGAGAAGCTTTGCACCCGGTAGAAAGCAGCATCATAGCTGCTCCTAAGTAAAGAATCGGTTTTTTATTCATTTTATGTGTTTTTATTTATTATTCTGTATAAAATAGCTCGTCTTTGATCCAGTCTCCAAGTATGTTTTCATTTGTATAATTTAAAGCTTCATCGTTACTCAACTGGTGGGACCATCCAACCCTTTCTTTAGGATTAGCACCCTTCCCTGTGTTATTATATTCTGCAAAATATGCAGTCTTTTCTTTTTCCTTGCTTCCCCAGTTATTCCAACCTTCCGGTTTGATGATATCGCTTAGTTCACATTCTATAAAAACCGATTTTCCGTAAGGCCTCCACGGACGTCCCAGATAAAACGATCCTTTTTCAGCGTTTCCTGTTATTGTACAGTGTTTGAACACAAATCCAAATTCGGTAGCTTCATTCGTAGATGGTGCAGTAATGTATCCCTTCTTCTTGCAATAAATGGTGCAGTTTTCGAAAAGTGCCGTTGACCATCCGAATATAAAATCTACAGTTCCCTCAATGTAGCAATCTTTGTAGTACTGATGACTGCGATCACCGTGTGGATAAAGCGTATCCTGATTACCCAGAAAACGACAGTTTTTAAATGCCACTTTATCACCATCAATTCTTACAGCCACCGCCTGACCAACCTGACCGGCAGAATTCTGAAACGTAATATTCTCTGCTCTGAATCCATCTCCAAAAATGTAAAAGGATGTGGATCCTGTTGTGCCGACTTCTTCACCAAAACGGTTTTTCTTTTGTGCAAAATCATCGTAAGTCAAAATGGTATTATCTCTGTCTTCGCCAATAAATGTAATGTTTGCCTTACTTGCTGGAAGCACAAGCTTCTCTTTATAGATTCCTTTTTTAATTAAAATTAGTGTTCTGTTTTTTCTGAAATCCGGAACCGCATTAATCGCCTCCTGTACAGACACAAAGTCCCCGCTGCCGTTTTTATCCACCGTAAAATCATAATCCACAGCCGATACTATCCGGATCAGAAAAAAAAGTGACAGTATGGAAAATATATATTTCATATTCAGTTTAATTGATTCTGAACCAATCGATATCGACTGTTCCGGAGTCATTGGTTATATCATTTCTCAATGCAAAGTATCCTACTTTAGCTCCAATCCATCGTCCGGGTTTTGCTTCAAACTCAGAACCGGCTTCGGTATATTTCTTTCCGTTTTTGCTATAGGCAAATGTGCATTTAGCGCCTTCCTTAACCTTGATACGGAAATAAATTTCATTGCCGTCAAATTCTTCAGAATACAGTTCTGTTTCTTTCCCTCCGGTTCTGGCACGTTTACACTGTACAACCCTAACCAGCATTTTACCATCTTCTGATTTTAGGGATATATATTGATAGTCTTCCCCCATTATTACAAAACCGGTCTCTTCAATACCTTTGTAAGAATTAAAAGTTATTTTAGTTGTTGCTGTAAATTCCTCAGCAGGAAATTTTTGTAAAAGCAGATCCGGTACTTCCCATAAACCGTGAGAATTTTCAGGGCGAGTCATACAATTTAGTCTGAAATATCCCAGATTACCTGAAGGAAATCCCCAATAAACTGACGGATTAGCGTGCCATTGCCATTGGAGACCGAAGGTACTGGTGTTAAATTCATCACTTTCGGGAGGTGTAGTAATGGGATAGGATTTACCAACATCAGGTTTTTTATATGTCGATACCGGTTCACCAATGCCATTTCCGTCCGGATCATAACCAATTACCGGCCAGTCGTTTTTCCATACCATCGGTTCTAAAAATACAATTCGTCCGGATGCTTCTTTATCCTGAAAATGGATGAACCAGTTTTCACCGCCTGGTGTATCAATCCATGCACCCTGATGTGGCCCGTTAATGTTTGTTTTGCCCTGATCCATTACAACCTTGTAGTCGTAAGGGCCATAAATATTTTTTGAACGCATAGCGAGTTGCCATCCGGTTGACACACCACCTGCAGGAGCAAAAATATAGTAATACCCGTTCCGTTTGTAAAATTTAGGGCCTTCCACCGTCGGGTTGTCTTTATGTCCGTCAAAAACCATCACATCCTGACCTGTTGCAGCAGTTCCTTCACTGTTTAGTTCCGTTACCATAATCACACTTTTGATGGTAGCGCGGCTGCCGGCAAAGGCATAAGCGAGATAGACTTTTCCGTCATCGTCCCAAAGAGGTGTCGGATCAATTAATCCTTTACCTGACTTAACACAGACAGGATCAGACCATGGCCCTTTGGCATTTTTCGCTTTTATCATGTAAATTCCGTGATCCGGATCAGGGAAATAAATGTAGAATTCATCGTTATGGTACCGTATGCATGGGGCCCAAATGCCATTTCCATGCTGTGGCTTTTCGAATCCGTCAGCATATTCCAGCCGGTTCAATCCGTAACCAATCAGTTCCCAGTTAACCAGGTCATTTGAGTGCAGAATCGGCAATCCCGGAACGCAATTAAATGAGGAGGAGGTCATGTAGAAATCATCACCAACTCTTACCACGTCAGGATCAGAATAATCGGCATGTAATATCGGATTACTATAGGTTCCATCGCCGTTATCGGCCACCCAAACTTTGGAAACACTTTGTTGCGCCATCAGCAAGGCCGGCATGCACAACATAACTGTAAAAACTGTTTTCGTGATGAATTTTCTAACGTTCATTTGATATATGTTTTGTTATATTATTATGATACATTGATTACCAAAATCAATACATTATGCATGAAAAATTGGTTAAAACTGATTCGATGCTTTAAGCATGGATGGCACAATTCCTGATCCCCATTAAGAATAAATATCTGATTTTTGAAGCCTTGAACTTCTGGACGTTTGGAAAGGTGAGATGTTTTTCATAAAGCACTATTATCAGCATTTACGAAATTATAATTTCATGAGAATATAAAGGAATTAACTCCATTAAAATCCGTTGCTATATTTCCCAAAATGCGGGTTATATATATCGCTGATGTTAAATGAAAAATGAAGCTGGTTTGTATGCTGTTTATTATCAGACTTTTAAATTTGTGGCTTGTTTTTTGAGATAAACTCTGTGGCACTCATTCCAAATTCCCGTTTAAAGCATTTTCTGAAGTGGGATAAATCTTTGAAACCAACTTCATAAGCAATTTCCGATACATTTAATTTTTGCTGAACGAGTAATTGGGATGCCCTTTTTAACCGGATGTGCCTTATGAATTCTTTAACAGTCATATTGGTAAGCGCATTCAGTTTTCGGTATAACTGCATTCTGCTAACTCCAACTTCTTCGGAAAACTTTTCAATGTCAAGTTCACTATCGGAAATATTTTCCTCAATAATCTTGATAGCTTTCTGAAGGAATCTTTCGTCGGGAGATGACAGCTCAACATTTGTTGGTTCAAGCACTATGGTTTCGGTATATTTTTCTTTCAGTGAATCCCTTATGGATAATATATTTTCTACTTTAGCCTGCAGCACATTTATGTCGAAAGGCTTCGTGATATAATCATCAGCTCCTATAGTCAATCCTTTTAACTCATGTTCTTTTGAATGCATGGCTGTAAGCAGTAACATGGGAATGTGGGACGTACGTTCGTCGGTTTTTATTTTTTTACAAAGTTCATACCCATCCATTAAAGGCATAATGATATCGCTGATTATGATGTTTGGTATATTATCCAGAGCTTTTTCATAACCTTCTTTGCCATTCCGGGCTTCTATAATCTTATATTGTGAATTAAAATGACCTGATATGAATTTTCTGACATCTGCATTGTCTTCCACAACCAACATGATTTTTGATAAGATGTTATCTGATAAATCATCGTTTTCGGTTGACATTTTAATGTTTTCTTCTTCAGCTTCATCATTCACCTCAACGACCTCAGTCGGTTTATAGTTAAGATTCTGTTTGTAAGGTATTCTGACTGTGAATTTTGTTCCTCTGCCGGTTTTACTGGAGACAAAGACTTTTCCTTTGTGCAGACTTACAAGCTCTTTAACCAGCGCCAAACCTATTCCAGTTCCAGAATTGCTGTCTTCACCATCAACTGACTGGAAAAAGCGCATAAAGATTTTATTGATGTTTTTATTGGAGATGCCCTTACCGGTATCTTTTACAGAAATTTCTATGAATTTTTTTTCTTTTTCATCTGAATTAAAATCATCTTCGGAATCAAATATTAAAGAAAGGTTTACCGAAATTGTTCCTCCCTGATCCGTAAATTTAAATGCATTGGATAAAAGATTGTTAAGGATCTTTTCAATTTTGTCAGGATCAAAAGCAGTGAACAGACTTTTCTTTAATGTTGTGAACTTTAGCCTGATCTGCTTTTCTTCTGCCAGAGAATTAAACGATTCTACTATGTTTTCTACAAAACGTACGATATCACCTTCTGTTAAATTTAATTTCAGGTTTCCGGTTTGCAATTTTCTGAAATCCAGAAGCTGGTTTATCAGGCGGTCAAGATTTTTTGCATTCCTGTGTACAAGCTTTATATTATCACTTACCTCGGTTTCTGACAGTTTGTTATGCATTATTTTTTCAACCGGACCTAAAATGAGTGTAAGCGGTGTTCGTATTTCATGGGAAATGTTGGTAAAGAACTTCAGTTTCATCATGTCCAGCTCATGCAGTTTTCTGGCATTAACGCGTTCCATTACGAGCTGATTTTTAATTTTTTCACGGTTTATAAAAAACCGGAACAGCAAATACATCATCCCCGCAATGAAGAGAAAAATGAGCCCCAGAAACCACCTTGTTTTCCAAAAAGGAGGTAAAACAGTTATGTTAAGAAGCCGTTCATTCATATTTGATTGCGAACCTCGGATAAATTTTTTGATGTGTAACACATAATCACCTGGATTAAGGTTGGTATAGGTGGCAGAACGTGTGGTGCTTGGCTCTACCCATTCCTTGTTGAAATTCTCAAGTTTGTAAGTATACAGGTTTTTTTCACTGTTTATGTAATTCAGTGCGGCAAATTCAATGGTGAAAAAATTTTGATCGTAATTCAGTGTGATGTGATTGGTTTCAGAAATACTTTTTGATAAAATTGCATTTTTATTGTCCGAGACAGGAATGGATTTATTGAAGATTTTTAAATCTGTCAGAACGATTGGGTAGTCATCTTTTTCCAGAATTATTTTTTCCGGATTAAACATGTTAAAACCTGATATAGAACCAAACAGCAGTTCTCCATCTTTGTTTTTACAGGCGGCACCGTAACAAAACTGATTGTTGCTAAGGCCATCCTTGTTTGAAAAATTCCGGAAAATCTCTGTTTCCGGATTAAACTTGGATAAACCATTTGTTGTACTGATCCAAAGGTTTTTGTGATTGTCTTCTAAAATACAAAGCGCCTGATTGTTGGTAAGTCCGTCGGTTTCGGTATAGTATTTAATCGGACCGTTTTGGGAGGAATAGACAGCAATACCTTTGTCATTGGTAGCTATCCAGATTCTATGTTCTGAATCCTCAAACATGCTGCGGGCATGCTCAAAATATCGGGTTATTTTTTTGCTTTGAGGATTTAAAATGATAATTTCATCGATGCTTCCCATCCAGAGATTCCCGTTTGAATCCATATCTATCCACGATATTTGCTCAAATCCGTTAACCTGAGGATAATGTTGAAAAGAGTTGGTTTTTGGCATATATCTGTCTAATCCCTTGGTTGTGACAATCCAGATATTTCCTTTTTTATCCATGCATAAATCCCAGACCCGGTTATCAGACAAGGACCCTTTTTGTTCAGGAACGGATTTGTAGTTTACAATACGTCCTGTTTTTAGATTAATGACATCAACGCCTCCCAGAAAAGTTGCGACCCAAAGATTCCCTTTCTTATCATCCATAAATGCCTTAATACAATTCTGACTTATATTGTTCCCTGAACGGGAATCTGCCATCAGATAGCTGTATCTCCCTGTTTGAGGATTATAAATATTTATACCACCATCTTCTGTCCCTATCCATATTTTACCGTTATCATCTATCCAGAATGCATAAACTATGCTGCTGTTCAGAAATCTGTTATCTCCTGGTAAAGACCCGAAATTCATGAATACCTGCTTACTCCGGGCAAGTAAATTTAATCCACCACGTGTTCCTATCCAGGTCTCTCCATTCCGGTCGTGATAGACACATAAAACTGAAGTATTGGACAAACTCCTGACATTGTAGGTGTTATGCTTATAATAACCGGTAATTCCTTTTTCAGTGGAATACGTGAAAAGGCCACCTCTGGTACCGATCCAGTATTCTCCAAATGTTCCTTTTGATACAGTTTTTACAGTTTCTGACCGATTAATTCCCGGAGGCAGGATGACAGGTTTGATGGAGCGGGTAGCTGGATCGACAATAAATAATCCTGATGAGTACGTCCCAATCCATAATAACCCGGTGTCGTCACCGTATAATTCCCATATTTCATGGTTCTGTCCATCTCTGTATGGAAGATCAAACGCTTCCATTTCGTTAGAGACAGGATTATAAATAAATACACCATTCGAGGTCCCGATCCACAATGATCCGTTTTGATCCAGTTCCAGATTCCTGATATAATTTCCGGTAAATGTGATATCGTTATCAAACATCTTTGGGTTTATTATTTTCAACTGGCCGGACGTATCAAGGTGTATAAGGTTATAATTGGTACCTATCCATAAGCCGCCTGCCTGGTCAACTTCTATATCGTTTACAGAGATCTCTTTATATTTTAAATCCGGATGACTTTTAAATGGATGAGAAAATGTTTCCTTGTCGTGGTTGAAAATATTCAAACCACCTGCCTCGGTACCTATGTAAAGATTTCCTTTGCGATCTTCCCTGATAACGCGGACAAGGTTTCCTGACAAACTGTTATTTACCGAAGAATTTGGCAGAAAATTTTTAAATGTATAGCCATCAAAGCGACTTAATCCCTGGCTCGTTCCAATCCATATCCAGCCCTGTTTGTCCTGGTAAATGCACTGAATCTGATTGTTTGGGAGTCCGTTTTCCTGCGAATAAATATCGAAGCTCAGTTCTGTTGATCCGGTTGTTCCTCCGGATATAAATATATTCAGAGCAGAAAGCAGGAAAACAAGATAGATATGATAGGATTTTATAGTCTTAGCTCTCATGATTGGCAATACATAATTATCCCCAAAATAAAACTAAATTTTCATAAAACCCTATGTTCATCCTAATAATATAAGGCATGCAGGAATCCTTTTTTTCTGTCCGCAGATTAAAAACTGAGTACCTGATTCTTGATAATCAGTATATGATAAATCAAATTATTAGATTAAATTTACCCTTATTTTGTTACGTTTCACAACCAAGATGTATATTATGTATAAAAGATCCAATGCTTCAGTAACTGTGTTAATTTTTTTCTTTCTGCTGTCAGGTGTAGCCTTAATGGCACAAGAAAGACCGCCGGTTCATGATCCTGTAATGATGAAACAGGGAGATACCTATTATGTATTCAGTACGGGATGGGGAATATCGGTTCAGTCATCAAAAGACTTAAAAACATGGGAAAGGGAGAAAAGGGTTTTCGAACAGGCACCGGAATGGACCAAAGAAGCTGTAGAGGGTTTCAGAGGACATATGTGGGCTCCAGATATTGCATATTTTAACGGTCAGTATTACCTGTTTTATTCTGTATCGGCTTTCGGTAAAAACACATCGTGCATTGGTTTAGCCACAAATAAAACGCTTGACCCGGATGATCCGGAATTTGAGTGGGTGGATCAGGGTAAGATTATTCAGTCCTATCCGGGGAAGACAAACTGGAATGCTATTGATCCGAATTTTATCGTGGATAAGGATGGAACGCCTTATCTTACTTTTGGCTCTTTCTGGGATGGTTTAAAACTGGTAAAACTCGCCTGGGATGGAAAGAGTGTGGATGATGATTTGGATCAGATACCTACCATTGCTTCACGTAAACAAAAACCCGGTGAACCGAATCCACCGGCCATAGATGATAATCCAAAAGATGCAGGCGGGAATGCCATTGAGGCGCCGTTTGTTTTCAAGAAAGGGAAATATTACTATCTGTTTGCATCTATAGATTATTGCTGTAAAGGTCCCCGCAGTACATATAAAATTATTGTGGGCCGATCCAAAGACCTGGCGGGCCCCTATAAAGACAAGGATGGAAATGAATTGAAGTATGGTGGCGGATCAATTGTGTTAAAAGGTGATGATAACTGGTACGGGATAGGTCACAATGCAGTTTATTCGGCCGATGGAAAAGATTATCTCATTTGCCACGGATATGATGCCAATGATAAGGGAAAATCAAAACTGATCGTAACGGAATTGACGTGGGATAAAAAGAAATGGCCTGTTGTGGAAGAAAAACTTTAGTGCTCTGTTGTTTTTTCTACATCAGATTTATTTGTCCGTTTCTTCAACCAGGTAAGGAGTATTGCTGTGGCCATGCCGGCAAGGGTGATTAGAGACAGCAGTAAAAACATATTCTGAAAACCCGGCAGGCCGGGGTCTTTATCAATAATCCGGCCCGCAAGGGGATAGAAAAATACATCAGGTGTGAATCCAATGACAGAAATAATGCCAATAGCAGTACCGGTAAGATGACGCCTTATGCCTGTTTCTTCCATCATGGCAAAGTAAACACCCCGAAGTGCATATACGGCAATCATAGATATGATGAGGCTGCTGAAAATTAAAATTCCGGTGTTCACTTCCGGACTAGCCAGCTGAAGAATGGTAAACACTATCAATAGTAAACTGAATAACCATACAATAACCCGGGAGCCACTGAACCGGTCAGCAAGCAGTCCTGCAAGAACAGCCGCTCCAATCCTGATGTAAGCCATCCGTGAAACAAAGGCTGCTGCAGCAACCTCATTCATGCCAAGAGGCCCTGCACAATACAGGGTATAAAAGTCGATAGCCTTAAAGCCACAGTAGGCAAAAATAACAATCAGTGCCTGTAACCACACCACACGGCTTTTAAGCACCTGAATAAGTTCACTAAAGTTATATTTCTTTTTTTCTGACTGCTTTGCTTTTGTGTCGGGAACGGTGAACCACGTAAATACTGCTGCCAGCATAGCCAGCAATGTATACAGGCCTGTAACCCAACGCATAGCGGACTGGCGGTCAGAAAATGTTGCATTGGTAACTGTTGCAGGGAGTATAAAACCAAGTACAACAACACCCAGGCTGGCAGCACCTGCAGCCATCATGCCACGTCCGGCTTCCAGAATACCAAAAGCCTGTCCCTGTCTGAATTTACCACCCCATATCCGGGTTACCTTCAGCATTCCTGCCCAGAAAAGGAAAATAGTTGTGATACCCCAGTAACCATAGAGAATTGTGAGTCCGGTTTTTCCCGGCAGGGTCATCATATAAACACCTCCAAGTCCGGTGGCAAACTGTGAAAGCGACATCAGCTTTCGTGCAGAGAACCGGTCGGCCAGGATGCCGCCCGGGAAATAGGATAACATGGCCATGATGCCGTAAACACTCATGGCATCTCCTAACTCCGTGTTGTTCATATTTAATGCGTGCAGTAAAGTCGGGCGAAAAAACCGTGGGAGATGAAAGGGGAGGCCAAATATCATTTCTCCGCCAAATATAAGGCAGAAAATGATTATCCAGTGCCGGAATGTTTCTGAGTGTTTCATTAAGTAAGAAAGCTGTTTGTTGGAAATAGCATATAAAAAGAACACGTCGTTTGTGGATTGGTTCGGATCAGACCATTGTATGCATGTGCTGAAACCCCAAACATTTTTAGCTTAAGGTAAGCCTATATCTCTTAATTGGCCGGATTAAATTTCTTGTTTCTGATCCGTTTGATTTTAGTCGCTACGTCTCCCTTTTCACTGAACCGGATTACACGCAGCAGGAGGTTGATCATTCCTCTGCTTTTTGTGATCATGGGTGTAATATCTGCTATTTTCTGGTCTCTAATAGCTATGATGTCACTTTTGTTTGTACTTGAAAGTGCCAGTTCAAGTGCAAAAGCCCAGGCACCGTTTCGGGCAATCTTCATGCTGAAGTTAACAAAAAGATTATCCAGGTTACCTGCTAACTTCAAAGGATATCTCAGCCAGCGCCAAACCTTTGTAAGGTCCTGTTGAACTTCATCTAGAAGTTCGCCAAGCAGTTCATTTATCTTAATAAAATCGTTTTTTAGTGCCAGTAAATTATTTTTACCGGTAATCTGAGCCGCAATTCCGAGGTCAAAATTTATATGTGCATTCATTCCCAGCAACAAGTGTTGCAACACAATCAGTTTATCCTGTTCAGAAGAGACAAAAGTCGATTGCCAGGATTTGCTACACAACTGCTTATTTTTATATTGGTTATATGCCTCAAGGTAGCGGTTGGCAAATGCTATATCCAGTTGCTCCATCTGTGAATCATCATCAAAATAGCCGGTCCCCAGTTTTTCCTTTACTCTTATGGTGACTTTTTGGTAAAGCACAGCAAAGTAGCCCAGACTATTACCGGTAGAGATACAATCTTCAATAATATGCTCCAGTTGCTCTATGACTTCATCAAGTGTATTTGCCACCATATTTGCGAGTTAACAGATTATACAAACAAACAGATGGAAGGGGAGATATGTTTTGAATTACTAATTTGATAATGCAGAAATGATGCGAATTCATTCAAAATGCATCAAATTAGGGATTCTGATTGTTCCGGATTTTTACGGATTTCAATATAATCAACCAGGCGCTTTTGTTTTTCCAGAGAAATGCCAAACTGATTAATGAATTTAATAATGAAATCATCATCAACATCTTTGGTATTAAAGGTAAGGTTAATATCGAAGAATACCGAATCACTTCCTTCAAATAAAACCGGCATTTCCAAAAGATTTTCAATTGATTCGGAAAGTTCGCTGCAGTTTAAACCACGTCCTGAAAGTGTTATTTTATCGGGACCGGAATAATAGTTCATATACTGGTCTTTAGATCTGTTGCCGGACACTTTAATAAAATTTTCGTTAACAGAGGTATCACTGATATTTATAATTTTGATGATATACACATTTGTCATCTTTTTGACCGGTACTGTTGAGAATCCAAATGCAGCATTCAGATAATCCGTATATGTGTTATAAATATCCCCGTTTATATCCAGTCCTGAAAAATTTATATAGTAGTTATAAAAGGAATGTTTTGCAATATGGTTCAGTTCTTCAGGGTAGGTAATCCGTTCAAATATTCCAAGTTTATATAAGTCAAGAACAGATTTCTTTGATTCCTCAAAACTTATTTTAGAAGCACGAACATAGTTGCCATCTTCTGTATTAATTTTTTCTGAATGAGATACTGAATTGCCAGATCCCGTAAATTCAATTTTATGTTTGAGGATAAATTCTTCAACCCGGGATGAATCAGGGTTAATATTCAATGCAAGTTCTATATCATATTTATTTACAGCCCTTGTTTTTAAAAAATAGGAGCCAAGTAAAACCAGGATAAAAGGAATGAACAGGATAATTAAAATTTTTTTCATCGTTGCAGAGTTTATAAATGAGTATATGGTATTCGGTAATATTTTGGTTTTCTGGTAAATAGTATGTCAAATATACATAATAAATACATTAAGTAAGAATTATGTTCCCTTATGGTGATATTTAACTGGCAACGAATTAAAAAACTGACTAGTGTTCTGGTTTAGCTGCCAGTCCTTTATCCGTCCGTTTTACTTTTTGTATGGTACCGTCGTCGTTAAAATACAGGTATTCCGCACATATATGGCGCTGCCGGCCACAGGATGAATCTGTATCCAGCCAGCGGTGATAGAACAGGATCCATTGTCCCTTATATTCAACAATAGAGTGGTGGTTGTTACTTTGGTGTTCCTGTTCCATGATAACGCCTTTATACGTCCATGGTCCAAGTGGTGAATCAGCCATATAGTAGGTTAGTACACGGTTTCCTTCGGGCATGGTAAAATAGTATTTATCCTTGCGTTTAAACACCCAGGGACCTTCCATAGGGGGTTCATAGCCACCCATATCCATTTTAATAAAATCTCCTTTGATGCTTCGCATGTCATCGGCCATTCTTACCACATGATAATTCATGCCGCTTCCGCGAAAATAAATGTAAGCGCTGTCGTTGTCATCAACGAAAAGGCAGGGGTCATTGGCATACGGTTTACGCCATAAAGGTGCACCAATAACATCTTTAAAAGGGCCGGTTGGAGAATCACTTTCCGCTATTCCAACCCCCATCCATTTGGTGCTGTTTTTGGGATTGATCCGGTCTTTTATTCCGGTTCCGGCGGGGTAACAGAAATAATACTTTCCGTTTTTGTAGGCACAGTCCGGTGCCCAGGCATAATTATCAGCCCAGGTCAGATCATCCACAGACAAACAAGCGCCATGATCCACCCAGTTTATAAGGTCATCGGATGAAAATACGTGCCAGTCCTTCATGAAAAAATCGGGCTGGCACTCTTCGTCATGCGATGCATAGATATATATTCTGCCGTCCTTCCATACGTGGGCTGAAGGATCAGCTGTTTTAATGTTGCTGCCAAAATCAAGTGGATTCTGGGCATAACTCATACTAATTGTTAACAGGGCGATAAAAACCGTTAAAAATGAGGATAACTTCATGGGTATATTTCTTGAAAAATAATAATAGTCACCGGGTGAATATAAACGGTTACTTAAGTTTCACCCGGTGACTAAAGGAATAGTTTATTTGCTTAGCTGAATAAGCACAACAGATTTAGAAGGTAAAGTGACATTCATTTTACCATTCTTTGGTTTTTTAATGTCCCATTCTGTAAGCGTAACTTCTTCTGCTTTACCAAAGTCGTTATAAGCAGCCATTTTTTTACCGGTCACAATCTGCGCACTTACTTTTTTATATTCTTCGGTTCCCAGATTCAACTCAATGGGCTCTTCCTTATTGGGGTTCAGGTTACACAGAGTAATAGACATTACGCCATCTTTAACTGAAGCTGATGAATTTACAGCAGGCATGGATTCACCTTCCAGTTCATAGTTTTCGCAGGTCAGATCTGTCGGAATAAGCATCGCATCCTGGTGCACCTTATACATTTTAAATACATAATAGGTTGGGGTCAGAACCATTTCATCGCCCTGTGTCAGGATCACTGCCTGTAAAACATTAACTACCTGAGCAATGTTGGCCATCTTAACACGCTGAGCATTGTTATTGAATATATTCAGGTTGATACCGGCTATAAGCGCATCGCGTAATGTATTCTGCTGATAAAGGAATCCCGGATTAGTTCCAGGTTCCACATCATACCATGAACCCCATTCATCCACCATTAGTCCAACACGTCCTCTGGGATCATACTTGTCCATTATAGCACCATGCTTATCGATCAGTTCCTGCATTTTAAGTGTTTTATTCAGGGTGGTGAACCATTCCTTTTCATTAAAATCAGTGGCACTTCCCTTATGTCTCCAATTGTACGGAAGGGTGTAATAATGCAACGAAATGCCCTGCATTAAGTTTTGCTTATTGCGGGTTCTTTCCATTACAGTTTCGGTCCAGTTGTAGTCGAAAGAGTTGGCGCCGCAGGCAATTTTAAATGGTGCCCCTTTGGAATAGGATGCATAGCGCCTGAACAGATCCGCATAATACTCAGGGCGCATGTCACCGCCGCAGCCCCAGCTTTCGTTGCCGATACCCCAGTATTTCACATGCCAGGGTTTGTCACGACCGTTCTTTTTACGCAGGTCTGTCATTGGACTGATATTGTCAGAAGTGACATATTCCACCCACTCGGCAGCTTCCTGAACCGTTCCGGATCCTACATTTAAACTGATGTAAGGTTCTGTGCCCAGCAATTCACACAGGTTCAGGAACTCATGCGTACCAAAGCTGTTGTCTTCGGTTACACCACCCCAGAACACATTTACAATGGATGGTCTGTCCTCTTTAGGACCAATGCCGTCCTTCCAGTGGTAGGTATCCGCAAAACAGCCGCCCGGCCAGCGTAAAACAGGTATCTGCATATCCTTTAGTGCATCCACTACATCCATTCGGTATCCATTAATATTCGGAATCCCGGATGTGTCACCCACGTAAATGCCACCATAAATACAGCGCCCCAGATGCTCGGCAAAGTGACCATAAATCTCTTTGTTAATCTTTGTTCCGGCATTGTCAGGATGCAGGACTAGGCTGTTCTGCGCCTGTCCGGCAAATAATGCCATACATACTACTCCCAATAATAAAAAAGCTTTTTTCATTCTGATTATGTTAATTAAGTTTTGAAATTATTTATTGCCATCAATTTGGTACTGTAAATATACGTTACTCTGTTAAATTTTCCCAACGAAGCAGGATCAACCATTATGGAATAATACTATTATATCGTTTTACTTCCTTCCTTTTAACCCTTTCATTATTAAACAGATTATGCCATCGTTTTTCTGATAGTACATTTCTGCTGGCTAATATAAATCTACACAAGTAGAGATGATTTTATTTATTTTACAGATTAGACAAGAAAACATGCATCTTCATTCCGTTGTCTGTATTTTTTGATGTATCGATCTGCAGCCATTGTTGGTATCTGAAAAGCGCTACCTTTGTTCATAAATTAATTCTTACTAAAAAATATAAATATGAATCAGCAAATTCGTGATATAGCTGAAAGATTACGCGGATTAAGGGATTTGTTTGATATTTCTGTTTCAGATATGGCAGCAACCTGTCATGTCTCAGAACAGGATTATCTGGGTTATGAAAGTGGGGAATGCGATATCCCGATCGGAGCGCTTCAAAGTATTTCAAAAAAGTACAATTTTGAACTCTCAGCTTTGTTATTCGGAAATGAGCCGAATATGAAATCTTTTTTTCTGACCCGTGCCGGGAAGGGGGACACTGTTGAACGCACACGGGCTTATAATTACCAGTCGCTTGCATCTCGTTTTACGGGAAGGAAGGCTGATCCTTTTGTTGTTACGGTTGAGCCGGAAGCAGAGGAGAAGGCAATGAATCTTAACAGCCATAACGGCCAGGAATTCAACTATGTACTGGAAGGTAAAATGCTGTTAAGTGTTGGAGGACATGAGCTCACACTGAACACCGGGGACAGTCTATATTTTGACGCTACGCTTCCTCATGGTATGAAGGCTCTTGAAGGCAGGACTGTACGCTTTCTTGCAGTGATAATATAACAAATTCTGAACGAAATATAAGCTCCATGATTGATAAATATTTAAAACAGACAAGCTTTAAAGACTTAGAAGATTTTACAACAAACTATGAACTGATTATTCCCGGAGATTTCAATTTTGCATACGATGTAGTTGACGGATGGGCAAAGTCAGATCCCGATAAAAGGGCACTGCTGTGGACCAATGATAAGGGTGAAAGCCGAACATTTACCTTTGGTGAATTAAAGGATATTACAGATCGGACAGCAGGTTATCTTTCGTCACTGGGTATTGGTAAAGGCGATATGGTGATGGCTATATTAAAGCGCCGTGCAGAATTCTGGTTTACTATTATTGCACTGCACAAAATAGGTGCTGTCATTATTCCTGCCACGCATTTGCTGACTAAGAAAGATATTATTTACCGTGCTAATGCGGCAACCATAAAGGCTGTTATATGCGATGGTGATGAACTTATTACAGATCATGTGAATGAGGCCCTGCCGGAATCACCATCTGTAGAAAAACGGATTTCAATCGGGCCGGTAATTCCTGATGGCTGGGAAGATTTTCACAAAGGCATTGAGAATGCACAACCTTTTCAGCGTCCTGCTGAGCCCACAAAAAATGAGGATCCGTTAATTGTAAGTTTTACATCCGGAACTACCGGCGATCCTAAAATGGTGGTGCTCGACAGTGTATATCCGCTGGCACATATAGTTACGGCTAAATACTGGCAGAACCTTCATGAAAAAAGCCTGCACCTTACCATAGCGGATACAGGCTGGTTAAAGGCGGTGTGGGGTAAACTGTACGGACAGTGGCTGGTTGGGGCAACTGTTTTTGTGTATGACCACGAAAAATTTACACCGTCCGATATTCTGGACGTCCTGTCAAAATACAAGGTAACATCGCTTTGTGCCCCACCTACCATTTTCCGCTTTTTAATTCGCGAAGATATGAGCCGGTATGACCTGTCAGCACTGGAGTGGTGCACCATTGCCGGTGAAGCTCTTAATCCGGAAGTTTATAACAGGTTTCAGGAGCTAACGGGCATTAAATTGCGTGAGGGTTACGGACAAAGCGAGACAACGCTCACAGTGTTTACATCGCCATGGATAGAACCCAAACCGGGATCCATGGGGCTGCCAAATCCGCATTACGATATGGATCTGCTTACACCTGACGGAAGATCTGCTGAAGCTGGTGAACAGGGTCAGATAGTGATCAGGTATGATAAAAATTATCCGGCAGGATTGTTTAAGGGATATTACAGAAATACCAGACTTACGGATGAGGCCATGTCGGAAGGTATTTATTATACCGGTGACCTGGCATGGAAGGATGAAGATGGATATTTTTGGTTTGTTGGCCGGGCAGATGATGTCATCAAAAGTTCGGGGTATCGTATCGGGCCTTTTGAAGTGGAAAGTGCACTGATGCTGCATCCGGCTGTGGTGGAATGTGCCATTACCGGCGTGCCGGATGATATTCGTGGGCAGGTGGTAAAAGCAACCGTGGTGTTGGGAAAAGAGTATAAAGATAAGGCAGGCGAGGACCTTGTTAAGGAACTTCAGGATCATGTAAAACAGGTGACCGCACCATACAAATATCCCCGAATCATTGAATTTGTCGATGAACTGCCCAAAACAATCAGTGGCAAGATACGCCGTGTAGAGATTAGGGAGAGGGATCACAGGTAAAAATAAAGAAGAGGCTGTCCAAAAAGGCAAATAAGAATATAAGGAACTTATAAATTGATAGTGATCCTTCTATTACCCCTCCAAACCTCTCCGTCAGCTGACGGAAGGCTTTAAGTCTCCTTTAGGGGATTTAGGGGTAGTTTTTAAAAAGCTACTAACAATCCGTAAGTAAAACTTATACAGATTTTACTTTTTGGACAGCCTCTTCAATTCTGTTCTTTATATCCTTATTCTTTTACCAGTTTCTCGGTTAATACCGTCTCCTCAATATTTATTTTAAGGATATAGATACCTGAATTCAGAGTATTTATGTCAATATCTTTCCTGTTGGATGCTTCTAAAACCAACTTCCCTGATGTATCAAAAATTTTCATCTGATAGCTTTTGTCGGTATTAATGAAGAGCTTGTCTTTAGCCGGATTTGGATAAAATGAGATAATCTCTTGTGCTACCTGCTCCAGTCCGGTGGCAACCACATTGATGTAACCTGATTTGGTCATGGTGTTTTGTCCCGCATCGTTTATACACGTCAAAGAAACCTGGTAAATACCCGGATTATTGTAATTAATTACCGGGTTTTGTACTGCAGAAGTTGACGGCGTTCCTCCCTGGAATGACCACTGCCATGTTTCCGGGTTGTTGATGGACTGGTCAATAAACTGAACCTGTAGAGGTGCTGCTCCTGAGATGAAATCAGCTGTAAAATTAGCCACAGGAGCCAGTTGCAGGCTTCGGGTTCCAACAGTGTAATACACCGGCCATTTGGCATCGGATACTAATATTCCGGCGTTTCCGGATGCTGAAATTTTATTTGAGGCAAGATTTATTTCTGCTACAACTTCAATATCATCTGTGGTGAGTGCAGAGTAAGCAATCTTATCATCATTTGTTGAAAATGACGGGTATCCAAGTGTTGCATTTGATACAATCATATCCAGATCGCCGGTCAAAAGATTTGCTCCCAGAACGGCATAGTCTTCGTTTACATTATCGAAATAATCAAATGCAATAATATATGGCGAGTTTTTGGAAAATACAGGATTGCCAACGCTGACGTTTTCAGGCAGGTCTCCATACAGTTTGGTAATAGTCCCGTCTCCAAAATTGTTGGTTTCATTATCCCAGACCTTTATAAATCCTATATCCCAGTAACTTATATCATCACCTGTTGATGAATTCAGTTGGTTGTAGGAATCATACATCAGATATTCTCCGGTAAAATCAAATTCAATGGCATCGGCGTAGAGTACCCCACCGGCATCTTCGCCACTGTGACTGGTTGTTGGATTATACAGATGGTACTTTGCCCACCGTGCCGCATTAAAGTCGTAAATATAAATAGCTGTGTCTATTTCAGTAGAAATAGCTGCAACGCGATTGCCGTCTTTTGACACGGCAACGTTATCCCAGAAAGCTTCCTGTGAGAGATAGTTCTCTGCCGGACTGTTCGGGTCAATACTTAAGTATTTTATATAATCGAATTTATCTACAAAAACTGCATCCACACCGTTGTCTGTTACACTGGGCTTCCCTTTCATATCAGTTGTTGTGAGGCCAATAAAGTCTTCTCCTGCTGTTGTGGTTCTATATAAAAAATATGGAAACTGTGTGTCGGTATTATAGGTTAAAAGATATTCATCTCCCTGGTTGGTGTTGTAATCCTGTTCATAATCAATTACTTCTTCTTCGTAAATACCAACAGCATCGAAAGCTTCACCGGCCTTTGTTACTTCATTCGAAGCATCACCATATAAATCTTTTGCAGACTGTATCACTGCTATTCTTAAATCAATATACTGTGATTTGCTGGTAAGGTAAGTCGTTAGTGCCCGGTAATATACCTGTTCGGCTTTATCCTTTGTAACGGCTGTGGCAAAAAGATAATAGGCATAATTTCCGATACCGCTGTTTATATGTACACCACCATTATCCTGATCGCCAAGATACATTTCTTTTAAATGATCAGGTTGCCAGTAAGGGTCGTTAAGACCTGTTCCCATGTTGTGGGGATTAGCCATGTTACGTAGCGCCCCGGATGGAGAAAAGGTTGTTTTGGTAATATCTTCTCCAATCAGCCAGTCTTCACGGTCAACCATGGCGCCGAAAATATCCGCGTAACTTTCGTTTATAGCTCCGGACTGTCCCTGGTATTCCAGGTTGGCTGTACTTGAAACAATGCCATGCCCCAGTTCATGTGCTGTAACATCGAGTGCGCCTGCCAATGGTTTAAAATTGATTCCTCCATTGCCATAGAATGCTGCTTTACCATTCCAGAATGCGTTTTCCATGGATGTGCCATCATCGTTTGTAACGTTAATAAGCGAAATAATATTTCCTCCCTGACCATTGATAGAATTTCTTCCATACGCATCTTTATAATGGCGGTATGCCGTGGTTGCGTTGTAGTGAGCCGAAATTGCTGTTGGGTTATTCCATGTGTTATTCGATGATGTAACCTGGGTATAATCGAGGTTTTGTGTCGATGTATTTTGTGCATTCAGAGTCACAATCTGACCTTCGCCTGTTTCAGTATTAAACATGGGTTCGGCAATATCCATTAGGTAATATGTTCCGTTTTCAAGATAGGTATTTACGGTGCGTTGCACATTGTTTAAATCAGTAGCTGTGGCGGTTGCAGGACCGTCAGATTTGGTATTATTATATGCTTTGACCACAGAACCATTACCGGCATCAATATAATATATCCATTCTTCAATAATATTTGGCCTGTACTCAACTTTGTAAACCAACTTGTTATCGTAAATAACAAGCTTTGGCTGAACCGGATCATACCCCAGGAATTTCCTTTGGGGTTCACTTATGGCCCGGCAAATAGTTTTGGTAGAAATATCTGATTTCACTTTTTGAACAGCCTGTTCTTCTGTGAGGGTAGAAGTGGTTTGGATATCCGGATCAACCAGGTATATCTTTCCGGTAAATAAATCCTTGTCCGACTTTATATGAAGGAAGCTTTCACCTCCCTCTACTTCTATCCCTTTATAAAGTTGTTGTGCCTTAATATGAGTGATCCCAAGTTCATCGGTTATTACGGATGTTATTTCAAGATCCTTTTCAGGGTCATGGAGCCGTGTTGTTGAAGAAACAGACGTGTGAAAGTCATAAAATTGCTGCTTCAGAGTTCTTGCACTTTTTGTCTGAAGCTCCTTTTTATCTACTTCAAAATACACTGGCAATCCCTTTGACTTTACCAGGTTTTTAATCTTGGAATTCTGTGACAATCCGGGTTGCTTCATATTTTTTGAAACAGGGAAAGCTGATGTTGAAGACAGTGGAGTGGATTTAGTTTGCGTGCCGCCATTGATGGTCGTATATTTCAGGTTTGTTGCTGTGGTGCCTGAAGTATTGCGGTTGACGGTTTTAAAGCTATGTGTCTGTTGGGCAGATATAAGTACAGAAGGGAAAAACAGAAACAGGAAAGTGTATAATTTAATCTTCATAATAAGCTAGTTTAACGTTTTTACAAGTTCAGAATAAAACTCTTTCAATACAGGATCGGATGAAGCATCGGACCAGGTTGCCTTGTTTTGGTAGTCTTTGGTAACCACTTCAATAAAGTATGTCATGTTACCTTTGGTATCATTTTGAATATGCTCAAAATCAATTTTTTTCAGGTGTTTTGAAATTCCTTTGAGTGATTTATAATCAATACGTTTGAGTTGTTCCTGCTGTTCGCCGTTCATTTTATATACGAAACCTTCAGCATTCAGCATGTAAGTATTCGTTAAGCCTGTAAATCCGCCACCGCTGCCAAATGTAATCTCTTCAAAATTATTTACGGATCCCGTTTTTTTCAGCGATGAACAGCTTGCCATTATCAGAACCAATACAAGTAAAAGATGGGCTTTCATAATATTTAGTTATAAAGATTAACAGAAAAACCGTATACAGGATCACATACTGATCCTGTACCGGTTTAAAATTTCCAGTTATAAAATTAAGGAAATAAAAGCAATAAATAACAATTTTCGGTTCGCTCAGGAAACCTTATTACGGTGTAAAATATAATCCATTACAAACCATAGCAATAAGGAAAACAGAAATATGATTATGCCGTAAATAGGTGCGATCATAGATACCTTTAAACCACCAAAAAACAGTGATTTTGATATGTCACCCACTTTTGCAATATAACTGAACGCAACATACATTCCGATTAATTGCCCTAATATTCCTGTTATCATGGCAAAAAAGCCAAATGACTTAATGTAAGACAGTCTGTGTGTAATCAGATCAGTTTTACTTTCTTTGGATTTTGTCCCAATAATAAAGTGATAGATTGCCCAGGCTATAATGATAATTAAAACAAGGGTAAGAATTCCCATAAAAAAAGCGCCGCCTTCATAAAATAGTTTCTTCATAATTTGAATTTTTTTAGTTCACTTCAAAATTAGGTTGAACCCCCAAAAACGGCAATGTCGTATCCGGTCCTAAACCTGTTGTTCAGCATTCTTAGCGCTGTTTCATTAAAAAGTGACGTCAAATTCCGTAAAAAAATTTCTATATTTAATCTTTGTTATAAGTTAAGTGTTACAACAAAAGAAATATAAAATTAGTGAGAATGAATTTATTTGACGGGGAAAAGTTTATAAAGGAACTTTATCAGGAATTTGATGTGATCGATCAAAACCTGAAATCATTTCATGATGATTTGTGTCGTGATGTTTTTGCGCTGATTAAAAAAAGTTTTTCGGATATCAGACTGACAGAAGAACTCCGATCGGCCATTGAAGATAAGATAACGGAAGTATTTTTTTCTACCCAAAGTGTGATTGATAAAGATAACACATATGCTGAATACCGGATAAATGAAGAACTGCATAGAATGAGAAGTCTGATTGAAAAGAGAGAAAGGGAAAGCATGAACCCGGAATTTGATGCAAAGTTGCTTTATTTTGTTAAATACCATATTGTTGAACACTTTAGTGCCGTTTATAATCTCTCATCAGAAGGTTTTTTGTTGCTTGACTTATATGTGAAGTATCACTTTCAGGACTTACGGCAATTCAACAACAATTTATAGTAACAGAAGTTTTATTTCAGAAGTCAGCAAATGGCAGTTAAATTTACTAAACCGGTGTGGCATATTATTTTCTGGATAATTGTCGTATTGTTTTTAACGTTGGTGTTTGGGGTTTCGTGGGGGAATAAACTGCATGCGTTTTTCTTTACCATTTCGTTGTTGCCTGTTATCATGGGAACGTCGTATTTTTTTAACTATGTACTGGTTCCTAAGTTTCTGCTTCAAAAAAAATATTTCAAATTCGGACTTTACTTTTTTTATACGCTGGTTGTTTCATTATATCTGGAGCTGATGGTTCTGATGTGGGCTTTTATTTACCTGGCTAAATTTAATTACAGTGAGATAGGCCCTAATGCTTCTGATGGTATTACGCTTGGCGTGATTTTATATGTTATAGTGTTTATTGGTTCATTTACATTAATGGTAAAACAGCTGGCAGATAATCACAAGGAGCTGCTCATTTTAAGAGAGGAGGTGGCAAAAAGAGAAGCTGGTGTTCTTGAAGTTATGTCCAACAGAAAACTTACCCGGATTCCGTTGAACGATATTCTGTTTATTGAAAGTTTATCAGATTTTGTTAAAATACACACGCAGGGAGAGGAGGTAGCGAGTAAAGAGAAAATCAGTTCTCTGGAAGAACGGTTACCGGATTATTTTCTCAGGATCCATCGTTCGTTTTTAATCAATACGGATAAAATTAGCCGTTTGAGCAATAATGAAATTGAGATTGATAAATTTACCCTCAACATTGGGCGCAGCTACAAAAAGGATGTAGTTGAAAGCTTAAAGCCTGCAAATCAGTCCTGATAATCCGGTGTGTACACCAGTTCAACAACTCCGGATGTAAATTTATTCTGCCGGATAAGTCTGAGTTGCATTTCATGCGGCAGACCTTCGAACAGTTCAATGCCTTCCGAAAGCACATATGGCATTATGAAGACTCTGATCTCATCTATTAATCTGTTGTTCCAGAAAAGCGTATTGACCTGTCCACCTCCTATTAACCATATGTTTTTACCTTCGCCTGATTTCAGGATTTTTATAAAGGAAACAGGAACGTCAGAAATAAATTTCGCATACTGATCATCCGCCTTATCCCGGTTTCGGGTCAAAACGTAGTTGGTTTTATTTTTATACGGAAATTCAATATCCCAGCCTATGATCTGCCGATACGTTTTGTTACCCATTATTGTTGTATCAATGGTCTCCAAAAAACCGGCATACCCGTAATCATCCTTATCGGGATTTGGAAGATTTTCCAGCCAATCCACACTTCCGTCCTTACGTGCAATTTTGCCGTTCACACTGCAGGCTATATACAGAACGACCTTACGCATCGGTTTAAAAATCAATATTTAAAAGATCCAGTTTTGTATCCGGGTCAGTCAGTATCAATACTTCGTGCATATATGGCACCCTGTCTGAAATGTCGCCATTAACAGGCAGGAACCATGGTACTCTCCATTTTCGTGGATTATAAACCGGGTTTTTGATTAGAACAAAGCGCTTATCCAGATCGCTGAATGAATTGGGAAAGAATTTAAACGGAAGGGTTTCAAAATATTCATTGATCACCAATTCACGGGAATAGAAACAACTTTTATGATTTAAATTGAATGCTACGTCCTGACGGGCACTTTTCAGCACAAATCCATTGGCATCATTGTTAAAAGTTGCCATATTCAATTCAGACTGCAGCTCAAAATCATCGAATTTTGTCCCAGCCATAAGATACTGATCCGGAACAATATATCTTGCACCTTTCGGGCTGGCTTTCCATTCCACGTACAAAATGGCGTAGGTTTCCGGTTCAACCAGCATAAAGCCTTTCTGCAGAGCCCACGGTGCAGATTCAGTCTGATCGAACGAGATTTTGTATACAGGTTTATTCATGTACCGGGTTTTACCTTCAAGTACATAGTCATAACTTTTTAGATACTGCTGTTTCAGGAATGTAGCTCCGTTATATGCAGGATCCATGTCCTGAATATCGTAGATACTGTTAACCTTGGGTGTAAAATCTATATGATTATCGTAGTTATCAGTTTTGAACCATTGCCCCTTTAAAATCCTTGAACTGTAAATAATAGAGTTGTCCAGAATACCCGGAACGCGTATTACAACATTCATGTCAAGCAACGACTGCATCTCTTTACCCCAACCAGTTTGCTGACGGTAGGCAACCAGTCCGTATTCAGTTTTTTTCGATCGCGTTTTTAACAAATTCCTGATGGCCTGTTTTGCAATATCATTCCCATCTTCATTTGTTTGAGACAGTTTTAATGGGGCCAGCGTAACATGCGTATCATTTTCGCTTATATCAGAAGCAATTAACATTTTATCTGCTTCGCCCTTGTAGGAAATAATTACGGTATCATAATCCCTCACCAGCGCCATATCCAGATAGAAGTTGCCATCTTCATCCGTCACGTTTCCCCATTTTCTGGACAAAACTGTTACATCGGCAAACACGGCAGGTTGGTTGTCCGGTTGGCTCACATGAACCTTTATTTTTGTAGGGTTGACCCAAACGGGTTCCGGTTCTTCTTCTATTACGGGTACGTCATCAGGATTTTCGTAAAAAATAATATCATTTTCTTCTGCAGGCTTTTTTTCTGCCAATACTGGAGGAGCCAACGGCTTGTCTGATCCGAATTCCAGTCGCCCGTTACCAGGTATGCCATCTGCAGACAGGCCGGCTACATCAGCCCTAAACCTGTGTCCGCTGTCTGAATTGTAAAATTCCACGACTGCCTTACCGAATTCATCTGTTTCTATTTTAGGATTCCAGTACAGTGTTGTGCGTTCATCAGATTTAATTTTTGTATCAGGATCAGAATAATCCGGTGAATAAAATTCTTTTGTTTTACTGTACCCTGTTACTTTTAGTTTTAATATTCCCTTGTAATGAACCTGACTGTAAAGTCCACCACCATTTACGGTATAGATAGACAGTATACCTACCGGTGCAGTCAGGTTTTCAGATTGCTCGATCATCGAATTAACGTCTGAAATAGCAGATTGATCATCTCCGATCTGAGTATTGTAAAACTCTGCAAGACCTTTCAAAACATTTCCGGGTTGGTCTTCCTGAGGGTAAATAAGATCGATAGAACTTACAATTATAGGATCAAGAATAATTAAATCCTGAACCTGATAGAGTCTGTGCATTTTGTTAAGCACACCATTTGCATTTGTAGATCCAACAAGTTCTCCGTCAACAAAAATAAAAAACTGATGACGTCGTCTGTCCTTTGGTGTGAATCTGATAGACGTGTCTGATGTCATGAGTACTTCGAGTCCGGGTATTGCATCTTCTATGATACTCATCAATCCCCAGTTCCAGGGTTTTTGTTCGTTGAGATCTTCAAGTTGTCTTTTCCCAACGGTTTGATCCGGAGCACCATATTTCTTTACCATGGCATTTTTAAAATCCTTGCCTTTAGTTCCGGTAACAGTTACCTCGTCAATAATTACATCTGTGGTATCCATGTACAATTGATTATCGGCGGCAGCGGCCAGTTCTTCTTCCAGGGTATTTCTTTTTAACAGGCCGGTATTGTAAACTCCGGAAAGATTTTCGCCTCTCAGTTCAAATGGATTTGAGACAGAGAAGTCAGCTGGTTGTGATTTATTATTGGTCTCAAGTTCCAGGAGAAAATCTTTCTTCAGGTTCATTTTGTTTTTTGTCTGTAAAACAGCACTCATTGTGTCATTAAAATCTTTCAATATAAACGAAAATTCACCATTGTCATCTGTAAATTGTGTGTATACGTTAAAACTCTTGGCAAAAAACAATGTAACATCCATGCCTGAGGGAACTTCTTTCTTTTTATTATTGTTGCGAAATAACTGACCTTTAAAGTAAAGTCCGGGTTCTTCAAGATATTCGGGCATTGGAATGGTATCCTTTAGTACTTCTTCCCATGTATAACGTCTCCATCCATTTGTCAACATCAGTAGTTCTGACATAAGATAGTTTTTGGAACCTGGTTTTAATATGTCCTTCAGGTCTTCAGGTAAACCGGGGAGCATGGAACTCAAATAGAAATTGGATACAAAATCGGGATCGCGATATAGTTCCTCGCTTAATCGATCCGCATCGGTAACAGCAAGTGAAAAAGTTCCTTTTACAGGATATCCTTCTTTGTCTTTAGCTATTAGTTCAACGGAAACTTTTCCTCTTTTATCTACTTGAAAATGTGGATTATCAATGCTGAACTGGAGCTGGTCATTCTTGCTGAGAAAAAACAGACGTTCACACACCGGACGTTTGATATGATCAAAAACCGTAAACTGAATAATACCGGTATTCAGGTCTTGTTTTGGAATAGCATACGTTTTTGTTTCCTGATTCAGGCTGTCTGAAAGTGCGTATACAGGCGAGGTATTCTGCATGGCGAGTAAAAATAAGTTTTCAAACCTGCCTGAGCTGTTAGTGATGGTTACCAGAATATTTGGAGCCTGCGGGGATGATTCAACTTTCAGATTGTATCCTGATGGCAGAATTTCAGGAAGTGGAAATTTAAGGGGATCCGGTTCATTGTCTACATTTATTTCTGCAAAATATGTTTTACCGGCTTCTGGTGTAAACATAAAGAATCCACGTCCCTTCCAAAGTGTTTGTATGGTGGAAACAATATTCCCTGTATTGTCTTTAACATAACCTGTTACTGCAATATTCAGCCCTGTATTGTCTTTGGCTTCAAACGCCACTTTGCAATTGATGCCGGATAATATTTCACCACCTTCAGGATAAAAAGTAAGTTGTAGTCCGGGCTCTTCGTTCTGTTCTTCATCATAATCAGGTGTTTCAATTGCCTCGTTTTTATTATCCCGGATATCCAGATCCTTTAAAATATCTGAAACAGTATCTTCAATTGCATATTCATTTTTCTCTTTCGAAGGCTGAGCATTCAGAATATACACCGGTTTCCGGTAGTAAAAATCAGCACCGGTATTTCGCATCCAGTTAGTATAGGCAACAAGTATATATTCGCCACTTTTATATCCTGAAGGAATATCAATTTGCCCCAAGGCCCGTCCTTTATCCAGTTTCAGTATTTTTTTTTGAACGACGCCTCCGGTTGGTTTGAGCAGATCAACATACATAACAACTTCCGTTTCATTCAGCTTTTGATTTTTTACATTCATAATAAAACCACTGAACCAAATTGTTTCGCCCGTATAGTATACCGGTTTATCTGTGTGCAGATAGGCTTTCTCCTGCCTGTAAACTGTTTGGTAGCCCATTATTTTTCTGACAAAAGCAGTGTTTGAATCTGCAATTTCTGTAGTGGCGGATATGCAGAAAACTGCAATTAGCAGGATTGCCGGAACGAGAGGGTTTTTAATCTTTAGCATTTTTCCAAAAGGTTATATTAAAGGCCTTAAATTACTAAAGTTTTTTAAAAAATGCCCTGTCGGTCAAATAAAATCAAAAAAAAGGCACCGCTGGTATTGCGATGCCCTGTTTTTAATTCTTAAACCGATGAATTATGGTTACATCTTCATAAATTTCCCTGTTGCCTTACCATTAACAAAAACAAGGTAAATACCGGAATTTAAAGCTTCAATATTCAGTTGATTATGTACATTTTCTTCGATAACCTTTGATCCGGTAAGGTCAAAGATTTCAACCTTTGCAGGGGAGTTCATCTTAAAGTAAAGGACATCTCTGGCCGGATTCGGATAGAATGCGACGGGTTGTGATGATACCTTTTGTACCGGTTGAAACTGCCCTGCTGCCATATCAATAATCATGTAGCCCAATTCATCCTGTGCCACTGATTTTGCACCGGTTGACGTTTCAGCCTGTTTAAATACACGTTTATTCAGGTTAACATCAAAGTAGCGGAGTGATGTTGTCACGTTATCATTGGCTGTCTGCAATTCGGCAAACAAAGCCGGATCGGTATAGGAATCGTCTACATTGATCTGTGCCTGTTTCAAAAGATCACCAACCATTGAAGCAGTTTTACCAACAGCTATCTTTTTCCGGTCCAGAACACCGGTACCTTCTGTTGCTGCAAAATATGCGACTGTTTCTGATGAAACAGAAGCGGTCTGCGATGCTTCTTTCTGAATACATACCTGGAATCCTGTTGTGGTTACATCTTTAATTCTGACCTTTGTAGGGAAAGATGTAACATCGGTAAGCTGTGTGACAAATACAATCGGTTTGGTATCAAACGGAACGGTAAAATTCACTTGCTTCCATGATCCATTTACAGATGAAACCTTTTTTACTTCGGCTGTAATACCGTCCATATCGTAGTTTCCGTCCGG
The DNA here is from genome assembly GCF_042436675.1 of Quyinboa ferrireducens. Taxonomy (NCBI): domain Bacteria; kingdom Pseudomonadati; phylum Bacteroidota; class Bacteroidia; order Bacteroidales; family Quyinboaceae; genus Quyinboa; species Quyinboa ferrireducens. Next base: position 36,455 of record NZ_JBHMVA010000011.1, on the reverse strand, counting down.
TAAAGCGAGGAAAGATATGGATTCCGGCTTGTTTTGAATATCCAGATTATCTCCAGCCTGAAATGCCCAGGTCTCGACACGCATATCTACTTTACTGTCATCCAGTTTGCTGATTCTTTTTGTGAGCTGTGGTTTGCTGTTTCTATATGAAATTGGTCCCAGAATAATAGACGGATCATTTGTAAACGAATGCGGAAATACACAGGCCTGATCATCAAAATTTGAAACCATAAATTTAGCAACCTGAATAGAATCAGCGCCGGATGTTACGGAAACCGATCCAATTTGTGAATATACAGTTGTACCGCCGGCAAGCGTACTTTTAATCCGGTACTGGACTGTTCCCTGAACGCCTTCCTGGTAGGGATCCTGATACACTGTGATTGTCGTGTTGGTTGTACTGAAAACTTCTTCGAAATCACCATCATTCACCCTTCTTTCCACTACAATTCTGTTAGTCAGTTCCTTGTTAGGATCAACCCATTGAATTAAATGTTTTTTAACCGAGGGAACAGAAGTGACTAATTTAATGTAAGGAGTCTGAGCATTCCAGTGTGGGATAACTTCATTTTTATGAGTGAACGCAATTTCTGAAGGATTATCGTAGTAATATTGTCCAGCCAGTGTCAGTCCGCCGTTTAAAACCATTGCACGGCAATCCTGAACCCAGTCGTAAATAAAGTAGCGTTCCACAAAACTTGCAGTATCCAGAACCTGCAGTATAGCTTTCATATCATTTAGCTGTTTGGCAGCATTTGCAGGATTATATTCCCTGTTTCCTGCCGGCCAGCTTTCATTGGTCCAGTTGGCACCATTATTCCATTCTGTGATCCATATAGGCCGACCAGTTCTGTCATGTATATACTTAAGATCGTTATACCACTGCTGTGCGGATTTAGCCCAGTAACAATGCAGTGCAACAAAATCGACCCTGTAATTCAGTTCATCACATTTTGCAATAAAATCGAACAGGTTACCGCCTCCATCCGGCGCTCCGTTCCATTCGGAAGACCATGCAGGTGACCCCAATCTTAATCCCGATTTCATAAAATTTGGCCACTGATCAATCATGGCATCAAATGAAATATTGGCCTGATCCGGTCTGTCAGGTTCATTGAATCCGAGCAGATGACTTATGTTTGGTTTGTTGTTAATTGCATCCCATGATGGCCATCCTCCGTTTTGGCGTATCGCAGCATATTCATAGTTATACGAAGAATTACCGCCGATATTCCAATCGTAATATGCCGTTGAATTAATGTCTTCAGGACTCCAGCCCGCTTTGCCCTTTTTGGTTACCCACTGGTGTTTGAACACACGGATAAAGGAAACTTTGCCCGATAACAGTGCAGGCATGTTAATTTCAAGATCGCGGTTATCAGCAATGAAAACACGGCTGTATCCTGAACCATCGTTGGTGTTGGCAAAGGTGGCCATATAGCCCCTCTTAAGTTTAAAAGACCTAATGGCATTATCGAAAGTTCCAAGATTTGTATAATACGTTTGAACAGCATAAGAATTTTCTTCTCCTCCAAAATCAGATTCTGTAAAAACGGTTAAAGGTTTAAATCCAGATCCGTGAGGCATGATTACGGTGCCCAGTTTATAAATAGCCACACGTCCGTTTGTGCCATCAGTTAGAGTACTTCCGTTAATTTTTATGGAAGTTCTGTATTTGGCTACCACATCGGCAGGACGCATATTGTCAAAAAATAACCAGGCGTCTACATTGGTAAGATCAACAGTACTATTGGTTAAGGCATTCTTAGAATTTGTTATATGATATTCTACAGCCACGCTCAATACAATATCCTGTTCCAGAAGAGAATCAACGGTCTGTACATCAACAGCATGCGCACTTGTTATTACGAAAATCATCAGGATTGCCGATATCAAAGAAGCTCTTCTAAAGAACTGATTTTTTCTGAGCGACTTAAAATAAAAAGTAGTTTTAAAAGTGTTTAAATTATTCATGTTGCGGATTTAAAATTCTCATGCAAAAATATTTATTAATTCTGTATGGCCCCCAAACCGATGTGCAAGATACTGCAACAAATTTCATACCAGGGGTTATAAAATCAAAATAGAGTGTAAATTTTTCGACAGCCATCTTTGGCACATAAATTACGCTATACAAAATGACAGGAATTGCATTTGTTGCATTTTAAGTTTTACTTTTGCACAGGTAATACAATCATACTTTTTTAATGAAATATTTATATCTGTTCGGTCTTATTATTTTGTTGGTTGCTTGTACATGTAATCGTAAACCTGCGTCTGAAAGAACTGGAGGAGCTGATGAATTACCTAATTTGTACGCTTCTGGTTTTAGCATCGAAAAAAATGGAGATGGTTATATTGTAACAATTAAACACCCCAATGATCATTCGGTTGTATTTCAGAAATTTGCATTTTTCCGGAACGAACCTCTTAAAGACATTAAGGATCTGGATTTTCAGATAAAGATTCCTTTGCAAAAAGTGGCGGCACTTTCAGTTACACATATCGGTTTTATAAATGCTGTAAATGCTATTAAAAGTGTAAAAGGTGTTACAGATCCTTTTAGAGTATATAATACTGACGTTAAATATGGCATTGAAAAAGGAGAGGTGCAGAATTTGGGTGAAAGCATGGTGCCGGATACTGAAAAGATTCTCGCAATGCATCCCGATGCTGTGTTTATGTCCGGGTTTCCCAACGCAAAAGAAAATAACCGGATATTGAAAGAAGCCAGAGTACCGGTTATTTACACTGTGGCCTGGACTGAAAAAACACCATTGGCTCGAGCCGAATGGATTAAGTTTTTTGGATTATTGTATGATAAAGAAGCATATGCAGATTCTGTTTTTTCTGCTGTGGTACAACATTATAAAACATTGGTGAATTATGCGGATTCTCTTGATACAAAGCCTGAGGTATTTTGCGGAAACAGTTTCAAAGGAGTCTGGTATCTGCCAGGTGGTAAAAGCTATGTGTCGGGACTGATTAAGGATGCTGGTGGAAATTATATTTTTAACACAGATACCACATCCGGAAGCATGGCCGTAAGTTTTGAGGTGGTTTATTCCGAAGCAAAAAATGCAGATTACTGGCTGAATGTACAGGAAAAAACCATGTCAGAGATGTTGTCTCATGATAAGCGCTACGGTTCATTTAGACCGGTTGAAATTGGTAATGTGTATAATCGGCAGGGACGTGGCGTTTTAAATCGGGGAAACGATTATTTTGAAACAGGAACCTGGCGACCGGATTTAGTTTTAAGCGATTTAATTCATATTTTACATCCCGAAACAGGACAGGATTCCTTAATCTTTTACAAACGGCTGGATAAATGAAACAAACTTCCCGGTTTACATTCCGATTGGTAATTGTAGTGCTACTGACCGTGGTGTTCTTTATTGCCGATTTATTAATGGGAAGTGTATCTATTCCTCTTACGGATGCCCTTAAGATCCTGTTCGGATCGGGTATGGATTCAACTCATACATACATTATTCTGGATTTCAGATTGCCTAAGGCTTTGGTGGCCATTTATGTAGGAGCAGGACTCTCAGTGTCGGGATTAATGATGCAAACGTTGTTTCGAAATCCACTGGCAGGACCATTTGTATTAGGTATCAGTTCCGGCGCGAGCCTTGGAGTTGCTTTGTATACCATGGCAGCTGGTTTGGCGTTTGGAACGGCGACTGTTTTAACGACCGGAGCACTGGGAATTGTTTTTTCGGCTATAATTGGAGCTGCGCTTGTTATGGCACTGACACTCCTGGTTTCGTTACGCGTAAACGATACGGTTTCTTTGCTTATTGTGGGTATTATGTTTGGCAGCATCACAGGGGCTATAGTCACAGTTTTACAATATTTCAGTGATCCGAATACAGTACACAATTTTTTGGTGTGGACATTCGGAAGCTTGTCGGGAATCACATGGAGTGAAGTGCGGATAATAACGGTCTGCTTTGCCATTGGAATTGTACTTGCATTTGCTCTGGTCAAGAATTTGAATGCCATGTTGTTGGGTGAAAATTATGCCCGTAGCATAGGTGTAAATAATAAACAATTACGCATTATAATTATATTGATCACAAGTTTGATTGCCGGCACTTTAACGGCTTTTGTGGGACCCATTGGTTTTATTGGAGTCGCCGTTCCGCATATGGCACGTTTCGGACTCAACAGTTCGGATCACAAAAAACTGATGCCATTAACTGCTTTGTATGGAGCATCTTTAATGCTGTTGTTTGATATTATATCACAGCTGCCGGGATTACATAATACTCTGCCTATTAATGCGGTAACCGCCTTGTTTGGGGCGCCGGTAGTTATCTGGGTCATCTTCAGAAGTAAATCAAAAAAGAGCGCATTCTGATGGTGGAATTTAAAAACATACCGTTCGATACCATTCTTCAGACGACGAATCTGAGCATCGGGTACAAAAGCCGGAGGAAAGTTCATAAGATCGTAATGTCGGATCTGAACCTGAGTATTTTCAGAGGAGAAATGATTTGCCTGATCGGACCGAATGGTGTTGGAAAATCGACACTGATCCGGACTATTTCGGGCATGCAGCCTGCCATTGAAGGTGAAACATACATCGAAAATATTCCGCTTAATGATGAAAATCTGAAACAGTTGTCGCGTATGATCAGCGTAGTGCTGACGGACCGGATCAATCCCGGACATTTTACCGTGTTTGATATGGTTGCCATGGGACGACACCCGCACACCAACTGGTTTGGTAGTCTGGGGCCTGAAGATATGGAAGCGATAGAAACCTCTCTGAAGCAGGTTGGTATGTTGAGCTTTTCGGGTCAACCCTTCGAAAACCTGAGTGACGGCGAGCGGCAACGGGTTATGATCGCCAGGGCTCTTTCGCAGGACTGTCCGTTGATTTTACTGGATGAACCAACCGCACACCTTGATTTACCCAACAGGGTGGAAATTATGAAACTGTTGCGTTCTTTAGCCAGAAGGACCAATAAATCCATTCTGATATCTACGCACGAACTGGATCTGGCGCTACAGACAGCAGACCGCGTATGGCTCATGACAGAAGAGCGCGGTGTAATTACCGGAACACCGGAAGACCTTGTGTTAAGTGGTGAGTTCGAACATGCATTCCATAACCAGTCCTTTGATTTTGAGATCAAATCAGGAACATTTAAGGTGGTCTATGAACAGAATAAATTTGTAAAACTAAAGGGTGATAATGTGCGTGTATTCTGGACGCGCAGGGCTTTGGAGCGACATGGATACCGGATTTCTGATGAGGCACCGTTTGAAGTCATTGTCAACGAGAAAGACTGGCTGGTAGAACGCGGAACGGAAAAAGTAGTATGCAATACGATTTGGGAGGTTTTGAATTCGCTGATTGCCTGATCTTACATTTGTGCTATCTTTGTTGTATATGCAGAATCCAAACGATGAAATAAGGTTTACCGGACAACGGGAACGGTTGGTGCGTGAACTGGAGCGGAAAGGAATAACGGATGTTTCTGTTTTAAATGCCATAAATAAAGTTCCCCGGCATAAATTTTTCAGACCTGATTTACTCTCATTTGCTTATTACGATAATGCCTATCCGATTGGAGCGGGACAAACCATATCTCAGCCTTATACTGTAGCTTATCAGACTGCCTTACTCAAAGTGGACAAAGGTTTAAAGGTGCTGGAAATAGGAACCGGTTCCGGATATCAGGCGGCAGTGTTATGTGAAATGGGCGCTACCGTATATAGCATTGAACGTCAGAAAAGTCTCTACTCGGTTACACCTGTTCTGCTGAAAAGACTGGGATACTATCCCAAGCTGGTTTATGGTGATGGGTTTGAAGGGATTCCGGAAGAGGCACCGTTTGACCGGATATTGATAACGGCAGCAGCACCTGAGGTTCCTCAGAAATTGCTGAAACAACTGAATGTGGGTGGGCTGATGGTTGTGCCGGTTGGAGGTGAACCGCAGATAATGATGCGGATTACACGGATCAGTGATACGGATTTTGAGATGGAAAAATTTGGTGTATTTACATTCGTGCCGATGCTGAAAGGGGTTGAATAAGACACAAGAACCAAGAATCAAGATATAAGACAGATTAAATAACTAAAGAATAGATAAATGAAGAATGGTTTTTATATTGTACAGCGATAATCTGCTTTTCAATCTGCGGTCCCGATAGCTATCGGGACTGATAGAAATTGTATAAAACTTACAAAGTCTTGATTCTTGGTTCTTGATTCTAAATTCTAAATAAAACTAATATGCTAACAATTAAAACATTTATATTTAATCCCTTTCAGGAAAACACGTATGTGGTGTCGGATGAAAGCGGAGCCTGCGTTATAATTGATCCGGGATGTTCGTCGGATCGTGAAAACAGTGACATTAGTGCATACATTGAAGAAAACAAACTTAAGCCTGAAAAGGTATGGTGTACACATTTGCATGTGGATCACGTACTTGGGAATGCCTTTTTTTACGAAAAATATGGTTTAAAGCCTGAAGCTCATTTTAATGAACAGGACCTTTACAACATGGTTCAGGGGCAGGCGCAGATGTTTGGTTTGGTAATGAATGCAGAACCTCCATCCATCGGAAACTATCTGAATGAAGGTGATTTGATAAGGTTTGGAAACACGACGTTTAAAGTCTTGCTGGTGCCGGGACATTCGCCCGGAGGGCTTTGTTTTTATTCAGAAAATGATAAGGTGGTATTTGCCGGCGATTGCCTGTTTAGTGGCAGCATTGGACGAACAGATCTCTGGGGAGGTGATCACGACCAGTTGATTAGCAGAATTAAGTCCGAGCTACTGACTTTACCCGATGAAACCGTTGTATATTCCGGTCACGGCCCGAAGACCACGATAGGAGAGGAGAAACAAGATAATCCGTTTATAAATTAGTGGAAGTGCAACTTTAAGTCGCAGCCACTTCTGACCTACTATTTTACAGAGGTATTGCTTTGGGCAAAATAATATTTTTAAAAGTTGAGTCTTCTGTTTTGAGAAAATTTACAAGATCTATCTTTTGCCAGCCGAAGCGTTTATAAAACTCAACTCTGAACTGACGCAAGTGTTTTTTTTCAATTTTCTGTTCTGATAATATGAGCAAATCAATATCACCACCTTTTGCTTCATCATTAACCCGTGAACCGAATAGATAGATGTCAGACCCGGGAAAGAGGGACTGTGAAGTTTCCCGGATATACGTTAATATTTCAGGTTTTAACCGCATAAAACAAAGATAATAACTTTATTGAAAAATGTTAAAGCACGAAGTAATATATGGGAAAAGCGTGGGCATTAATAATGAAAATTAAATATAATTCGCAATACAATAATTTGAATATAAATTTAGTTCTATTTGTACTTAGATACCTGAATTGATACTGAAAAGAATTATTGACTATATGAACCTAAAAAAATATTATCTGATAGCTTTAATGCTACTTGGACTTTTATCAGCAAGTTGCCGCAAACTTGTTACCGATGAACTCCCTGATATGGAAGCCCGGCCGGTGATCAATTCTTTTTTTAGAAGTGACGAACCGATAAAAATTCAACTGTCCTTAACTTCCGGTTTCAACTATGAAGAACTGAAATTGATTGATAGTGCCCTTGTTTACCTTGAAGAAAACGGAACTATAAAAGATACGCTTACATGTTTCGGAGATGGAATTTATACATCTGATTTTATCCCTGTAGCAAATAACAGGTACCGGTGTTTGGCAAATTATAAGGATATGGCTGTTGCAGTTGCAGAATGCCGTATGCCGGTAAAACAGGAGATTATTAGTATCACTCAGGTTGATAATGCCGGGATTGACAAGGAAGGGATCAGTTATCCGGCCATACATTTGGAGTTTACAAACGATCCTTCGGAATTATTGTATTTCGAGGTTGTTGTTAAGCTTATCAGGGAGTACAATAATTACGTATGGAATGAAGAAAATGGAAATTTGGATAAATCAACTGATACGTTAATTGACATTCCTGCACTGATTAATATTACTGATCCGCTGATATTGAACGAAGGTTTACCTTTGCCGGTATTTAGCAACGAATTAATTGAAGGCAGTTCCTATACCATGACATTAAATTACACGACAGGTTCATATTCAGAGGATAATACCGGCAAACATACCCATCTTTATCCCGTAGTAGTAGAACTTAGAAGCATTAGTTATGAATATTACCGGTTTGTAAAGCAGTTATATTTATACGAGCAAGGCCGTTACCCAAATGTTTTTGGAGATGTGCTAAGAAGTTTTCGGTTGTACTCCAATGTTGAAAACGGATATGGCATTTTTGCGGCTTACAGCACCTGCATTTCAGATACAATTATACCCGAATCTGTTAATAATTAATTCCTATGCTTAGAAAAGTGTTTGCGATAAGTATTGTTCTTATTCCGATCTTAAGTTTATCGCAGATAAGGGTTTCAGGATATGTAAGAGATAACATTTCCAAAGAGCTGTTGATTGGGGCCAATGTGTATGATATTTCTGCTAATAACGGTACAATTACAAATCTGGAAGGTTACTTTTCATTTTTTGCAAATTCGGGTGATACTTTAAAAATATCTTATATCGGTTATCAGGACACAACGGTTATTTTATCAGAAAACTTATCAGGTGTGCTAACCATTAAATTAAAGAAAGGCTACAGCCTGGATGCCTTTAATGTATTTTCAACACGGTGGCAAAATTTTAACTCCGAAAGGTTTTCATCGCGGCAGTTAGAACAGATGCCTTCTTTGGGTAGCAAACCTGACGTGTTAAAATCCATTCAGAATTTGCCTGGTATCAGCACGCAGAACGAAGGTTCCGGATCTATACTCGTTCGTGGAGGAAGCCCGGGACAAAACCTTTATTTGCTCGATAATGTTCCTCTGATTTATGTGTATCATCTGGGGGGCTTTATGTCGGTGTTTAATCCGGATATTATAAATGGACTGGAATTGTATAAATCCGGGTTTCCGGCTAAGTATGGCGGGAAATTATCTTCCATTATCAATATTTCGCAGAAAGAAGGGAATATGGATAAACAGCGCGGAAATGTAAGCATCGGGTTAACAGATCTCTCGTTTGCGGTAGAGGGGCCGTTAAACAGGAATAAGAATATAAGCTACATCTTAACAGGACGAAAAACTATGACGGAACCTCTTATGATGCTCGCTTCTTATTTGTCCGGTGGAGGAGATTATTTGACGTTTTACGGTTTTCATGATTTAAATGGAAAGGTGACTTTTAAAAAGGACCCGAATAATTCATTTTATCTGAACCTGTATTACGGTGATGACTACCTGTCGTTTGTTTCGTATGGTTCAGAAAGAAGCAAGTACAACAATACATGGGGCAACTGGTTAATATCGTCGCGGTGGAAACACAATTTTAATTCAGGGATGACTGTGTCAAATATTCTGTCGTACAATAACTACAGAACCAGAAACATAGTAAAACAAACCTTACTTGATGCAGAAGATCAGCTTACAAAATACCGGAGTAAGATAAATAATATGATGTTCGTATCCGACTGGAACGTAGCCTTATTTAAAGGTTGGGCTATTAATTATGGGTTACAGTCTGATTTATGGTTTCAAATTCCCAATGAATATATTACAACCGAAGGAACTACAATTGATGAAAGAACTTTGGTGTCAAACGATTTGGCAGTGTATGTTGACAATAAAGTTTCGGTTCATAAACGTCTGGAATTTAATTTGGGCGGAAGGTTAATGAATTACACAACCAATGGATTCATGAAAACTTTTATAGAGCCGCGTTTACAACTGAACTATAAACCAGCCTCAAAACTTTTGTTTAATTTTGGGTACATGGCTGTTCATCAGGGATCGCACCTGCTAAGTACACAAGGTGATATTATGCACAATGAAGTATGGGTGGCAGCAGACAATGATATTCCATTATCTGTTTCTGATCAGTATTCTGCCGGTTGGAAATATTTATTTCAAGAAAACACCTATGAATTCAAAATGGATGTATATCATAAAAAAATGAGCGACCTTGTTGAGTTCCGGGAAGGGTATTCGTTTATGCCCGGTGATATAAACTGGCGAAAAAAGGTTGAAACGGGTGGTGAGGGGAAATCTGACGGAATAGAAGTGAGTTTGAAAAAGCAGCAGGGTAGATTAACCGGATCAGTTTCATATGACTATTCTAAAACAACCCGAAAATTTTCAGGTATAAACAAAGGGAACGAGTATGTATTTGACTATGACCGGCCTCATAATGTATCTGTTTTATTGAATTATAAACTGACCGATAAGCTGGATTTGAATGCACTTTGGGTGTATCACACCGGATTGCCCTACACACCCGTAATTGGCAGGCAGCTTGTACAAAATCCTCAGGATGAAGGTAAAACATATTATGAAGCGCTGATTTACGGCGAACGGAATTCTGCACGAATGCAGGATTACCATCGTTTGGATTTAAGTTTGAACTACAAAACAGTAACTAAAAGGGGAAATAAAGCAGTCTGGACATTTTCTGTTTATAATGCTTATGCACGTCAAAATGCATATTATTACTATTACAACGATGATGCTTCGGGAGAGATTTATCATCCGGAATATTGGGATAATTATGAGAACCTGAAAATGTATAAAATAAGTTATTTCCCGTTTATCCCTTCCGTTTCGTATAAAGTGTATTTTGGTGACAGGGATAATGATATAAGAATTAGATTCAGGAAAAACAGAGAACAGAAAAAAGAAAATCGAAAAAAACTTAACCGGTGGCTGTATTATGAAGACTAAAATCATTTTAATCATACTGTCCTGTATAAGCTTAAATATAATAGCACAGGAAACAGACTTTCAGAAATTGAATTTAAAAATGTATTATTCCCCAATACTTTACGGTAAAAACCCAAGAAGAAACTTTTATTATAATTTATGGGGTATTAATCCGAATTTTAGGATGACAGAATTGTGGGAAGTTGGATGCTACGCTAATTACACCAGAATTAATGTTTTGACAGAATATACCTTCGACGAAGAAACAGGTACGGGTTACGGAATTGGGACTTTATCGCCGGTATTATTCTTTGGTCTTAATGGGAATTTTCATGTTCTGCCTTTATTTATGAATACGAGGAACTTTCGGTATGATCTGTATTTAACCGGTAAAATAGGAGGATTTCACGTTGCAGAGCAAAATGTATCATATTCTAAAGCAATCAATCCTGAATATAGCATCGGGGCTGGTTTTTCAGTCAACCTGTCAAAGCACTTCGGAATTTTTGCTGAGTATGATTATGGGAAATTCATTACGTATAACCACCGATGGGAATACGGTATTGAGATCATGTTTTAAAAGTTAGTGGGAGTGAGATCTAAGAGATTGATCCGATGACTCAACGTCATCGGATCAATAGTTTTTATAACTTAAATGCCTCTTTTATGGCATCCACATAGTCAAGTTTTTCCCAGGTAAACAGTTCCACTTCTGTTTCCAGTTCTCCTGAATAAGGTGAGCTGAATTTTTTGCGAACCATCTCCGGTTTACGTCCCATGTGACCATAAGCTGCTGTTTCCAGATAAATAGGGTTACGCAGTTTAAGCCTTGTTTCAATTCCGTTTGGCGTCAGGTCGAAAATCTCAGACACTTTATTGGCAATGGCAGCATCACCTAAATCAATGTTGGACGAACCATAAGTGTCCACAAAAACACTGATTGGCTCTGCCACACCGATGGCATACGACAACTGAACCAGAACCTCATCTGCTACTCCTGCTGCTACAATATTTTTAGCAATATGGCGCGCTGCATAAGCTGCAGAACGGTCTACTTTTGAAGGATCTTTACCGGAAAAAGCACCACCACCGTGAGCACCTTTACCGCCGTAAGTATCCACAATAATTTTACGTCCCGTTAAACCTGTATCGCCGTGAGGTCCGCCAATAACGAATTTCCCGGTTGGGTTCACATGGTAAATAATTGCTTCATCGAACAATGCCTTAACACGTTCAGGAAGGTGTGATTTCACTCTTGGGATCAAAATATTGATCACGTCGTTTTTTATTTTAGCCACCATGTCTTCGTCAGCCTTCAGCTGAGCATCCGGCGATGAGGGCGTAATAAACTCATCATGCTGTGTTGATACCACAATAGTATGAATACGTTCAGGAGCGCCATTGTCATCATACTGGATGGTTACCTGTGATTTGGAATCCGGACGAAGATAAGTCATCTCTTTTCCTTCGCGGCGGATATCAGCCAGTTCTTTGAGCAACAAATGTGATAATTCCAACGATATTGGCATGTAATTATCTGTCTCTCTGCTGGCGTATCCAAACATCATTCCCTGGTCACCTGCACCCTGTGTTTTGGGGTCCTCGCGGTCAACACCTCTGTTTATATCAGCAGATTGTTCATGGATGGCATTCAGAACACCACAGGAGTCTCCTTCAAAACGGTATTCCCCTTTTGTGTAGCCAATTTTATTAATCACCTTTCGTGCAATCTCCTGAACATCCACGTAGGTTTGAGATTTTACCTCACCGGCAAGAACAACCTGTCCGGTAGTTACCAATGTTTCGCAAGCAACTTTCGACCTCTTGTCGAAAGCCAGAAATTCGTCGAGCAGAGCATCTGAAATCTGATCGGCAACCTTATCAGGATGGCCTTCAGATACGGACTCTGATGTAAATAAATATCCCATGATTTAAGATTTAAACTTTAAACATTTGTGGATGATTTGTCAGGCAAGGCTTATAAATGCAGATTCTTTTTAGCATTTTTTTATGTGGTTGCAAGCAGCCAAATCTTTCCACGATTACGGCTGCAAATATATATATTTTTCAGACTCATCTGTAATTTTTAACCATTTTAAATAGTTTTAATACACAATATCAGGCTGGAATCTATACGTTGAAGGAATAATTAATATTGGGAGGATTCATAATTTATGTTAGCCGATAGTATCAGAACATGAAATTCCGTTATTTTTGTGAAGATTATCCGGTTTTATGGCTAAAAAAAGGAAAAGAAAAAGTTTACGTCAAAAGTACCGTATTTCCATCATCAACGAGGAAACATATGATGAGGTGCAGTGGTGGAGGTTATCTCCGTTCAATATTCTCATTTTTATGTTTATTGTGTTTACAATTGTTGGAGGCGGTACCGCTGCTATGATTGTGTTCACGCCTTTAAAACAGTATATCCCGGGTTTTCCAACTGCCGAAATGCAGGAAAACATAGCAAGAAGTACAATTCTGGCTGATTCACTTGAAAACAAACTGAACCAGTATGGAAGATATTTGAACAGTATTGGTGTTATTCTTGAAGGTGATTTGCCGGAAGAAATGTTTGCCGACACAGGTTCGTCGGAGACTCATCCAACATTCATGGAACGTATGGATCTTGAACCAAGTCTGGCAGATTCGCTTTTCAGATCAGATATTGAACAACGTGAGAAATATAACCTTCAGGTTTTTAATACCGAAGAAGAAGAAAATAACGATGATGAGTTAATGCTGTATAAGCCGGTGGATGGTGTGGTAACCAACACGTTTGATCCGGAAGAGGAACATTGGGGCGTTGATCTTGCTGCAGCACCGAACGAAAAGGTAATGGCGGTGGCAGACGGAACAGTAATTTTTGCAGAATGGTCGCTGGTAACAGGTTATGTTATTCAGGTTCAACATGCCAATAACCTTATTAGTGTGTACAAACATAACAGTACTTTGCTGAAGGATGAAGGGAATAAGGTAAAAGCAGGAGAGGCCATAGCGATCATCGGTAATTCGGGAGAACTGACCACAGGACCGCATCTGCACCTGGAACTATGGAAAGATGGTAAAGCCATTGATCCGGAGAAACACATTGTATTTTAATCCATGGAAAAGACCAGAAAAAAACTAGCGATATTAGGTTCAACGGGTTCAATCGGAACACAAACTCTGGATGTGATTCGTGGACACAGCGATAAATTCGAGGCTTATGTTCTTACGGCAGGTAACAATGCTGATTTGTTGATAAAACAGGCACTGGAATTTAAACCTGAAGTGGTCGTTATCGGAAATAAGGATAAATACCCGACTGTTTCGGAAGCACTGTCAGGTTTACCCATAAAAGTTTTTGCTGGAGAGGAGGCTATTGCCCAGGTGGTTGAATTTGGTGTTGTTGACATGGTGGTGACGGCTATGGTGGGATATGCAGGTTTAAAACCAACCATTAATGCCATTAAAGCTGGTAAAAATATAGCCCTGGCCAACAAAGAAACACTGGTGGTGGCTGGTGAGCTCATCATGGGAATGGCTGCAGAAAACAAGATTGCCATTTTGCCGGTCGATTCCGAACATTCGGCTTTATATCAGTGTATGGCAGGTGAATGGCAAAATCAGGTTGAAAAAATAATATTGACGGCTTCCGGTGGGCCATTCCGAACCCGCAATTATGACTACCTGCAGAATGTAACCAGCAAAGAAGCTTTAAAGCATCCTAACTGGGATATGGGTGTCAAGATAACCATTGATTCTGCAACAATGATGAATAAAGGGTTTGAGGTAATTGAGGCCAAGTGGCTTTTCGGTCTTAAACATAACCAGATTGAAGTCATCGTGCATCCGCAGTCCATTATACATTCATTGGTGGAGTTTACTGATGGATCCCTGAAAGCACAAATGGGGCTGCCCGATATGAAACTGCCCATTCAGTATGCATTATCATATCCGAAAAGATTAAGGTCAACTTTTCCTCGTTTTAACTTTTTAGCTTATCCTGAACTGACATTTGAACAGCCCGATCCTGAAAAATTCCGCTGTCTTGAACTGGCATATCAGGCCATGTATTGCGGTGGCAACATTCCCTGTATTATGAACGCAGCAAATGAGGTGGTTGTGAAAGCATTTTTACAGGACAAAATCGGATTTCTTGAAATTGCAGAAATCATAGAAAAGACCATGGAGAAAACAGCCCACGTTAAAAAACCAACGTACGAAGATTACGTTGCTACCGATGCTGAAGCCCGGAAAATTGCCGCGTCGATGATTAAGTAAGATATAAGAATAAAGAATAAAGACACAAGAACCAAGACGCGAGACATAAGAATCAAGATACAAGACTACGATTCACGACTCACGACTCACGGTTTTACGATTAACGATTTCACGTCTCAAAAACTCGAGCTGTCGAACCTCAAAGGCAGTAAATCATTGGAATTTTCTATGGCAACAATCTTTTCACTGCCGTAAAGTATTACTTTCATAGGTGAACCAAACCTGGTGTTGGATTCTGTAATAACCTGGCGGCAACTGCCGCATGGAGAAACAGGCTGATCCAGGAAAGTGCCATCTTTTTGAGCGCAAACTGCCAGACATAACGCTTTGCTTTTTGGATATTTGGAATGTGCCGCAAACAGTGCCACACGTTCTGCACACAGGCCGGATGGATAAGCGGCATTTTCCTGGTTGCTTCCGGTCACTATTTCGCCATTATCAAGCAAAACAGCTGCTCCAACATGAAATCCTGAATATGGAGCCCATGCAGTGTCGGCAGCTTTTTTACAGGCTTCGATGGTTTCTTTCTCCAATGCTGAGAATTCATCACTGTTTTCGAATTCCAGTGTGGTTAGTGTGATCTGTTTTGTTTTCATCGCAGTTTTCTAAACGTTTCAAAATTAGCGATAATGTTCTGTTGCATCAACATTATATAAGGTGTTTGTGCTATTTTTGTGCAATTAATCCTATTTTATGTTACAAAGTGATCCTATTGGTCTGGCCGTTTCTGACTATTATAAAACCGGTAAAGCAAAAAAGCTCATTGTGCATTCATCACAATTTGATGACGATGAAATCCCGGTAAACTATCTTTTCAGAAAGTATAGTAACCTTCCGGAAATTGAGAAATCCGCTATTGACAACTGTAAAGGGAAAGTGCTGGATATAGGGGCGTGTGTGGGTGCCCATGCCTTAATACTTCAGGAAAAAGGTATGGATGTGACAGCACTTGAAATATCTGATCTGTGTTGCGACGTTATGAAGAAGCGCGGTGTAAAGAATGTGATTCAGGGTGATTTTTTACGGATTGAAACAGAGAAGTATGATACTGTACTGGTACTTATGAACGGAACCGGACTGGCAGGAACTATCCGTAATCTGGGATCATTTCTAAAGAGGTTGGGTTCATTTATAAACAGCGGAGGTCAGATTCTTACCGACAGCAGCGATTTAAAATATTTGTACGAGGAAGAAGACGGATCGTTCCTCATAGACCTGAATGGAGATTATTATGGGGAAATGGATTTTCAGATGGAGTACAACGGAATTAAAGGGGACGCGTTCCCCTGGTTGTATGTTGATCCGGATACATTTGCTCTCATTGCAGAACAGGCAGGTTTCAGCTTTAGGGTCCTTAAAGAAGGCAGCCATTACGATTATCTGGCGCAGCTTATTAAAAAATAATCTATTTTTTAAGATTCTTAAAATAGAGGTCAAGCAGCTCTCTTGCTGCGATGAATGAACTTTTTTCCTCGTTCAGGACCTGTTGTTCCAGAGTTGGGATACCGGCTTTTATATCCGGTTCATTATAGAAATTTTGTTTGAGTTGTTCATTGATACTCTCATACATCCAGTATTTGGACTGACGTTTCCGGCGGTCATAAAAGTAATTGTTGGTTTTACTATGACTCAGGTATTCCAGCAACATATTCCAGATGTCGCGGATGCCGGTATGATGTAATGCAGAACAGGTCATGACCCGGGGTGACCAACCTGATTCTGATGGCGGAAAGAGGTGTAGTGCATTGCTGTACTCCCGTTTTGCCATCTCCGCTTTTTTTATATTGTCTCCGTCAGCTTTGTTGATAGTGATCGCATCAGCCATTTCCATGATCCCTCTTTTAATGCCTTGTAACTCGTCACCGGCACCGGCAATCATCAGTAAGAGAAAAAAATCAACCATGGAATGTACTGCCGTTTCTGATTGCCCTACACCAACTGTTTCCACAAATATGGTATCAAAACCCGCGGCCTCGCATAAAATAATACTTTCGCGCGTTTTTCGTGCCACACCGCCTAAAGTTCCCGCAGACGGGCTTGGTCGGATATATGCTTTGGGTTCAGATGACAGCTGTTCCATCCGGGTTTTATCACCTAAAATGCTGCCTTTTGTTTTTTCGCTCGATGGATCGATTGCCAGCACGGCCAGTTTGCCTCCATTTTTTATAATATGCATGCCCAGGGACTCAATGAATGTGCTTTTCCCAGCTCCCGGAACACCGGTAATGCCAAGGCGGATAGAGTGTCCTGTATGCGGCAGACATTTTTCAATTACTTCCTGAGCCAGTTGATAATGTTCCTGCTTATTGCTTTCCACCATGGTAACAGCCTGACTAAGAATGGTGATATTACTTTTAAGAATACCGTCTACAAATTCATCTACCGACAAAACAGCTTTCTTCTTTTTTCTGAATTTCTTCAGGTTAGGATTAACGGCAGGAGGTTGGTCTATGCCTGAATTAACGGTTAATCCTTTATATGATTCGTCGTTTTCGGGGTGCTCAATATGGTGATGTGTATCCTTTTCTGACATAAAATTCAAATTTCAGGCAAAGTTACTGAAATCAATGGCGGATGCCCATGAATAGAGAAAAATATTGTTAGTTGGTTTTCCACAAGATGTTGGTTTTGCATAATTCATTTTTTTATTACATTTGCATCCGCAAAACGGTTAACCGTTGCCCAAACGCCCGGATGGCGGAATAGGTAGACGCGCTGGTCTCAAAAACCAGTGGTAGCAATACCGTACCGGTTCGATTCCGGTTCCGGGTACAGAAAAGCGAAAAACAGAAAATTGTTTTTCGCTTTTTTTATGTTGTGGTGTAGCGAACCGATTGCCTTTAAATGAAAAATAACTAACTATAACCTGTCAAAACGTGCGGTCTTGATTCGTTTTTAACTTTATTTGAAGATATAAACTCCGGCCTGATTTACATAATCTTCATTACCTCAGGTTATAAATCCTGATAGAAGCATCAGAATTACATTCACCATGTTTGCTGATCTGGGGCTATAATTGTTTGACCCTTCCAGAGGCATTATTAATATATAAAAAAATTGTGCGCTGGCCGCTGTAAAGGGTGAGGACTAGCGCGTTGGAAGACAACAGATTGATAATTTCGGGTAAATTATTGCGGTTCTTTACAGCAAGCATTTTTTCGATAGTTTTTGATGCGTCAAAAACTATCAACTGGGTGAATCCTGAGCTTGCCGAAGGAGAGGGTGTTAAACCCCTTAACATAGTTTGTAATAGCTTTACATGGGTACAGGTTGCTTTGTATAGTCGAAGTAAGGTTGCTGAGTTTATCCAAACAAGTTTGATAATAAAATGGTAGTGATTTGTGGTTTACATCTTGTATTATTTTATTTTGCATTTGCAGTAACCAAAGTATAACCGACCAGTCTGTCATATCGGTCGCTAAACGACCTGTAGTAAGCATAAATGCGGTAATTGTTTTCGGTTTCAAAGAAATTATTTTCATACGGGGAATAACTTGCAACTTTTTCTCCGGTTGGTAAAAACAGGTACTGGTAATCGTACCTTCCCTGTTTCAGAAGGATATTTGTATAATATGCTTTTTCATCAAAATCGTATTTCATCTGATACGGATCGTTAAATTCTCCGTAAGTAAAATCACCATTTAAAAAGATCTTCCCATTAAAATAAGGTTCATCACGGCGAATGGTAAAATGTACAATAACATAATCAGATTCCAGTGCGAGATTATCCTGATCAGCTTCCTGCTTGCGGATAAAGAATTTTCCATCTACATCGTGCCTGTAACTGTAGCTGATCTTGCTCTGAGGTTCATCAGGAACCAGAACCATGTGATAGTAGGGTGCAAAATACTGAATGCTTTCAATTCCGTGTGTGTTGTATCTTGTTGATGTAGCTTCAAAATATCTGAATTCATTCCCTCCTTTAAAGATAAGATCTGTGTTGTGTTCATAAACCAGTTGGCCAGATCTTATAAATGTTGGCTGAATACCGGACTTAATATTATCTCTTCTGTCATTTTGTTGAATAAAAACTTTTAAATCTGTTGCCGGATCCTGAATGGGAAGATCAGGATGATTAATAACAAAGTTAACCTGTTGATTTTCTTTTCTGATATCAGTTTCTGTTACAAAAGCTACTTCAGGTGCAATGGTGACAACATTTTCATATACATAAAAACATGCTGTTAGCAGTGGTTCTTTACTGTTATCATTTGTTATTGTAACCACATAATTTCCGGAAACTTTAAACGATGTATAATCATTTGGAAGTGAGAGAGAATAATGTACATAAGGAACATTTGTGTTTATAGAGTATTCATAACTATCAATAAAAGATGTTTTAAACCCTCTCAGAAATTCGGTATCCGTTAAATCGGAAGGCAGCCAGTCGCTGTTGCAATGTATGATATTGTATTTCAGACTTTGTTCACTATCGGCCAGTTCATCAAAACTTATGACTATCTGATCATCGCTATTCAGACCAATAGCCGGATAGGACATTATATCGTCGGAATTGTATACCTGTAAAGTCTTAAAATCAGAGGCCATAATATGAGTAAAATAGGGCTCAATTCCGTATGAATTAAATAGAGTTATTATAAATAAAAATAATAATGTATTGATCTTTAGCATAATAGGCTAATTTTAAACAATTTACAAATATAGATGTTTAAATTGAAGAAAAAAATCTTTATAAAGATGTTAAACAATAACGATTGAGCGATAAAATTTAATACTTTTGCACAAAATTTTTAGGAAAAATTATATTTCTTCTTATTATGGCGGAAATGATTAAAATCAGGAAGGGATTGGATATTAAGCTTGAAGGTAAAGCCGAAGAGCAGATTTTATCAACCCCGAAAGCAGAGTTATTTGCTTTAAAACCGACAGACTTCCATGGATTAACGCCAAAACTTCTTTTAAAACCCGGTGAGAAGGTCAAAGTTGGAACCCCGGTGTTTTATGATAAGTACAACCCCAATATTTTATTTGTTTCACCTGTAAGTGGTGAAGTGGTTGATGTTGTCAGGGGAGAACGCAGACGCATCCTTGAAGTTGTTGTTAAAAGCGATGGCAAAATGACTGCAGAGGATTTTGGAAAATCTGATGTGTCAAAAATGAAAAGGGAAGAAGTTGTTGAGAAGATTCAACAAGCAGGCATGTGGCCTTTTATCAAACAAAGACCATATGATGTTATTGCCAAAGCCGATAAGGAACCCAAAGCTGTTTTTATTTCAGGCCTTGACACAGCTCCTTTAGCTCCAAATTATAATTTCATCCTTCAGGATAAAGGAAAAGAATTGCAGGAAGGCATTAACATCCTGAAAAAACTCACAAAAGGCAAAATACATTTATCTGTTGATGGAAATTCTTCAGCTAAGGTTTTTAAAGCATTGAAGGGTGTTGATTTGCATGAAGTGTCTGGCCCACATCCGGCAGGAAACGTGGGTATTCAAATTCATCATATAGATGCGATTAATAAGGATGAAGTTGTCTGGGTAATTAACCCTCAGGATGTTGCTGCATTAGGAAGCTTATTCCTGAACGGGAAATATGATCCTTTACGGACAATTGCTGTAACGGGTTCTGAACTTAAGAAAACAGGGTATTACAATATGGTGATCGGTATGTCTGTAACTCCTTTTGTGGCAGACAATCTTAAGTCAACTAATCCCCGTGTAATCAGTGGAAATGTTTTAACGGGAACCAAGATAAGTAAGGACGGCTATCTCGGATCTTATCATCATCAGATAACTGTAATTCCGGAAGGCGATCATTTTGAATTCATGGGATGGGCTAATCCCGGATTTAATAAATTCAGTATTCATGGCAACGTGTTCTCATCATTTTTGGGTAAAAAACTTTGGCGTTTAGATGCTAATCTTAACGGAGGACACCGTGCTCTGGTAATGTCAGGTGAGTATGACAAGGTACTCCCAATGGATGTTTTACCTGAGTTTTTATTAAAAGCTGTTATTGTTAAGGATATAGATAAAATGGAACAGCTTGGGATTTACGAAATTGCACCTGAGGATATGGCACTTTGTGAAGTTGTTTGTACATCAAAAACTGAAGTACAAAAGATAATTCGTGAAGGTTTGGATCTGATGATACAGGAATTAGGATAAGAAGAAATAAAATATAAAATTTTAGAGCCTTGAAAGCATTAAGAAAAATTTTAGATAACATTAAACCTCAATTCGAAAAAGGTGGAAAACTTGAGAAGTTCCACTCCGTATTCGATGGTTTTGAAACTTTTCTCTTTGTACCGGACAAGACTTCTAAAAGCGGGGTTCATATTCATGATTATAATGATATGAAGCGTACCATGATTACAGTAGTCGTGGCATTGATACCTGCTCTGCTTTTTGGAATGTATAATGTGGGTTATCAGCATTTTCACGCGTTAGGAGAAACGGCTGCATTTTGGGATACATTTTTCTATGGTTTGATCAGAGTACTCCCGCTTGTCATTGTATCTTATGGCGTAGGTTTAGGGATTGAATTTACTTTTGCCCAGATAAAGGGACACGAAATACAGGAAGGATTCCTTGTAACAGGGATGCTTATTCCACTTATTGTACCAATTGATGTACCGCTTTGGATGGTTGCAGTGGCAACTGCATTTGCTGTAATCTTTGCAAAAGAAGCTTTTGGTGGAACCGGCATGAACGTTTTTAATGTGGCACTGATCACGCGTGCGTTCCTGTTCTTTGCATATCCTGCTTTTATGTCTGGTGATAATGTTTGGATCAGAGGAATTACCAAAGGTGCACCGTTGCCGGATGGTTTCAGTGGTGCTACTGCTTTGAGCCAGGCTGCCCTGGCACATTCAGGTGAAGCTGCAAAGATTGTGGATGGATTCGGACATCCGGTATCTCTTTGGGATATGTTTGCAGGTTTTATTCCCGGATCAATCGGAGAAACTTCAACTATTGCGATCCTGATTGGAGCAGCAATATTAATTTTTACGGGTGTTGGCAGCTGGAAAATTATGGTAAGTACGTTTGCCGGAGGTTATCTTATGGCACTGTTACTTAATTTGGCAACCAGTGATAATGCATTTATGCTGATGCCGCCACATTATCAGTTGGTATTGGGTGGATTTGCATTCGGTGCAGTTTTCATGGCAACAGACCCGGTAACAGGCTCAAGAACAGAAACAGGAAAATGGATATATGGATTCTTGATTGGCGCTTTGGCCATTCTGATCAGAATTGTTAACCCGGCATATCCCGAAGGGGTGATGCTGGCGATCCTGCTCATGAATATATTTGCGCCACTCATCGATCATGTTGTGGTCCATCAGAATATTAAACGACGTTTGAAACGTGCTAAAGCAAACGCTTAAAAGACAGATGTCATGAACAGAGAAGGAAATGCTTATACATTTATTTATGCTACAATAATGGTTGTTGTTGTGGCTGCAATTCTTGCTTTTGCCTCATTGAGTTTAAAACCAAGGCAGAATAAGAATGTAGAGATTGCAAAAAAATCAGACATCTTAAAGTCGGTAAACATTATTAGTACAGCAGATGATGCCGAAGCAAAGTATAGTAAATATATTACAAGTACTTATATTCTTAATTTGGCGGGAGAAAAAGTACAGGGAGATGCGTTCTCTGTAGATATGACCAAACAGGTTGCATTGAAAGCATCAGAAAGAAAACTACCGGTCTATCAATGTACACTTGATAATGGCGAAACAAAATATATTCTTCCTTTAAGGGGGAAAGGACTTTGGGGACCGATTTGGGGATATGTTTCACTGAACAGTGATAAAAAGACCATTTACGGTGCAACATTTGACCATAAGGGAGAGACACCGGGGCTAGGAGCAGAAATTGCAAAACCGCATTTTCAGGCGGAGTTTGCAGGAAAGAGCATCCTTGAAAACGGTAAGGTTACATTTTATGTATTAAAGGGTGGCGCATCCAAAGGTAATATCCATGCTGTTGATGGAATCTCGGGAGGTACTATTACAAGTAAAGGAGTTCAGGCGATGATGAACGACTGTTTGTCAGCCTACGATAAGTTTTTAAATGAATAAAATTTGACATTATGGGCTTATTTTCAGCAAAAGAAAAAAAGATATTATTTAATCCCTTAAGCAGCGATAACCCTATCGTTGTACAGGTATTGGGTATTTGTTCGGCACTGGCTATCACAGTGAAGCTGGAGCCTGCTATTGTAATGGCAGTATCTGTTACTGTTGTAACAGCTTTTTCCAATGTGATTATTTCACTAATGCGAAATACTATTCCGACCAGGATTCGTATTATTGTTCAGCTGGTAGTTGTAGCTGCTCTGGTTATTCTGGTAGACCAGCTATTGAAGGCATTTGCATATGACGTGAGTAAACAGCTTTCGGTATTTGTTGGATTGATAATTACCAACTGTATCATCATGGGACGTCTTGAAGCTTTTGCGCTTGGCAACAAGCCGTGGTTGTCGCTTCTTGATGGTATAGGAAACGGAATGGGATATGGTTTGATTCTGATTCTTGTTGCATTTTTCAGGGAATTATTCGGGTCAGGACAGTTGTTTGGTTTTCAGGTAATTCCACAATCACTGTATGAACACGGTTATAGTAATAATGGACTGTTTATCTTACCTCCTATGGCATTGTTCCTGGTGGGATTAATAATCTGGGTTCACAGAAGTAGGAAAAAAGATTTGCAGGAAACACATTAATCTGAAGGAGAATAGTTATGGAAAAGTTATTAAACATATTTGTCGAATCGGTTTTCATAAACAACATGATATTCGCATACTTTCTTGGTATGTGTTCATATCTGGCTGTTTCAAAAAGTGTTAAAACTGCAAACGGTTTAGGGCTCGCTGTAATATTTGTAATGGCTATTACTGTCCCTGTAAACTATTTGCTTGAAAACTATGTATTAAAAGAAGGTGCTTTGTCATGGCTGGGTGATTCATTTGCAGGTTTGGATCTGAGCTTCCTTAGCTTTATCATGTTCATAGCTGTAATTGCTTCAATGGTTCAGCTGGTGGAAATGGTGGTTGAGAAATTTGCTCCGTCACTGTATTCATCGCTTGGTATCTTTTTACCATTAATTGCTGTAAACTGTGCCATACTTGGTGGGTCTCTTTTTATGCAGGAGAGAAATTACAGTAATATAGCCGAAGCGACTACATTTGGTGTAGGTAGCGGTGTTGGATGGTGGCTGGCTATAGTAGGTATTGCGGCAATTAGGGAGAAAATCAGGTATTCTGATATTCCTGCTCCTCTCAAGGGACTAGGTATAACGTTTATCGTTACCGGTTTGATGGGTATGGCATTCATGGGATTCATGGGTATTAAACTTTAATAATAGCGATAAAAATTAAAGATATGGTGTTTTTAGCTGGTCAGGTAGTTACAATAACAATAAGTGTGATAGTGTTTTTGCTGGTCATTCTTATTCTGGTATCGATCCTGCTTTATGCCAAAAAGAAGTTGATTCCTTCGGGCAGTGTGAATATTAGTATTAACAATGGGGATACTGTATTGGAAGTGGATCAGGGGCAGACCTTATTATCTGCAATGACCAATAGTAATATTTTCCTTCCTTCTGCCTGTGGTGGTGGAGGAACATGCGGTATGTGCAGAGCTCAGGTTGATTCGGGAGCCGGTACTATTTTGCCCACTGAAGTAGATTTCTTTACCCGTAAGGAACAAAATGAAAACTGGCGTTTATCGTGTCAGATAAAGGTTAAGGATAATATTGAAATGCGCATTCCGCAGGAAATTATGGGTATTAAAAAATGGGAATGTACTGTTGTTTCCAATAATAACGTGGCAACATTTATTAAAGAATTTGTGGTTAAATTACCGGAAGGAGAAATACTTGAATTCAAATCAGGTGGCTACATACAGATTGACGTGCCTAAAATGGATGTGGACTTTAAAGATATTCAGATTGGGGATAAGTGGAAAAGTGAGTGGGAAGATCTGGGGATTTTCAATCTGAAAATGCGTAATCCGGAACCAACATACAGGGCTTATTCCATGGCAAATCATCCTGCCGAAGGGAATATCGTTATGTTGAATATTCGTATTGCTACACCGCCATGGGACAGGGAAAAAGGAACATTTATGGATGTGAATCCGGGTGTGTGCTCTTCATTTATTTTCTCTCGTAAACCAGGGGATAAAGTAATGATTTCCGGACCTTATGGTGAATTCTTTATTAAAGAAACAGAAAGGGAGATGATGTTTATAGGTGGTGGTGCCGGTATGGCGCCGATGCGTTCGCATTTGTTCCATCTGTTCAAAACAGCAAAAACAGGAAGAAAAGTAACATTCTGGTATGGTGCCCGTTCTCTGAAAGAAGTTTTCTACAGAGAAGAGTTTGATGAGATACAGAAAGACTTTCCGAATTTTGAATGGCATCTTGCACTTTCTGAGCCGAAGCCTGAAGATGACTGGAAGGGACCGGTTGGTTTTATTCACCAGGTAATTTTAAATAATTACCTTGAAAAGCACGAGGAGCCTGAAGATATAGAATATTATCTGTGTGGTCCTCCGCTAATGAATAGCGCTGTAACTAAAATGTTATACGATCTGGGAGTACCGGATGAAATGGTAGCGTTCGACGATTTCGGATCATAAATCTTGGTCTGATTGATAAAAATAGGGGAAACGAAAGTTTCCCTTTTTTTATTTATACAATCTCGTATTAAGTTGGATTTATTCCTGTGGTGCAGCTACAAACCTTGAAAAAAGTTTGTGGTCAAACTGGACCGATTAATTAAATTTAAGCTGCTTAAATAAAAGGAAAGTAAAGTGTATTCACGCCATGGTAAGAAGATAAAAGAACCCCAGTGATGCGCCGGCAAGAATCACAATTAATACGTACTCAAAAACAGTAAGCCACATTAACTGCTTCTTTTTGTCGAGTGCAGAAAAAGATTCTTTAATTTTTCGTAGCATTTTAGAATTATCTCCGTTCAGGATGCAAATATGCATATAATAATTTGTATATAATATAATTATTTGGGATTAAAACTATCAAAATATTGAAATTTAAACATGTATTTACATATTCTGACACACTTTTTAAACTCTTTGATTTAAGACAGCAAGGCCATAGATTTTAATATTTACTTCCAGTTTTCTGGCCTTGGGCAATTTAATTCCATGTGTAATCTTTTAAGTGGAGTCGTCTGATGCGAAAATAGCTTTGTTCCTGTTAAAATATTGTTTATATCAAAAAATGCCACTGTTTGCAATTTCAGCATAAATTTACTCTATTTGCTTAGATAGGCTATTTCTATTCATTTTTCGCTAAAACATTGTTTTTATGAGTGCTGCACATTATTCTGAAGATACTATTCGGACGCTGGACTGGAAGGAGCATATCAGGTTGCGTCCCGGTATGTATATCGGTAAGCTGGGCGACGGGAATTATGCAGATGATGGAATATATGTCCTGCTCAAGGAAGTAATGGATAACTCCATCGATGAATTTATGATGGGGAATGGTAATGTAATAGAAATTGATATCTCCGATGAAGGGAGAGTATCTGTTCGCGACTTTGGCCGTGGTGTACCTCTGGGAAAGGTAATTGATGTAGCTTCTAAAATGAATACCGGTGCCAAGTACGATTCCAAAGTGTTTAAAAAATCGGTAGGGTTGAATGGTGTTGGTATAAAAGCTGTAAATGCGCTTTCGGGTTACTTCTTTATACAGTCATTCAGGGACGGACAGTCAAAACCTGCGGAATTTTTAAGAGGTGAGCTGGACAGTGATATACCGGTTCAACCAACGGATGAAAAAAATGGTACACTGGTAATTTTTGAACCGGATGAGAAAATCTTCAATGGGTACAGGTACCAGTATGAGCACATTGAAGCGCTGATTAAGAATTATGTTTACCTCAATACCGGACTTACCGTTGTTTTTAATGGACAGAAATACAGTTCTAAAAACGGACTGTTAGATCTGCTGAACGATAATATGACATCGCCGGGACTTTATCCAATTATTCATCTTAGAGGCGATGATATAGAAGTTGCCATGACGCATGGTAATCAGTATGGCGAAGAGTACTATACGTTTGTAAACGGACAGCATACTACCCAGGGTGGTACACATCAGATTGCTTTCAGGGAAGCCGTGGGACGCACAATACGGGAATTCTATAATAAAAGTTTTGATCTGGCTGATATGCGCAATGGACTGATTGCAGCTATAAGTATTAAGGTAGAAGAGCCGGTTTTTGAAAGTCAGACAAAAACAAAACTGGGTTCTAAAGATATGGGACCCGATGGCCCGACTGTACGGCAGTTTGTAAATGATTTTCTTAAAAAGGAACTGGATAACTTTTTGCACAAAAATTCAGCGACAGCAGACGGACTTTTGAAAAAAATTCTGGAATCGGAAAAAGAGCGTAAGGCGATAGCCGGAGTGACTAAGATTGCGCGAGAAAGGGCCAAAAAAGCAAATTTACACAACAAGAAACTCAGAGATTGCCGGTTGCATTTGAACGATGAAAAAAGTGGTGATAACTATCTGAACTCGATGATTTTTATAACCGAGGGTGACTCAGCCAGTGGTTCAATAACAAAAGCAAGGGATGTACAAACGCAGGCGGTGTTTAGTTTGAGGGGAAAACCTTTAAACTCATATGGGCTGACCAAAAAGGTCGTATACGAAAACGAGGAGTTTAATCTATTGCAGTCGGCACTTAATATTGAAGACGGGTTGGAAGGATTACGTTACAATAAAGTTGTGATTGCAACAGATGCCGATGTGGACGGTATGCACATCAGATTATTACTAATTACGTTTTTTCTGCAGTTCTTCCCTGAATTGGTGAGGAAAGGCCATGTTTATATTTTACAGACACCGCTCTTCAGGGTTAGGAATAAAAAGGAAACCATTTATTGTTACTCGGATGAAGAGAAAGTTGCAGCCATAAAAAAGCTGGGACCTGATCCTGAAATAACAAGGTTTAAAGGTCTTGGAGAAATCTCTCCCGATGAATTCAAGCATTTCATCAATATTGATAACATGCGTCTCGATCGGGTCAGAATGAAAAAGGAGGATCAGGTAGGCGATCTTCTCACATTTTACATGGGGAAAAATACATCAGAAAGGCAGAATTTTATTATCGATAACCTCATTACAAATCTTGACGAGATAGAATAGCATTTATGGCAGACGATATTGATAACATAGAGGATCAGGATGACATAAAACCAAATGAAAATCAGGATGGAAATGGTGAAGCTCATATCCATCTTGCAACAGACGGTCCTGCACATCTCTCCGGCATGTACCAGGAATGGTTTTTGGATTATGCCAGTTATGTAATTCTTGAACGTGCTGTTCCTCATATTAACGATGGACTAAAACCGGTTCAGCGACGCATTCTGCATTCCATGAAACGCATGGATGATGGTCGTTATAATAAGGTTGCAAACATTATTGGTCATACCATGCAGTTCCATCCGCATGGGGATGCTTCTATTGGTGATGCTTTGGTTCAATTGGGACAAAAGGAATTGCTGATTGACACCCAGGGAAACTGGGGAAATGTATATACCGGTGATAATGCTGCGGCGCCACGTTATATTGAGGCTCGGTTGTCAAAGTTTGCCCTGGATGTTGCTTTTAGCCCGAAAGTAACCGAATGGAAACCATCTTATGATGGCAGAAATAAGGAACCGGTTACGCTACCTGTAAAATTCCCGTTATTGCTGGCTCAGGGAGTAGAAGGAATTGCTGTTGGTCTGGCATCAAAAATTTTGCCCCACAATTTTAATGAGTTGATTGATGGCGCAATTGCCTATCTTAAAGATGAAGAATTTGAACTGTATCCTGATTTTCAAACCGGAGGTTATATTGATGTATCGCGATATAACGATGGTTTAAGAGGTGGTGCTGTAAAAGTCAGGGCTAAGATATCAAAACTCGATAACCGTACACTTCTTATTCAGGATATTCCTTATGGTAAGAACACATCTACGCTGATTGAATCGATTCTTAAAGCCAACGAAAAGGGTAAGATCAAGATCAAGAAGGTTGATGATAATACTGCAGAGAATGTCGAAATTCTGGTGCACCTGGCTTCAGGAACATCTTCCGATAAAACCATTGACGCATTATATGCATTTTCCGATTGCGAATTAAGTATTTCACCCAACTGTTGTGTGATTGAAGATAACAAACCACGCTTTCTGGGAGTGAGTGAGGTACTTAAATCCAACGTGGATCATACCAAAGCAGTTTTGTTGCAGGAGCTGGAAGTTAAAAAGCATGAGCTCGAAGAATCCTGGCATATGTTATCGCTTGAGAAGATCTTTATAGAGGAGAGGATTTATAAAGATAAGGGCTATGAAAATGCAAAAGATAAAGAGGCTGCTATAGCACATATTGATAAACGGCTGGATCCGTTTAAGGGAAAATTTATCAGAGAAATAACTTCAGAGGATATCGAGAGGCTGTTTGAAATTAAAATGGGGCGTATCCTTAAATTTAACGCGGATAAAGCTGCCGATCGTTTGCTGGCTATTGAAGAAGAAATAAAAGCCGTTGAACACGATATTAAGAATATTGTACCTTATACCATTGGGTGGTTTAAGAAGATAAAAGATAAGTACGGAAAGAACTTTCCTCGTAAAACAGAAATAAGAAGTTTTGAGAATATTGAGGCTACAAAAGTTGTGGTCGCCAACGAAAAACTTTATGTAAATTATGCAGAGGGTTTTGTTGGTATGGCGCTCAAAAGGGACGAATTTGTTTGTAATTGTTCTGATATTGATGATATTATTGTCTTCTTTAAAGATGGACGTTATTTTGTGACTAAGGTTCAGGATAAACAATTTGTAGGAAAGGATATATTGCACATTGCGGTATTTAAGCGTAACGATAAACGCACAACCTATAATGTGATCTATCGGGATGGCAGATCCGGAAATTACATGAAAAAGCGGTTCAACGTAACCAGCATTACCCGTGATAAGGAGTATGATCTGACGCGTGGTACAAAAGGATCAAGGATTTTATATTTTAGCGCGAACCCCAATGGTGAGGCTGAAGTAGTTAAGGTCATGCTGAAACCAAAACCCAGGTTACGGAGTCTTGTGTTTGAGATGGATTTCAGTGAGCTGGATATTAAAGGTCGTAATGCGTCCGGAAATATTCTCACTAAGAACGACGTGCATAAAATATCACTGAAGGAAAAAGGCGTATCAACACTGGGTGGCCGTAATATTTATTTTGATCACGATGTAAGCCGCCTGAACTCAGATAAAAGAGGACAGTATCTTGGTGAATTTCAGGGTGAGGATCTGATTTTGGTTGTGACCAAAGACGGAGAGTATTACAATACCAATTTTGATTTGTCGAACCATTACGATGATGAAATTCTTCTGGTAGAAAAATTCAACGAGGATAAGATTTGGTCTGTAGCTCTTTGGGATGCCGAACAGGGATTTTACTACATTAAACGCTTCACCTTTGAGCAGTCGATGAAAAAACAATCGTTCATTGGTGAGCATGTAGATTCGAGACTGGTCTTATTGACCGATGATAAGTATCCGCAGTTTATAGTCACTTTTGGAGGTAAGGATGCTGACAAGGAAGATCTGATAATTGACGTGGATGAATTTATTGGTGTAAAAAGTTTCAGGGCTAAAGGTAAACGAGCAACCACAAATAATGTCTCCAAAATAAAACAGGGTGAGTCATTGCAGAAGGATCCTGAAGAAGAAGATAACGATAAAGATGACCCTGAGCCCGATGATTTTTCTCGTGAAGATGGCGAAGGGCAGATGTCACTGTTTTAATAATGATAAGAGTATATTTAATAGGATTTATGGCAAGTGGTAAATCTTATCTCAGCAGGGTGTTGTCTGCTGAAATGAAGTTGCCATTGATTGATATGGATAAGTACATTGAGGAAAAGAATTTTATGTCTGTTCCCGAGATTTTCAGTACTTATGGAGAAGATGAGTTTAGAAAAAGGGAGCAAAAAGCACTAGAGGAATTATCGAATATTGAAGATGTAATAATTGCTACTGGAGGTGGAGCACCTTGCTTTTTCAACAATATGGATGTGATGAATGAGACCGGAGCAACATTGTATATTAAAGTTCCTGAGGAAGTTATTGTAGAGCGGTTGATCAATTCAAAACATAAACGGCCTTTAGCTGACGGGAAATCGCGCGGTGAACTGATTGATTTTGTCAGCCATAAAATTGCTGAACGCGAGCCGTATTATTCACAGGCAAAAGCTATCATAAATCCTTTGGACCAATCCCTTGAAGAGATTATTGAGTTAATTAAAATATTGTCTTAAACCGGACGTATTTTCAGTTACTGCATACAAATTACTGAAATCAGTACGAATAAAATCTTCTGAAAAGAAACGATCGAATTGTCTGTATAGATCTGAGTAAAATTGGTGTGGATCAAAAAATACGATAGGTTTGTTATGATAGCCAAGCTGCCGTAATACGATTTCTTCGATAATTTCATCAAGTGTTCCAAAACTTCCGGGTAGTGCGATATAGCCATTCCCGGTATTTCGCATTACTTCCTTGCGCTCCTTCATGTCCTCTACTTTAATAATTTCATCGGCAAGTGAAGTGGTTAATCCCATATCAATAATCTTTTGCGGTATTACGCCAATTAGCTCGCCGGAGGGATTATTTGCTTTAAATGATTTTGCTACTTCTTCCATTAGGCCAACACTGGCACCGCCGTAAATAACGGAATGACCATTTTCTGCCAGCCATTTTCCAAGATCTCGTGCCACTTGGAAATATTTTTCCGGAATATGATTGCTGGATGAGCAGTAAACACAAATTTTCATGATGTTTTTTTGTCTTATTCAAAAAGGCTAACTTTATGCCAGCCTTTACAACACAATTATAAGTAAAATATGGATTGGCTCAAAGGGAATCGGATCAAACTACGTGCGCTGGAACCAACAGATATTGATGATCTGTATAAATGGGAAAATGACAGCGAGTTGTGGCATGTCAGCGATACAGTTACGCCATATTCAAAATATTTATTGAAGGAATATATCGAATCTGCTCCTAAGGATATTTATGAGAACCGTCAGTTACGTCTGGTAATTGAGGCCGAACCTGATGGGAAAAATGAGTCGGTTGGTGCTATAGATTTATTTGAATACGATCCATATCATAACAGGGCTGCAATCGGAATTTTTGTTGATAAAGCATATCAGCGCAACGGTTATGGTTCAGAAGCAATGGAGGTCATAAAAAAATATGCTTTTTCATATCTTCACTTAAAAATGTTGTATTGTCATGTTGGAGCCGATAATCCTGTAAGCGTATCATTCTTTAAAAATGCCGGATTTGAAGTTTGTGGTCAGCTAAAAGAATGGTTGAAAGGCGTTAACGGATATGTAGATAGTTATGTGCTCCAGTGCATTAATCCCGATGTTTAATCCATTATACATATATGAAGATTGTAATTGATGATAAAATCCCTTTTATTAAAGGCGTTTTTGAACCTTATGCAGAAGTTGTTTATGTCGGCGGTGCAGCATTTAATGCAGAAATGGTGCGTGATGCCGATGCGCTGGTGATAAGAACCAGAACCAAATGTAATGCTGCATTGCTCGATGGTTCTTCAGTGAGATTTATCGCAACCGCCACAATTGGGCACGACCATATTGATAAAAGTTACTGTGCAGAAAAGGGAATTAAGTGGACAAATGCACCGGGATGTAATTCCGGTTCGGTTATGCAATATATTGCGTCGGTATTGTCGGTTTTGCAGTTGAGAAATGGAATCGATGTAAAGAAACAAACCATAGGCATTGTAGGGGTTGGTAATGTGGGATCCAAAGTTGAAAAACTATGTCGCAACATTGGAATGAATGTGCTGTTGTGTGATCCGCCACGACAGGAAAGGGAAGTGGGCGATTTTGTGGATTTCGAAACAATTCTTGAAAATGCAGATATCATAACCTTTCACGTCCCATTGGATTACGATTCAGATTACCCTACTTTTCATATGTTGAATGATGTCAGCTTTAAAAAGTTGAAAAAAGCACCGGTTGTGATTAATTCAAGCCGGGGCGAGGTTGTTAAAACAGAATCCATAAAAAAAGCTTTGAGGGATGAGTTAATTTCAAAAGCTGTTTTGGATGTATGGGAAAATGAGCCCGAAATTGACAATGATCTTTTGAACGAAGTTTTGATAGGCACACCTCATATTGCCGGCTATTCGGTGGATGGTAAAGTGAATGGCACAACAATGAGTGTTCATGCCATAAGTAACTTTTTTAACCTGCCCTTAAAAAGCTGGTATCCCGATATGGTGCCTGGTGTTGAGATCAATGAACTCGAATTAAAGGGGAATAATATTTTTGAGGTGTTTCTTCAAACGTACGACGTTGAAATTGATTCAGATAAACTAAAGTATGCACCGGAGAAATTTGAATTTTTCAGGGGAAGTTATCCGGTAAGAAGAGAATTTGGATTTTTTAATGTTAAAACAAAAAATAATTCAGAAGAGCTGTTGACATGGATTAAGAATTTTGGGTTTAACGTTTGATCACAAAAGTCAGATTCGTGTCTTTACCAGTTCAAGAATATCAAAAACAGCAGGACAGGTATAGCTGTTTTGAAGCGTAATATTTTTTATCTGAAGAATATTCGTTCTGTCCGTATGGGGGTATTCCCTGCATGCTTTTGGTCTCGATTCATAGATCATACAGAAATTGTCAGACATTAGAAAGGGACAGGGCATACTTTTAAACACAAGGTCGCCGTCTTCGTCCGTCTTCAGGTATTGCTCAACCACTTCGGCAGGTTTTAATTTTAAAGCTTTAGCCATCTTATCCACATCGCGGTCAGTAATTCTTGGTCCAAGTATTTTACAACAGTTGGCACATTTCAGACAATCAGTGTAGGCAAAAACCTCATCGTGAGCCGTGTGAAACAGGTCGTCTACTAATCGTTTCTGCTTTTTCGAAAAGCTTTTTAAAAGAGACCTGTTTTCTTTTTCTGCGTTTTGAGCCAGAATTTTAAGTTGTTTCAGTTTCTCTTCCATGCTTCTTGCGAAATTTAATTTGAGACAAAAACAATCCTGATATTACGATGAGTATACCCGCAATTTTTTGAAATGACAGGGCTTCATTTAAGATGAAAAATGCGAGGAAGGCGGTGATAACCGGAATTAGGTTTATAAATGTATTTGATTTGGTTACGCCTATTTTCTTTACTGAATTTGTGAAGAATATAAATGCAAGAACAGATGAAAAAACAATAAGGCCGGCAAGCGCTAGAATTGGTCTGATGTGAAAAGTCGTATGGATTGTGTCTTTAAAATCAATCACCATAAAAAATGGAAGGAACATGAAAAAGCCAAATAGGTTCTGGTATGCCAGTATGGTGGTATTGGTATAATTGGCAGTAAGCTTTTGCAGGAAAATAGGGAAAAAGGTTGCCGAAATAACGGCTACCATCATAAGTAGTGTTCCTTTAAACGAAAACGAACTTTCAGCAATGCTACTGTATTCCATGATAAAAATACCGGTAAGTGATATAATTATTCCGAAAAATATGGAGAGTTTAAACTTTTCCTTAAGCAGATAATAGCTGGCAAATGGAGTAAAAAGTGGTATGGTTGAAATGATGACCGAACCGTAAGTTGATGAGACAATTTGCATGCCATGACTCTCGCCCATAAAATACAGAAATGGTTCAAAAAATGCCATAAGCAAAAAATACTTCAGATCGGCTGCTTTAATAGGCTGTAATTTTTTAAGAATAAATCCAATAACAAAAAAAACAATAGCAGCACCGGCAACCCTTAGTGTTATAAGATTAATGGGATGAAATTCTTCATATGCTATTTTTACCCAAATAAAAGATAATGCCCAACCAATAACGGCCAGCACAATCGGGTAATATTTTTTTAGTGCGTTCATGTGGCTGCAAATGTAGCTGAATTTAAACAACTTTGAAATGGAAATTTTTCATTAACATTTATCATTTTTCCGTGAATTGGGTAAATTTACATTTGAAAAAAAATGAAGCATGATTGTATATAAATTTGGTGGTGCATCGGTAAAGGATGCAGCTGGCGTTAAGAACCTGAAATCTATTGTTGATGCCTGCAGTGAGAATCTGATTGTTGTTGTTTCTGCAATGGGAAAAATGACCAATGCATTCGAACACGTAGTAGATGCCTTTTTTTCCGGCGAATCCACAGCAGAAATGAAAGAGCAAATTTTTGATTTTCATAAAAGTATCATCAATCAATTGTTTAAGGAAGATTATTTTCCCGAACAGTTTATGATGTTATGGAGTCATTTTGAGAATGAGTTGGCAAAAGTTCCTTCTCTCGATTATGATTTTGATTATGACAGACTTGTATCGTTTGGTGAATTATTTTCCACCGCAATTGTTTCGGAATATCTGAATGCAAACGGAACGCAAAATTACTGGATAGATGCCCGTCAGATTTTAAGAACATCGAACAATTTCAGGGAAGCCAAAATATTGTGGGATACTTCCATGGATATAGCGCTTAAGCACTTTAATTTCTCAGATACAAAATGTTATGTCACGCAGGGGTTTATTGGTTCAACCCTCAATAATCAAACCACCACACTGGGACGGGAGGGTTCCGATTTTACTGCAGCAACACTTGCTTATCTTTTAGATGCGAAATCTGTAACGATATGGAAAGATGTACCGGGTGTATTGAATGCTGATCCAAGATGGTTTACAGAAGCTGAATTAATTCCTGAGATTTCGTATAAAGAAGCAACAGAATTAACGTTCTTTGGGGCGCAGATTATTCATCCGAAAACACTGAAGCCCTTGCAGAATAAACAGATTCCAATGTTTGTCAAGTCATTTTATGAACCCAAATTGCCAGGGACAAAGGTTTTTGATGATGCTGCGTTTTTCGATCTGCCAATATATATTCGTAAAGAAAATCAGGCATTGGTAACAATATATCCATCCGACTTTTCATTCATTGTTGAAGATAATATTCGTGACGTGTTTGATATTTTTACTAGGTTCAGGGTTAAAGTGAACCTGATGCAAAATTCCGCCCTGAGTTTTTCTGTTTGTATAAATTACGATAAAAGACGGTTTGATGACATGATTAAAGAACTAAAAGAAGAGTTTAAAGTAGTTTATAATATGAATGTAGAACTTTTAACAGTAAGAAATTTTAGTTCTTCAAAAGCAATTGATTTTACTGTTAATCGTAAAATTTACGTGGAACAGAAAACAAGAAATACAGCAAGCTATGTTTTGGCCTGATTTTAATTATTTATTATCTCATAGATTTTCAGCAGATTAATATTTTCATCTAAAAATATTTTGAAAATTTCTTACAAAAAGTTTGGAGAAATGGGATAATAATGATTTTCTTTGCAGCCGCTTTTGGAAGGGGTAGAGGCCCTGGAGAGTTAGTCTTGAGTTTTG
>NZ_JBHMVA010000010.1:0-192458 GCF_042436675.1 Quyinboa ferrireducens | reverse complement strand
TCTGTTACAGTGTTACCACTTATATTGGCATCATCAAAATTGAAATGGAGTAAAAGATCAGAAGTATACTTGGTAGCCTCATTTGCCAATACAGTTGCCACAAATGTAGTATCTGTTCTGAAACGTCCCTTTATCAGAGTAGCTGTTAAACGCACATCAGTATCAAGATAATCCGGCCTTGTAACTACACCCTCTTCCGAAATCAAAGCAGGTGTACATGACCATCTGATTGTAACGGAGTTATCAATACTGCCCTCTGTAGGCAGGGTAAGATCAGATGTTACAGCACTTAGATCGCCTAATGACAATGCATCTCTTTCGGTATTCAACTCTTCCGGGAAACCGGCATTATTATTCTCGTCATATGCATTATTCAACTCATCCAGAACATTATACACATCCAAGCCAATACCAAACGGAGACGACAATTGAATTTCACCTTCTGACAATGCCTTACCATATAGTCTGAAATCGTAAACCAATGTATTTTTCAGATATACGTCAGCTGTATAACATGAACGGCCAAGCCAGTTGAACCAGGTTCCTTCTCTACCTGCTTTTTTCAAAGATGTTGAAGGAAGGTTAGTCACAGAACCACTTACCGCAACATCACCATCTATATAAACAGTTCCCACAGATCCATTCTGTACATAAAGCACATGATGCCATTTTTCTTTCCATCCTGTTGTATTTGCAGGACTAACACCCGGATTAATTTGCTGCTGATCACCACCATAAATAGTAGGTGTAATAGAGAATCGGTGATCGACCAAACGCTCTATCATCGCACCATTTCTGTCCACATCAATATCATCCGTATTCGAAATACACCAGATAAAGTTACCATTTGAACCAATATCGGTATTTTCTTCCTGTACAAGATAGTAAGCGGATATGGTATAGTCTCCGAGTAAATATATCTCTTTACCAAAATCAGTTCCCATATCGAAGTAACCTGTTCCGTTACCGAGATCCAGTACATTATACTGCGTTGTATTACCAATGGTTCTGATTTTTGCATCATTGTAAAGTCGTCCCACAAAAGCATTATCAGAAACATCAGTCACTTTTATGGAATCGGGATCACTAAAATCCAAATCTTCTTCTGCAAAGTCCCACTGTGCTATTAAATCGGCAGCTTCAGTGCTTGCAGGGACAAAGGCATCAAAGCGCTTGGTCATGGTATACACAATACCATCCTGTTCCATGGAAAGAGTTGCCGTAAGTATAACGGTTATATCGTATTTTTCAGGTGGTGTTACATTTCCCAAACTATCAATAATAGTTGTATCGGATGAGGCCCAGTCAATGGTTACATTACCATCTGCTACAGGTAAAGTAAGATTACCACTCACTTCTTCTATACCTTCCACAGTAAGATTCTGATAAGCCGTAGTCAGTTCATCGGGTAGACGGCTCCAGGCCAGACTCAATACCTCTTCATCAGTCAAAGCTCTGTTATAAACCCTAAAATCGGCCACACTTCCATCCAAGAAAGGATCTGACCACATGGATTTACCAATGTAATTCTGTGTAAAAGCTTCTGTAATTAAGGAAGGATTCAGTGTAAATGCATTATTCTGACCATCCACTACACCATTTATATAGATTTTCCCTACAGAGCCTTCAAGAGTTACAACCAGATGAACCCATGAGTTGAGAGGAAGTGGTGTCGCAGCATTAATCTGCTGTTCTGTTCCACCGTCTTTAAATGAAAATCTGGGTGTACTTCCGTTTGAAACTGTAAAAAACATGTAATAATCTGTTCCTGATCCAAAATCAAAAATACGGGCCCAGGTTGCCTTGGAATTCAGATATGCCCAGCAGGAAATGGAAAAATCGGTATATGAATGAATTTTATCTCCTACCGCCTGTTCAAAACTAAAATACGGAGACGTTGTATTGGCGGCTCCTCCTGATAGTGTTAGCACGTTTAATCCATCCTTAACACCAATAACCGCTCCATCGGTAAGGGTACCACCTGCTCCAGCTATTAGATCTGTAACAACTCCGGCATCTTCTGATTCGAATGTAAAATGATAATCCAAACCGGATGCCAAATCCTGGGCACTTATAAATGTTCCCATTAATACTCCCACTGAAAGAAACAACATTCTGTACAGCGATTGCGTGTTTTTAATTAGATTTTTTTTCATAAATAAATTTTGTATTTAGCTACATCAATATTTTAAAAATTAAAACAAATTTAGTTAAATATGTTTATTCTTTAATATTACAAATATTAATTTTTCAAGTTCCTTTTATAAGCTGTTTCATATCAACTTATCAAATCAATGTTTTGATTGCCTGTTTAATAATTATAATTAATCCATCTTACAACACTGAGATTATGCCGCCAACAAAAAATGGCATTTAAATAATATCTGCCTAATTAGTTGGCTTAGGTAATCAGGTTCAAACACCAAACAATGCCATAAAGAATTAATAATTTTAATAATATGGTATTATCAGATCCTTCAACTAAATATTTTAGATAAGCCCAGTACTCCCAATATAAAAGGCATAAGGGGTAAAATTACACCTAAAAGAGTTAGTAATAACCGAATTATAATTGACGCATTCCAGATTTTCCATGCTATAGTGGGAAAACTAACAGAACCAGAAAAAAGTATCTGAATGTATATCCATGCTTAATTATAAAGTTTGAAAATTTGCTCATATGTGCCTGCAAAAACAATTTGTCATGACAAATATATTAATTTTACTTGTTATGACAAATAATATTTTTAACTTTGAAAGCATATCAGTGATAAGATTAATTTAGTTCCCGTATAAAAGGTATAAGCTGTTAAGAGGTGAAATAATAAATGATGGATATTAAACTTGACGATATAATAAATCACAGAATTTCTATGCTATCACTTTTTATGAAACGGCATATTATAAAAATTATAGCGGATAACAATCTGGGAATTACACCTGAGCAATGGGTAATTCTTTCCTATTTATGGGAGGAAGACGGTCTCTCCATAGGTGAAATAGCAAGCAGGTCAAAAAAGGATTTTGCGAATGTAACCAGAATTATAGACAAGCTCATAAAGCTGGGGTATGTTACAAAAAAAAGAAGTGAAAGGGATGGCAGAATTTTTCACATATATCTTCAACAAAAAGCGGAGATTATTAAGAATGATGTACAAAATTGTTGGCAACAAGCATCTGAGGTTGCTTTAACAGGTATAGCCCCTTCCGAACAACAACACTTTATGAAAACACTGGAGGAAATTGAGAATAATATATTAAATGATTTACAATAAAAAATTAAAATTATGTCAAAGCTCACAACTGAAATGAAAGAGATGATTGGGTCTCAACAATGTTTTCATGCTACAGTAAGTAAGGATGGATTACCAAATAATGCACCCAAAAGATCAACCCGGGTTTTTAACGATGAAACGTTAATTTTCACGGAAGGTACAGGAGGAAAAACCTATCAGAATATACTGGACGGTTCTAAAGTAGCTGTAGCAGTAGTGAACCGAGAGATCATTGATGGTTACAGATTTATAGGCACTCCGGAAGTGTTGACCAGTGGCGATATTTACGATAAATCTGCAGAAATGTCTTTGAAAGCAGGGATGCCAAAACCAAAAGCTGTAATTCTCATCCATATCGATGAAATTCACAGCTTAAAACCGGGTCCAATGGCAGGCAAAGTCATCGGATAAATCCGAAAAATGATATTACGGTCAGTATACCCTGACCGTAGCAGCTTTAGCCCTTTCGCTGATCATTGAATTCAGGTAAGGGCTTTCGCTGTATTTCCGCCGGTAAGCGTCATCAATCTGTTTATTTATATCTACTCCTGAAACAGCTTCAAAATGTACGTCTTTTACCAAACCGGCCGCCTCAACCTTTCCGGCTTTTTGTTTCATGGCTGAACCATACCATTTGGATCTGGTTCCATTGTATGCCCTGACATAAAGTTTATCATCTACCGAAACCGACCATATCCAGGTTGGTGTGCCGTAGGTTTTCCCATCGTCCCGGAACGGTGCAATATGAAAATCATCCTTTTCAGCTATCTGAGCTATCTCTTCTTTTGATAATCCTGTTGTCATCTTCAGTATTTTTTACATTTCATAACCCGGCTCTTTATAGAGCATCTCCTTTTTCCCTATAATCTCATTCGGATAAATGTCTTTTCTCCATTCATCAAAAGTGAAATCTTCAATGGACACCGAGTATGACTCATCGCCATACCCAATGACCTTCTGAGCAGCCTTAACGACTTCCTTAGCCAGTTTTTGTTTCTGCTCCTCTGTTTTACCTTCCAGTAATCTTATATGAAAGTGTGGCATAACTTTTACAAATTTGGATTAGTCACGTTAACCTTCCAGCTTGTCGTACTCTTCGTCAGTAACAGGTTCCAACCACTCGTTTGTAGCATCTTCGGCAGGAACCGAAATGGCAATATGTGCAAACCAACTATCTTTTGCAGCTCCATGCCAGTGGTTTACTTCAGGTGGAATATTTACTACATCACCAGCTTTTAATTTCTGTGCCGGTTTTCCTTTTTCCTGGTACCAACCTTCACCAGCCGTGCAGAGAAGTATTTGTCCTCCTTTATGATGAATGTGCCAGTTATTGCGACATCCCGGCTCAAATGTAATATTGGCAGAAAAAACACCCTCTTTTGTTAATAACGCTATATAACTCTGACCTATAAAGTACTCTGCATAGGCATCATTTTTTATACCTAATGGAAATGGTTGTTTGAAATCACTCATTTTATATTCTCCTTTTTATTCGACTATTTATTTTCCGGTATTGCCTCATTTATACAGCTTATCGCATTCAATGTTCTTGGAAAGCCCATGTAGGGCAAACATTGCGTAATTGCTTCAAGCATGGTGTTTTTATTATTCCCAACACTCAGGTTCCCATACACGTGAGATTTTACCTGGCTTTCACAACCTCCCAGAGCACTCAAAATACATAAGGTTAATAATTCACGTGTTTTTAAATCCAGGGTGCCTCTGGTGTACACATCGCCAAAACAAAATGCAGACAAATAATTCTGAATGTGTTTCTGATTTTCAGGTGCATTCTCGTGCATTTTATCGATAATATCACCGAAAATGTCCTTTTGTACATTTAAGCCTTCATCGAAACGGGTTTCTTCCGTTACTCTTTTCT
Source organism: Quyinboa ferrireducens (assembly GCF_042436675.1). Lineage (NCBI taxonomy): Bacteria > Pseudomonadati > Bacteroidota > Bacteroidia > Bacteroidales > Quyinboaceae > Quyinboa > Quyinboa ferrireducens. The sequence goes on along the minus strand of NZ_JBHMVA010000010.1, from coordinate 187,301 downwards.
GGCTTTCAACGGGAAGTGTAATCTTTGCAGCTTTGAAAACTTCATTTACCTTCTGTATAGCGTTTAACGTTTTTGGAAAGCCTAAATATGGACCACACTGGTAGATTGCTTCTTTAATTTCAACCGGTGACACACCAATGTTTAAGGCAGCAAAAACATGTGCAAGTAATTGCTCCATTGTTTGATTGGTTGTTAACACTACCAGCGTAATCAATTCCCTCATCTTATCAGATAAATCGCCATGATAAAAAACCTCACCAAAAATAAAGCGATTCAACATTTCCTGAAGGTCCGGATCTGTTTCCTCAAACGGGCCTGAATGTCTACCAAAGAGCTCTTCAAACTTCTTCTTACTTAATTCTACCCTGTCCATAGTCTGTTTTTATTTCAATTTTCCCCCATAAACAGGAAACATACTGGCATCGCCATAGTCCTTAATCTGTTCCATATTTTTCAGAACTTCCATATCCTCTGCCGAAATCGCGAAATCTACATCAGCATTGTTTTGCATGTGATCCGGATTCGCTGTTTTGGGTAATGGCAGCAAACCAAGCTCCAGACAATAGCGAATGGATAACTGCGGTATAGAAACACCATATTTTTCAGCCATGTTTTTCACTTCACTGTTCTTCATTAATTCTCCATGAGCAACCGGTGAGTAAGCTTCCACAAGAATGTCGTTCTCCTTACAAAAGTCTATCAGTTCGAAGGGTGTATTACTGATGTGTGTCAGAATCTGGTTCACCATTGGTTTAACAGTGCACGACTGAAGAATATTTTCAATATCAGCCTTCTGAAAGTTTGACACACCAATGGCGCGAATTTTTCCGGCTTTATATGCATCTTCCAATGCTTTCCAGGCTTCCCTGTTTCCTTCCTCATAATGATCATCTTCATGAAACTCCATCCATGGTTTCGGACTGTGAATAATCATCATATCAATGTAATCCAGCCCCAGTGTTTTAAGTGACCCGTCAATGGAAGCTACAGCGTCGTCATACGACTTAACTTCAGCAGCCAGCTTGGTGGTTACAAAAATCTCTTCACGTTTCAGTCCACAGGTTCTGATTCCTTCACCTACGCCTCTTTCATTCTGATACGCCTGAGCGGTATCGATATGCCTGTATCCCATTCCAACAGCATCTTTTACTGCTTTTACCACATCATCATCACTAATGAACCATGTACCCAAACCCAGTTTGGGAATCTCAACTCCGTTAGACAGAGTGTAATTTTCCTGTAAAATCATAATATCTCCTTTATTAGTTTTGTTCTTTTAATTTCAATTATCAATATTTATCTTATTAAAATGTTGCTGCATCAATAACATACCGATAACGCGCTTCTTTATTAACAACCTTATCCCAGGCTTCGTTTATCTGTTCCGCAGAAATTATTTTAATTTCGGGCTTAACGCCATTATCGGCACAATAGTGAACCACCTCCTGCGTTTCCGGCATTCCTCCAATCAGCGAGGCATTAAAATTAACCCGTGTAGATGCCAGAGCAATATTGCTAAGATTTATCTGAAAGCCCTCAGGCATACCCACGTATGTGAAGTTACCATAAGGCTTTACACAAGCCACGTAAGGTGCAGCATTAAACTGGTATGGAATTGTACATATCATATAATCCAGTTGTTTAGTGTAAGGCTGCATGTTTTTAAACGCTTCATCAACTACAATAACCTCTTTAGCTCCCCATGATTTAATATCATCCACTTTATCAGGGGTAGTTGTAAATGCATAAACTTCTGCGCCTTTTGAAACCGCAAGCTTAACAGCCAAATGACCTAATCCTCCAATGCCCGCAACTCCCACCTTATCGCCTATTTTAAAATCTTCTTTCATCAGAGGAGAATATGTGGTAATTCCCGCACACAAAAGCGGGGCTGCTTCCTGTAGACTAATATGGTCAGGAATATGAACGGCAAAATGATCCCTCACAACAATATTGGTAGAGTAACCACCCTGGGTTATGCCTGTTGGTGATTTTTTATCCGGGTATCCGTAAGTAAAAAGCGTTTTGCCATTTTCACAATAATGCTCTTCTCCATGCTCGCAACTATCACACTCCATGCAGCTGTCAACCATACACCCTACACCAGCCCTGTCACCCACTTTAAATTTGCTGACATTTTTACCCACAGCAGTTACAATACCTGCGATCTCATGCCCGGGAATCTGAGGATATTGTTGTTGCCCCCAATGTCCTTTCATCTGATGAATATCTGAATGACAGATACTGGCATATTTAATATCAATCAGAATATCATTGTCTCCAAGCGGACGGCGTTCAAACGTCCAGGGTTTTAATTTTCCGGATGTATCGAAAGCTGCATAACCTTTCGATTTAATATTCTGTTGTACTGATTCATTACCTTGTCCAAAAACACTCAGCGGATTGCTGAAAATAACACCGGCACCGATTCCGGCTATAGCAGACTTCTGGATAAATTCCCTTCTGGATTGTCCAGCCTTCTTATCGCTCTTTTTTTCGTTCATTTTTTCGTTCATAGTCTCTTTTATAAATTATTTAAACGGAATATGGGTTATCTTTTCACATACTGACAGCAGCTTTTCCTGTAAAACTTCATCGGCAGCTTCGGGTTTAAATCTTTCCTCTTTTTTATGATACAGTAATCTGCCACTTTTTAAGGCATCCGGATCCTGGGAAACAGCCAGCCAAGCCTGTGTCTCATAACCCTTATCGAGATCGTCAGTCGCCCCGTTTCCACCCATTTTGGTTGGCACCCAACCCGGATCAACCGCATTAACAATCATATCCGGATATTTCCGTGCCAGCGCCAGTGCCAGCATTAAATCATGGAGTTTGGTATCAGAGTAGCCTGGGAAATTGGTTCCATCTACTATCGACTCCAAACGATCCTCAGTAACAGTACCACTACGATGCAAGCCGGAGCTGAGGTATATCAGGCGCTCAGGACGATTAATTAATGCGGTAAGGATATATGGGGCAAGACTATTGACTGCAAATAAAAGCGGAATGCCATCCCTGCTTTTAGCGTTCGCTGCAACATGTAATATTCCTGCATTGTGAATAATGGCATCAAAACTGCCCAACGCATTCACATTTTGTGCCAGCTCTTTGGTTTCACCTATAACTGACAAGTCACCGGTTAGTACGGCCTCCGCATCGGGGACCAGGTTTCCGGCATCCTCTGCTCTTTTGTCGTTTCGTGCATGAAGCACAACGCGATGGCCTTCTTTAATAAGCTTTTGAGCTGTAAGTAATCCAAGTCCGTCTGATGATCCCGTTATAAATATCCGTGACATAATATCTTTTTTATCCGTTTTCCTCCGAAATATATTTAATAACTTTTGCCGGTATTCCTCCAACAATCACATTATCAGGCACATCCTTATTAACAACAGCCCCTGCCGCAACAATTGAATTTTCTCCTACCGTGACACCGGGCAAAATAGTGGCAGCAGCACCGATCCATGCATTGCGTTTAATGATGACAGGCTTCACTTCCAGTGCCTTTCTTTTAGCCGGATCAATGGGATGTCCCTCCGAGAGAAGATTTACCTTTGGCCCGATCAACACATCATCTTCTATGATAATTTTACCAAGGGCAAGCATGGTACAGGCGTGATTGATGTAAATGTTTTTACCCAAACGCACAAACTCGGCATGATTAACGAAAACCGGTTTCTGAATATACGTTGTAGGATCCAAAGGTTCACCCGACATTTCACCCCAGATCCGGCGCATTTTATCCGGTTCAAACGTAGCATTATACTGAATTAATAATTCGGATGTCCGCAAGCCTGATTCGCCAATCTGGTTATACTGAGGATCGCTGAAAGCAACTATCTCACCTGACTGCAGACGCTCAAAAACATTCTGACTCATTTCGCTTTTTAATCAATTTGTGCATATTCTTCATCTGTCACTGCGTCCTTCCATTCCACGATACCCTTCTCTGTATTTGGAACAAGATAGATATGGCTCATGCTGGCATCTTTTGAGGCACCATGCCAGTGATCGACATTTGGGGGACATTTCACTACATCCCCTTTATGGATAACTTCAATGGGTTGCCCTTTAATCTGATGATAGCCAATTCCGGCTGTTACAATCAAAATCTGACCGGCTGGATGCATATGCCAGTTACTTCTGGCTCCGGATTCAAAATATACTTCTCCACCTGCAGTGGTAAACACAGAATCATTATCCACCAATCCTTTAACGTAAACATTACCTGTAAAAAACTTTGCAGGTGCCAGCTGCCCCTTTTCAAAAACATGTTCAACTTCTGTTTTGGCATCCTTATTCTGACTGTTGGTACAGGATGCAAGGATCACCACAAAGGTCAGAACAGTTGTTTTTAAAATTGTATTTAAGTATCTCATCATCGTTGTATTATTTTTCAGTTTAACATCAGATCCGGACTATGAACGTTTCTGTATCTTTTTTACGACAGTTCCATTTTGTCCCGTTTCAATTTTCACAAAGTAAATTCCAGAAGGAACATGATTTATATTTACTGTATTATCCTGCGATGTCATGATGCTTTTACCATTAATATCGAGCAACGATATTCGGTTAAAACGCCCTGATACGTTCAGGCAATTCTCTTTCTGATCCAGATAAACCTGAAAAAGGTCCTGGTTTTCATCCTTATGTTTAATACTGGTAGCCGTATCAGCAAGTTCCAGTTTAACTGATACATCTCCTTCACCCAACACAGCTTTTAATTCCTGCTGAGTTATGTTGTTAATTTTTCCAAGCCGGGTAAAGTTCCATGAATTTGGTGCATAATAAATGACCAGTGCACTTCCCTGGTATAGAATAATATCTCCCGGTTCTGTTGTAATCTGTTCATCATTTCTTGGTAAGCTTGTTCCAATTGAACCAACTTTTTCCATGCTGCCATAATCATGCATTTCTATGGTCAACGGCTTATCCTTTAACAACTCAATTAAAGCAGCTGTTGAAGAATTATCCACTAAAGTTGCCGTAAGCTCGGATGTATTATTGACAGTTAGTTTAATCATCGTTTGCTGAGCTGAAATTCCGGTTGCTGTTAAACAAAAAACCACCGTTAAAAAGAAAGTCTTGAATGATCTCATTGTTTTCGTTTATAATGTTTTTATGACTTATCCATAATTTCATGTTACAAAGGTGAGGAGAAAAAACAACTAAAAATTACCAAAATTACAGAGCCTCTTACCCTGATTACGGAATCATCTGCCATCGTTCTCAGAAAATAACAGTTTCGGCACTAATCGCTGAATTATAAAGGCATAACAGGTCTCATATGAAACCTTTACCGCTGCTATTCAACTGATAAAATTGCTTCTTCAACAGGAATATCACCCGTACTCAGGGCCATTACCTTACCTATGGTTTCCTGATGCTTTAATACTTCCAGAATGGTGGTAGCCACATCTTCCCGCGGTACCGTTTTCTGAAGATTCGTCGACCCCGGGGTTACTGTCACTTTTCCAATACCATCTTCATCAGTAAGCCTTACGGGCCGAATAATGGTATAATCCAGCAATGATTGTTGCAATTCCTTATCGGCAAAATGTTTGGCAATATAATAGGGCTTAATGCCGGACTGTTCCCATTTTGAACGATCATCGGCCAGGTAAGCACTGACCATCACGTAGCGTTTAACTCCGGACTGCTCAGCAGCAAGCATACTTTTTACAGCGCCATCCAGATCGACCTCCAGTGTTTTATCATAGCCTGTTTTCCCACCTGAACCAGCAGTAAACACAACGCCATCCATGCCGATCATTGCTTCAGCTATTTCGTCAATACTGTTCTCAAGGCTTCCAACTTTTACCGAAATTCCCAGTGCATCAAAGAATGGTTTTTGTTCTTCCTTTCTGATAAAGGCAGTGGGAGAAAAATTATCTGATTCTTTCATTTTCTGCGCCACCAGTTTACCTATTTTCCCATGAGCGCCAATAATTAATACATTCATGATTATTTGGTTTTATTATTTAGTCATTTTGTTCTGAAGATTGCACAACAGCATGCAACAATTCATGCAGTTTCGCGGCACTTTTAAAAGTTGGTGCATTACGGGTATTATTCCGGATATCTCCGGCCAGAAGCTTATAGATACAAGCTACATTTCTTGCAATGGAATTGTCCGGCAGACCATCGTACATATCAGATGGAGGAGTCAATGGTTTCAGTTCCTCATCCTCCCCTTTTGCGCCTTTTATTTCAAGTTGTATCATTTGTCCATGACCGTTGGCTCCTGAAACCTGAATATCGCCATCTGTCCCATTAATTTCCCACAGAAGATTGGTGCCTTTTGACATACCTCCACGGTAATGCACAGATACTGCTGCTCCACTTTTAAGTTTCCCTGCGATTAAAATCTGATCTTCAGCTGTTTTTGGTTTCAGTTCGCCGGTATCTGTAAGCTTAACCTGTGGAAAGTTATTGAACATCTGAGCTTTTAGTGTTTCAAAATCGCCTAGCACGCTTGTTAATCCGGCCAAGGTATGACCTAAAGGTATGTTAAGCATATCAGCACCGTTCGCTTTATCAAACAGATAATAAGAATCCGTGGTTGCCATATCACCCCAGTTGCCTCCCGAACCAATTAAAGTGGTTGATAATACTTTACCAACATAGCCATCTTCAATCAGCTTTTTCAAATAAAGTACTTCGGGTGCATTTACCATTTGCGTTCCAACAACCGCGACTACGCCTTTACTTTCTGCTAATTCTGCTAATTGTTTCGACTCTTCCAAGCCATTGCCAAGAGGGTGTTCGCAGTACACATGCTTGCCTGCTTCCAGAACAGACTTAACCAGTTCATAATGGTGAGGTACTTTCACGGTGACCACCACTAAATCGACTTCGGGCGATGCAACAAGTGCATCAGCATTTTCAAATGCATATGCTAAGCCCAGTGCATCTGCTGTTGCTTTCGCACTCTCCGGTGTACTGTTGGCAACACCGATGACTTCAAAATCGTCTGTTAAAGATTTCAGGGCCGGGATGTGAGCCATCGCAGCCCAATGACTGCCTGGATTCAATCCTATAAAACCAATTTTTATACGTTTTTTTTCCATAAACCTATTTTGTTTTAGTGTTTAATATTTTATTAAAGACCTATATATTAAGTCTTTATCTTTTCAAAACGGGCAAATGAGGATAGCCAAAAATTAAAACTATAATGCTGGTCTGCACCTTCAATTTGGCTGTAGAATAAATGGGTGCGTAATACTTCTATCAAATATAGAAACTTACAATACAAAGATTGGATAAAATACCTTAAAGTATATTACCTGCATTACAGGTATCCTTACCATAATTACAGAAATGGAAATTATCCTTTTTTCAAAATCAACGGAAGCTTAAATAAGCTAAGATAATAGGCCGAGATTTAAGTGTTGTACTTTATTCAGGTCATGTAACCGGCATTTCATTCAACCATTTACTTTTGAATAATCGAAATAAAAATATTGCACCTCGAAAACACAGTTCAATGCACATGGCAATCCATACACCACGTAAACCCATTACCGGAGCTAAGATCGCAGCCAGGACCAAACGTATAGCCCATATGCTGGAAAAATTCATAATGCTTGGGACAAGCGTATCTCCTGCTCCTACAAATACACCATATGCTACAATTGAAGCGGCAAACATCGGCTCAGCAAATGCTTCTATCCGCAACGCCATCACTCCCAGCGATATTATTTCGGTATCCGGAGTCATAAAACGCATTATTAAAGGAGCAGCAAAATACATGATGGCACCCATCACTGACATGACCAGCATTCCCAGAAAAACGGTGATGTATGCAAATCGTTTTGCCAAATGTTTGCGCTGGGCACCAAAGCTTTGGCCCACCAAGGTAGTTGCAGCTTCTGCAATTCCATACCCTGGCATATAGCACAATCCTTCTGCTGTAATGGCAAAGGAATTGGCTGCAATTGAAGCTACTCCTAATGGCGCCACAATAACCGTAGATAATATTTGTGCTCCCATAATAACGGTATGCTCCAGGGTCATTGGAAAACTTATTTTCAGTGCTTTTTTTAATATATTTTTCTGAGGCCGGAAGCTTCCTTTTTCTTTAGTTAAACGTAAGTTTTTATCTTTCGTAATCAGATATGATAACAATAAAACTGCAGTAACAAAATAGGCAATGGCCGTACCAAGGGCAGCACCGACGACTCCCAGGTTCGCACCCGGGACATGCAAACTGAAGCCCAGAACGTGTAATTCTCTGGATGGGAAAATCAGAAAAAAATTAAAAATAACGTCCAGTATTGTCATTATAACATTCAAAGCACTTGGGATATGCATATTCCCACTACTTCGCAACATACCACTGGCAAGAAAATTTAATTGAAGTGCAGGTAATGATAAAATAAATATTAAAAAGTATTTTGACGCATCAGCAGCAATCGAATTATCACCTCCCAACCAATAAGGCAATCGGGGCGCAACCACAGCACCAATAGCTACCAATACCAAACTAAACAATAACGTACTTATTATGGCTTGTCTGAGTATGGCTCTCGCCCCTTTACGGTCATTTGCTCCAATGCGATGCGCTACCTGAACCGAAAATCCCGCAGCGACAGTGGTACATATTCCCCAAAATAACCAGGTGGATGAAACCACAAGTCCTATAGATGCCGAAGCATGTGCACCTAAACTGCCAACCATCGATGCATCAATATACTGCATGGCAATGGATGAAAATTGCGCGATAATTGCAGGAATACTCAAAAGTACTGTTAACTGCAGTTGTTGCCTGAATGATAAGTGCTCTTTGTTCTGTAAAAGCGACAATAAATAACTACTTCTTTTCAAAAAGTTCTTTTTATTGTTTCACGATAGCATCCAACACATTCTTAATCCGTATCAATCCCTCCTGTAATACTTCTTTTGGACAGGCAATATTCAAGCGGATAAATCCCTCGCCGGCTTTACCATAAATTGTTCCTTCATTCAACCATACCTTTTCACGATCCAACATTTGTTTTACAAGTTCTTCAGATGAACTGTTTAACACCGAACAATCAATCCACATCAGATAGGTTGCTTCAAGGGGAAGAATTGGAAATTCAGGTAAGTTTTCGGAAAAGAAATCTTTTACCATCAAATAATTCCCCCATAAGTATTTTTTCAAATTATCAATCCAAAGTTCTGAATCCGGATGTGTATATGCCGCAATTAAAGCTTCAACTGCAAAGGGACTGATATCACATACTTCGTTAATATTTATCGCTTTATCTACAAGTTTTCGTATTTCTTTATCGTAAGCAAAAATATTTGCAACCTGTAATCCGGCTAAATTAAAGCTTTTGCTGGGGGCTGTACAGGTCACAGAATTTTCTAAATATTGCAATCCTAATGAAGCAAACGGTATATGGGTATGCCCCGGATGTACAAGATCGCAATGTATTTCATCCGATACCACAAATACATTATTCCGGAAACATATTTCACCGACCCTTTCCAGTTCCTCTTTTGACCAGGCACGACCTGCAGGATTATGCGGATTGCACAACAGCATCAGTGTTGTCCCCGGATCGGCAGCCTTTTCTTCCAGATCATCAAAATCAATGGAATAGATCCCATCGGAGTAAATTAAATCATTGGAAACACTCTCACACTTATTATTTCTAATAGATGAGAAGAAGCAGTTATAAACCGGTTCCTGGACAATAACTTTATCTCCGGGATTAGTCAGTGCTAAAACAGCTGCTGAAACAGCAGGCACAACACCCGTAGTATATATCATCCAGTCCTTTTCGACATAAAAATTATGTCGACGTTCAAACCAACTAATTACAGCCTGATAATAAGCATCCGGAACCTTAGCATAACCATATATCCCATGCTGTACTCTTTCGGCAAGGGCATCAATGATTGGCTGAGCTGTTTTAAAGTCCATATCTGCCACCCACATTGGAAGGACATCAGGATTAGAATTGCTGTCCCATTTGTATGAATTACTTCCTCTGCGATCAACAATTTCATCAAATTTACCAGGCATATCAAACATTCACTTCATTTTCAACGGTTATAACACAAGCACCCGGTTCTTTGCAATTTTCATCAATAATCACTTCGCCAATACTTTGTGCAACGATCTCTCCACCCTTAGGATTTTTTACACTTTTGACAGGGCTATTAATTTCTGCTTTAAGTGTGCTGTATTCAAAGGCTAAATCAGCATCATCCTTCATGATGCAATTCTCCAAGACAAGATTTTCAGCATAACATAACGGCTGCGTTCCACTGATCACACAATTGACCAAACGAAGGTTTTTTGAATGCCAGCCTAAATATTCGCCTTCAATAACAGAATCGTAAACAGTCACATTTTCGGTATTCCAGAAAGCATCTTTACTCTTTAAGTTTGAATTATGTATTTCAACATTTCTGGTATATTGAAAACTGTAGTTCCCCTGAAGCAAAAGATTGTCGATTTTAATGTTATCACAATTTTTGAATATATAATCACCATTTTTTACATTAACATCCTTAAATTCTATATTTCTGCAATACCAGACACATTCTACGGCATCGTTGAGCTGAACATTTTCAACATATAAACCGTCAATCTCACGAAACATTTTTGGTGCATCCACGCGAGTATTTAACATCCGAAAATTATTACAATACCAAATAGCAGCACGTCCATATGGTGTAAACAATGAGTTCTTAATAACTGTATTCCTATTGTGCCAGAACGGATACTTCCCATAAAACTCACAATTATCGGCATAAATATCACGAGCTTCCTTTAAGGCTGATTCACCAGGATAAAACTTTACATTTATAAGCTGTAAATCGTGGGCCGCAAACAACGGTCGCTCTCCCTCAAAAAATCTATTTTCTAAGCAATTCATCAGATAGTTTCTTTATAATATTCATTGATGCAAATATCAGGATAGAAACTAAATTAATATGACCATAATTCCAGTACCTGCTACCAATATTACGGTTTCAAACCAGTAAAATGCAATAGACAAAATACGTTTACCGCCTAAATCAAGATGTGAAATTTTTCCTTCAGTAAAGATGATTACTAAACTCCAAGTCCAACAACAGAATATTCTCAATAATAAATCAATGCATTCTGGATTGAATACATTGATCATTATGAGTAACGTATATAGGAATTCTGCCGGTTAGAAGGAAACGCCGGTCAGTTTTTCGGACAACTCCCAGAGTTTTCCTGCCTTTTCTTCATCCCTTGAAAGTTCATTGGATTCTACTTTTACCGGATATCCCTTCATTTCCATAAAGCCATCAGGTCCGAAGTAATCACCCGGTTTTGCGTCCGGATCGGTTGCAGCTCTCAGAGTTGGCAGTGTTCCTTTCTCTACCTTTTGTGCAAAAAACAGGTTCATGAATCGGAAAAAGGGTGTATGCCTGGCCAGTTCTGTAGATGTAGCTCCTGGATGCGCTACAGTAACCAAAGGTCCATCAGGATCACCACTCAGTTTTCTGCTTAGCTCATAGGTAAAATACAGGTTTGCCAGTTTGCTGTCGCCATAGGCACGGTTGGTGTTATATTTTCGTTTATCCCAGTTAAAATCAGAAAAATCCAGTTTACCCATCCGGTGCCCCATACTGGAAGTAGCAACAATGCGGGAACCTTTTGTTTTTTTCAGGAGTGGCATCAAATGCCCCGTTAGTGCAAAGTGCCCCAGGTGATTCGTTCCCATCTGTATTTCAAAGCCATCCTCTGTTCTCGAAAAAGGACACATCATAACACCGGCATTATTAATTAAAATATCCAGCTGTGTGTATTTTGATATGAATTTATCCGCAAATGATTTCACCGATTTCAGACTGGCAAGGTCAAGATCCATCACATCCACTTCGGCCGCAGGAAACTGATTTCTGATTTCTTCAGCAACACGATTTCCCTTTTCGGTATTTCTGACCGCCATAATAATTTTCGCTCCCTTACCAGCCAAAACCCTGGCCGCTTCCTTGCCTAAACCACTCGTTGAGCCGGTCACGATTACCATTTTCCTTTTTTGATCCGGAATATCCTGTGTTGTCCATTTTGTTTTCATCTCAATTCTGTTTAGCCAGTAATTTACAAAAAAAGATTCATATAGGTATCTAAAAGAAATTACACCAATATTTAACCGTTCTCAACCAAAATGTTATCAATTAGAGGAATAAACAAAACACCTCTGAAATACCGGGAGTTTTGTTTATTCAATGTTCTGATTTGTTCATGGGATCATCTTTTACTTCAATCTTTCCTTAAAGAAGGATTCCAGTTTTTCAAAAGGAATATAGTTTTTATCACCACCGTCATACAAATCGATGTGATTAGCCTCAGGTATGATTACCAACTCTTTGGGTTCTGCAGCACGTTCATAAGCCTTTTTACTCCAGTTAATAGAGTGTGCATTTTCTCCAACAATAATTAAAACCGGACGTGGCGAGATCTCTTCGATATGGCTTATTAAAGGAAAGGTCATAAATGACAGTGCACTTGTCAGGGTAAAATTGTCCAAGGTATTCGGATGCCAGCCTCTTTCTGTACCATAGTATTCAAAAAACTCTTTCATAACCGGAGGTAATATACCCGGTGCTTTTTTGGCGGGTTTTTTAGGCCACCCCATACCAGGCATTTTAGGTTCTCCTTTTTCAAAGTCCTCCCAACGTTGTTTCGCCAGGCGCTCTTTTGTTTTCTCACGATCCCTGGCAGTTGTACTTCCATCTATGCCATTTCGAATCCAGTCACTAATATCGTACATACTTGCTGTTGCAACAGCTTTAATGCGGGGATCTGCCTGCGCTGCCGTTAGAGCAAATCCTCCACTGCCACAAATTCCAATTACACCAATTTTATCCCGATCAACAAAGTCGCGGGTACCTAAATAATCAACACCTGCACTGAAATCCTCTACGAAAACTTCAGGACTTGATAAATCTTTTACATCACCACCGCTTTCACCATTAAATGATTCGTCGAAGGTTAAGGCTACAAAACCCCGTAACGCCATTTCCTGAGCATATACGGTTGGTCCCTGTTCTTTGACTCCTCCATATGGTGCACCAATTAAAATGGCAGGATGCTTCTTAGATTTATCAAAATCTTTTCGCAGATACAAATGTGCGGCAATACTTATACCAAAACGGTTTTTGTATTGCACAGGCGTTAATGATAATTCCGGATTCAATGGTTTTGTCAAATAAATATCATCGCCCTGCGCTAATTTTAATGGTCCATCATTTTGACTATACATTATTCCTGTAAACATCAGGATTATTAATGTCAAGATTACTACTTTCTTCATGTTTATTTGTTTTTAATTTATACTCTATAATTTATTGTAATCATTATCTGAAACCGGTTTCAACCATTCTACCTTTCCTCCGTTAGCCGGAATTGATATTGCAACATGAGAAAACCAGCTATCCCTGGATGCTCCATGCCAGTGGTTGACATCTGTGGGAATATAAACCACATCACCGGCTTTAAGAGATTTTGCAGGTTTGCCATCCTCCTGGTACCAACCTGTTCCGGCAGTACAGACAAGTATTTGTCCTCCGTCATGATGAACATGCCAGTTATTCCGACAGGTCGGTTCAAAATTCACATTGGATAAAAATAATGGTGTTTTACCGGGCATAGTGACCATTTTCAAATATGAACGTCCGCTAAAATATTTTCTGAACATAAAATTGTACATGCCCATACCAAACATGTTTCCCTTTTTAAATTCATTCTTAGTTAAGTACTTATCCCGGTATTCGAAAGTACTTTTACTTTCTTTCACAGGTAGTGAATTGTATTGGTCATCCGAAACAGCTTCAAGCCATTCATTACGACCTTCCTCTCCGGGAATTTCCAAAGAGATGTGGCTAAACCAACTCGTAGCTTTGGCACCATGCCAGTGTTTTACTCCCGCGGGAATATAAACAAAGGAGCCCTCAGACAGGCTGAGCGGTTTATCACCCTCCTGCTGATACCAACCCTCTCCAGCAGTACAAAGAAGCATTTGCCCACCTCCACTTCTTGCATGATGAATATGCCAGTTATTCCGACATCCCGGTTCAAATGTTACATTTGCCATAAAAACCGGACACTCCCCTGGTTTCGTCAGTGGATTAAGAAAAGATTTTCCGGTAAAATATTTCGAAAACATATCATTTGGCATCCCAGTACCAAATATGTTTACTTTTTCGAATGCTGTTTTGTCTGTGTACTTCATTTCAATTTCTTCTTATATTATTCTTCACGGTATGTTCATTATTCGTTTAATGAATAATTTCATCCGGAACAAAATTCGATGTAAAAGTTTAATAAAACAGACCCGGATTACGGAATAAGATACCCGCATTACAGATAACGCCCTAAAACTCTAATTTTCAGATTATTTAACAGGTTACACTCGCCGAATTCTACCCTAATTACTGTATTACTTACCAATATTACAGAATGTAAAATATCTTCGTATTTTATATCAGATACTTCATTAATTTTGGGTCATATTTTAACAAAAATAAAGATGAATGACATTTTTAAAATCAATTCTGTAACAGAGTATAACAACATGGTAGGACAGGAAACGCTGCACCCTTTGGTTAGCGTTATTGATTTTTCAAAACTGCAGCCATTTTATGATCCGGACATTCACACTCACTATTCCAAAACACAATTGAACGTTTATGCTATATTTTTAAAAGACATCAAATGTGGTAGCATGACCTATGGAATACAGAACTACGATTATGAGGAAGGTACTTTATTGTTTATTTCTCCAGGACAGGTATTTGGAGTTGAAGGTGATATTAAAAATGAGTCATTATCCGGAACAGCTCTGATTTTTCATCCGGACCTTCTCCGGGGAACTACGCTGGGTAAACATATTGATGATTATACTTTCTTTTCATACGAAGTAAATGAAGCTCTGCATTTATCATCAAGGGAAAGAGAAAGCATAAACGAATGTTTCAAAAATATAAATTACGAATTACAACATGCGATTGATAACCATAGTAAAACACTAATAGTATCTTATCTGGAACTGTTCCTCAACTATTGCAAACGGTTTTATGAGCGCCAGTTTATCACCCGAAGCCATGTTAATAAAGATATTCTGGTTCGCTTTGAAAACGTTTTAAAGGATTACTTTAAAACAGATCTTCCAATTGATTTGGGATTGCCATCCGTGCGTTACTGCGCAGAAAAACTATTTATTTCTCCAAATTATCTTGGCGACCTGTTGAAAAAAGAAACCGGAAAATCAGCACAGGAACACATTCAGCAGAAAATGATTGATGTGGCTAAAGCTAAAATATTTGACACAGATAAATCAGTTGGTGAAATTGCTTACGAGTTAGGATTTAAGCATCCTCAGCACTTTACAAGGATGTTCAAAAAAAGCGTTGGAATGTCACCAACAGTTTATCGAACGTTTAATGAGAATTAAGCGCGGTTTCACATAAATAAGATTAAAAACTAAAAAGACATACAACATGATTTTAGAAGAAACATATACATTATCGAATGGAATTAAAATTCCAAAACTTGGCTTAGGAACCTGGTTCATTAACAATAAAAATGTAGAACAGGCTGTAAAAGATGCCGTAAGAAACGGTTACAGACATATTGATACAGCCCAGGCTTATCGCAATGAAAGCGGTGTTGGTGAAGGAATAAGAAATTGTGGTGTTAAAAGAAATGAGATGTTTGTGACCACCAAACTGGCTGCAGAGGCAAAATCGTATAAAAAAGCAGTGACAGCCATTGACAAATCACTTACAACACTCGGTTTGGATTACATTGACTTGATGATTATTCACAGTCCACAACCGTGGATGAAATTTCGTGGAAACGATCCATACTTCGAAGGTAACCGCGAAGCCTGGAGAGCACTTGAAGAAGCGCATAAAGCAGGTAAACTGCGTGCAATTGGAGTTTCAAATTTCGAAAAACAGGACATCGATAATATCCTTGCTTCCTGCACAGTAAAACCAATGGTCAATCAAGTCTTAGCTCATATAAGCAATACACCCATGGATCTTATCAAGTATTGTAAGGAGAAGGATATTCTTGTTGAAGCTTATTCGCCGGTTGCACACGGAGAACTATTAAAAAATAATGAAGTTAAAACCATTGCAGAGAAATACGGTGTTTCAATTCCGCAATTATCGATTCGTTACTGCCTTGAGCTGGGGCTTCTTCCCCTGCCTAAAACAGCAAATCAGGATCATATGAAAAATAATGCTGATGTAGATTTTGTTATAGCTGAAAATGATATGGATATCTTAAAAAACATAGCTAAAATTAAAGACTATGGAAGTGCCAGTATGATGCCGGTATATGGAGGCAAGATGAACCTGAAAACACTACTTGCAATGATATTTCGGACTAATCGCAGTTAGTTTAAATGAAATAGTTACAGAAACCTCAATTACCATTAGATAATGGTTTTTTATTGTCTTAACATCTCAGCTTATTACCTAAATCCACTATTTCTTACCCAAATTACGGAATATGGTTTAACAGTGGGTTAAGCTGATAATTGTTGCCTATCTTTGTAAGTGTAACCGATAAGATTTTTATTATGAGTCAGGTTAACAGAATAAATTCAGTAAAGGAATACAACAATCTGGTTGGACAGGAAACCCTGCATCCATTGGTAAGTGTTATTGATTTTTCCAAAGTTAAGCCTTTTGAGTTTTTCAAGGCGCATATGAATGTGTATGCCATTTTTTTAAAGGATATCAAATGCGGTAATATAACGTATGGGATTAACAACTATGATTATGAAGAAGGCACGCTGATTTTTATATCTCCGGGCCAGGTTTATGGCGTTGAAAGCAATGGCGAAAAGCAACAGGCCTTCGGCACTGCCATCATCTTTCATCCGGATCTGATCCATGGCACATCGCTGGGCAAAAATATTCAGGATTATACCTTTTTCTCATATGAAGTGAATGAGGCATTGCACCTTTCTGCGAGGGAAAGAGAGATTATCAACGATTGTATCAATAAAATAAACTACGAACTTGAACATGCCATTGATGCACACAGTAAAACACTTATTGTATCTTACATTGAACTCTTTTTAAACTATAGCAAGCGATTTTACGAACGTCAGTTTATTACACGCAGCCACGTTAATAAAGACATCCTGACACGCTTCGAGCATGTATTAAACAATTATTTTGCATCTGATGAACCTCTTGAATCGGGATTGCCGTCGGTTCGCTACTGTGCCGATAAGCTGTTTATTTCACCAAACTACCTTGGCGACTTGCTAAAGAAAGAAACAGGAAAGTCAGCACAGGAACACATCCAGCTTAAAATGATTGGTGTAGCTAAAGAGAAGATTTTCGACTCTGAGAAATCCATCAGTGAGATAGCTTATGAGCTGGGGTTCAGGCATCCCCAGCATTTTACACGGATGTTTAAAAAGCAGGTGGGAATGTCACCGATTGAATACCGTCACCAAAACTAAAACAACCAGATATAATAAAAAACCCCGACTTCTAACGTAGCCGGGGTTTGGTTCCGATTATTTACTACTGCTTATAGCTTACAGTAAATACTTAATGTCTTAAATTACTTCGCTCACAGTAATCATTATGCAGTGCTGAATCAAAATTGAATGCATCCTAAAACGGATCGGTCAGTTTTTCCTGCCTTTTCTCTGCTTCATTATAAAACCAACAACACCCATAAATCCCCCCATGAATCCGCTTATAGCTCCACTCATGCCATTATTGAATGCATTCTGAGTATGTGTTTGCGGAAAAGAGATGATGAAATATACCATAATAAAACTCATAATGAATCCCATTATTCCTCCTATGAGTCCCTGTTTTACGTAAGTCTTAACCATGTTTTATTCTTTTTACAATTATCTAATTTATTGTCTACCCTACCAAAGCAGCGTACTAATGAAAATACCCCACTGGTGATCCTCCATTTTCATCGGTCCATACCAATCATAATTCAGAGCACAACCGAAAGAGAACGTTTTATACGAAAGTCCGAGTCGACCATAAGCATGGCTCCTGTCGTGTTTTCCTGTTTCAGTATTCTGATTATATAATGCCTGAGCCCTCGTGTACAGCGACCAATTGTCCTTTATTACGGGTCTGTATTCTGCCATGGCTAAAGCCTCATAATTATGGCTTTCACTTAAATATAGTCCTGATATAATAGCACACATAAAGGTTCTGCTCATGTATGCGTACTGCCCTCCGGCATATGGACGAAAGCCCCAGACCGAACTATAAGCAGCACCTGAAAGCACACTAACATTTTTAACCAGCTCATACTTCAAAAGCATCAGGTTCAAAGATTCTCTCAGGTATTCATCGTTGTCGTAATTTGCTTTTATATATGAAAGTGAAAAAAATCCTAATTTGCTTTCCGGACTAAATTTTTTATCGATGATTAGTTGTGATGTCCAGCTTTTGGTTCCTAAAACAACTTCAAGAGGAATTGGTGCAGATGTTTGTGCTGCCTCACTTTTTGATTGTGCACTGGTTGGAAAAGAAACGAACAATGCGATTATCAACAACACAACAGAAAAAGTATAAACTCTAAATTTATTCATGAAAATTATGCATTATAATGATTATAATGCAAAAGTAAAGGCCGGGAAAATGAAATCCTTTTACATTTGTTAAAAAATCATTTTCTTGATCGGATCCGGCTTAAAGAAACCTGTGAAATGCCAAGAAATCCTGCCGTATCACCCAGACTAATACGCTGTTGCAGATGGCCATATTCCTCAATAAACCGGGCATACCGTTCTGTTGCATCCAGATAAAGCAGGTTCTTCAGATTTGAAATTGCGGTATATGCTACCATGGAAACAAACCTGCGGGCAAAGCTTTCAAACGAGTGATAGGTCTGACATAAGCGCTCAAAATCTTCATATTCGAGATAACTTATCCTTGTATCTTCGATGGCTATAGTTGAATACTCAGCGGGCAGATTATTAAAAAAACTGTCGGTAGCAATAAAAAAATCCTCCTCTTCAAAAAACCGTAGTACATACTGATTGTCCTTATGATAATAGTTATGCTTTACCAGACCTTCCTCAACAAAAAAAAGACATTTACATATCCGCCCATGTGCATGGATCACCTCTCCCTTTTTATAATCCCGGGTTTGAAAACAATCCGACAGTTCTGCAGATGCCTCGGCAGATAAAGGGAATAAACTATTTACACCTTTAATAAACAAACTCATAATTCCGCATTTATGACAAGAATGCCAGCATTAGTTATACCCATAACTTAGATATAACCGGAAATATAAGTCTATTGTTGGAAAACAACAATTAATTAATCTTTTTCCTCCAAGGCTCAAATACCCGGGATGTGTCATTCATAAATACCATGTCTCAAATTTCAGGAGTTTAAACATGTATCTCTGAAAATATAGCCATGCGTAATCTGAAAGATAATGTCCAGATTTATTGGGACAGAGATTTTTATAGAATCTTTAATAAAATCCCCCACCAATTGTCAAAGCCAATTGGCACCCTCTTTTTACTTCGATACGCTTCGCTACTCAGTAAGCAAAAGGGGGACAGCGTGATATCAATTTGCTATAGGCCGTCCTCCTTTGGAAAAGGAGGTGTCCCGATTTATCGGGACGGAGGATTTAGGCATTAAAGATTGGTAAGTACAAGGATTAAGACTAGAGAAAAGAAATATTAAACAATTTGTATAATTTTAATTTCTTTCCTGTAACGTTAAGGAAGCTTATCAAATAAGTCCTTTAAATATTGTGCCTTCCATAGTGCACCAAATACATCATTTTCACCATGCGAAAAAATTCCAAGAAACACTGAAATTTGATTACTTACTATGTTACTTGCTCCAGATTTATCATAATAACGATTTGAAATAAAATAAACAGGTGCTCCAGACATTCCTCCCACACCATTAACGTCAATCCACATAATTGGCTTGTTTTCTTGATTAATATCTGGCTCGGAAGAAATAATACCTGACTTCCAAATTGGCATGAATGGAGCCGAATGAACCCCTTTGGGAAAGCCAAGAACGTAAACCACATCAGTTGGTATAAGTTTTAATAAAGTATCATATCTTGATTTATATATAATTGGGAAAATGCTTATATTCAATGTATCTTTTAACGGTAGAGCAACAACGTCGGCAGTTGCATCATCAATTTTAAATTCAAACCACAATGGTTTTCCATTATTCTTAATAAGACGCTCAACTTTGGGGTTATATTCTCCAAGTTTTTCACCATTATGCATTATATATATTTCATTGGGTGATACCATATTATTTGGATTTAGCCATTTTTTATTTGAAGGATTTTTATTTGTAACAACATGATAATTTGTAACTAGATAATTCTGAGTCTTAGATTTAATAATAAATCCCGTGGCAGAGCCAATGGTCTTACCGTCTTTACATACTTCCAAATAAAGACTTTGAAGCGACTCCATTCTAGTGATCATTTGGGAAAATGAAATCATTGTATAAGCACATAGAATGCTAATAAAAAGTATTTTTTTCATAATATGAGTGCTATTAAAGGAGAAGACCAGATTTAGGAAATAGTTTAGCTAACTATTTTTAATTAATACTAGTTCCTGAATCAGACTCATTTCAATTTTGGTGGATTAAAGATATGGAATTGAGGGAAATAAAGCAAGGGTTTAGAAATAAGACATAAGATATAAGACTTGGTTTTGTGGCGCTTGTAGTTTTTAAGTAACGGAAATCCTCCGTCATCCCGATATGCATTGGGATGACACCTCCTTTTGAAAAAGGAGGACATCGTGACGGTCTATCTACTGTGGCCCTATCGAAGTAAGTCGGAGGATTTATCAAACATCAGGTTCCTCTTCCAGTTTTTCTACCATATTCTGAATATCCATCGCCACATAATTAAGGTTGTAGATTACTTCATTTTCTGAAAATCTCAAAACAGTATATCCCAATTCTGTCAACCACTTTTCACGGTCGTAATCTTCAGGGCCATTGGTTTTGTGAGAACTGCCATCCACCTCAATGATCAGGTTTAGTTTCCGGCAAATAAAATCTACAATATAGTTTCCAATTTTGTACTGCCGGTTAAACTGATATCCGTTTAATTGCTTTGCCTTTAATAAATCTCTCCAGAGAATAGCTTCTCCCATTGTGCCCAGTTTTCTGTTCTCCCGCGCAAAATCTTTATTATGCTGATTGTAATTTAGTTTCATTTGTTCAGGGTTTGTTCAAAGGTATGAATACCTGGACCCTTTTCAAAAACTATTGTAACGGAAATCCTCCGTCATCCCGATATGCATTAGGATGACACCTCCTTTTGAAAAAGGAGGACATCGTTAACCGTAATAAAGCTATGAGTCTTACTTTGAATATCTGAAAAATAAGAATACAGTTTAATCTTACTTTTTCATTCCACTCCCTAAATAAAATCCGGGATGTGGTGGCTGGTTATAGGCTGTATTTTGCCAGGCAATGCTCAATCGGTATTGCGGATCCTGCATCAGTGTTACAAATCTGTAGTCGGTTGGGATCGTAGTTGAATAAATATGTAATTCTGTATTATCCGCGGTTCGCCATATCACCTCTTCACGCCAGTCTCCCAATATATCACCACTCAAGCAAGGGGTGGCTTTTGTGCCGTTATTGGATACACATTCACCGGCTCTTAGCAAATTAACCGTTGTGGAATTTTCCCAGTCCCATTTATCAATCTGGTTTCTGTCCAGTAACTCACGCGTCAGATCACCATCCCACCAGATCACAAAATTTGTTGACCGTGGCCCCCGTTCTGAAATTGTTTCGCCATGTACATCACGTAATCCACCCGGACCACCCCAGTTTTCGCATCCGGGATAGCGGGGATCAATATCTGCAGCCACACCTCTGCCTACGTCAACTCCGGGACCAACGCCCCAAAGTATTTCTCCGGTAGCTGCATCAAACATGGCAACACCCGGTGTTTGCAGGGCAACAGTTTTCCCTTCATTTTCGTGAATCCCAAATACCTCCTGCCCGGGCCTTTCCGGATCCAGATCAGAAATATGAAGGGCATCTCCATGACGCAAACCCGTGGTATAAAGTCCCTGCCCGTTATCCTCCACCGTCATAGCTCCCACACAAAATTCATCCTTCCCATCATAATCAAAATCACCCACACTTACCGAATGATTACCTTGGCCGGAATACGGATTTTCTGCATCTTTTGAATCAAATACCCACCGTGAGGTTAACTTACCATCTCTGTAATCCCAGGCTGCGACAACAGTTCGTCCATACCAACCACGTACAAAAACGGCACTTGGCAGATGACCGTCCGGATAAGCCACTCCTGCTGAGAAACGGTCAGCCCTGCTACCAACACTATCATTATTGCCGTTTCCTCCTATGCCTCCCCAGCCATTAAGCGGATAACGATCCGGTATATAATTTTCTGTTGCTAAGGCACGTCCGGTTTTCCCGTCAAACACAGTCAGATATTCCGGCCCGTTTACAATTTTACCATACATCGGAGAATTCCCGTCCAGCGTTCGCCAGTCCTTTTTCGGGTCACCAATTACATTCCCCTGTCCGTCGACTGTGCCGTCCGCAGTTTTGCAAATCATTTCTGCACATCCATCTCCATCAAAATCATAAACCAGAAACTGGGTATAGGCAGCACCGGAACGTATATTTTTCCCAAGATTAATTCGCCATAACAAGGTGCCATCCATCTTGTAGGCATCAATGATCTGTTCGCCGGTCAGTCCTCTTTGCGGTGGATTCCTTACAAAAGAAGGCTGCCACTTCAGAATTATCTCGTACTTCCCGTCTCCATCCAGATCTGCTACTGACGCATCGTTAGCTGAATATGTGTTTTCTCTTCCATTGATAATTGTTGAAGGAGGTATCTGAAGCGGCACGGTCAGATATTGTTTAACAAGGGTATCTGCCTTCAAAGTAAAGTTGCTTCCTGATTTTTCGAACGGTTTTATGCCTGACTTAACTACTGAATAAATGTACGTTTCAGATAAGTGGCACTTGTTATCAATAAAAAAAGTAACCTTACTGACAGGTGAAGAATTAAGTTTTATGGTGTTATTATGACTATCAGATCTGTAAATATCAAACGAAATAGCATCAGCATCCGATTTCAGTAAGCGCCAGCTAATAAATGCAGAATCAGTTGATGTACGTACAACAACAACTCCCCGGTCCATATTCTCCATAAGTCGTTCTGCCTGTAACTCAAACCGGAATAAAGACAACAAAATGAAAAACGAAAGAAATGCAGATATGCGTCTCATGATAACCTTATAAAACTACTGCTTTGGAAATGTACTCTCCCCAATATAAAAACCTGTATTAGGCGGTTGATTATACCCAACATTTTGCCAGGCAATACTAAGCCTGTATTGTGGATCCTGCATTAATGTCACATAGCGATAATCTGTTGGATATGTCGTTGAGTAAATTCTGATTTTCTGATTATCACGTGTTCTCCAGATCACCTCTTCCCGCCAGTCGCCAAACAAATCAGCACTCAACACCGGTGTAGCCTTTGAGCCATTATTGGAATTGCATTCATAATCCTGCAGGAGAATTTTCTCCTTGTTCTGTTCCCAGTCCCATTTTGTAATTCTGTTTCTATCCAGCAATTCACGTAAAAGATCCCCATCCCACCAGATCACAAAATTTGTACTTCTGGGTTTGGGTCCTATATCGTTTCCTTTTGCATCGAACAAACCATCTACATTTGTCCAGAACTCAAATCCTTCGTACCTGGGATCAATATCAGCGGCACAGGCTCTGCCAACATCCCATCCGGGATTCTTTCCCCAAATAATCTCGCCAGTCAGGGCATCATACAATGCTTCACCGTACCCATTTTCATAGCCTTTTACAGGTTCCTCATTTTCATGCGGTCCCCACACTTCCATTCCCGGTCTTTGAGGAACCAGATCTCCTACATAAAGAGCATCACCATGCCGAAGCCCTGTACTGAATATTCCTGTTCCATTATCATCTACAACCATGGCACCGTAAATTATCTCATCTTTTCCGTCATTATCCACATCAGCCACATTTATATTATGATTTCCCTGACCGCTGAATAACTCCAGTCCCGGCTTTGAGCTGTCAAATACCCACCGCTGAGAGAGTTTACCATCCCTCCAGTCCCACGCTGCTAAGACAGATCGTCCATAGTATCCCCGGCACATAATCACACTCGGAAGTTTTCCATCCAGATATGCTACGGCTGCCAGAAAACGGTCCGCCCTGTTAGCGGTATAATCATTCTGACCATTGCCTCCAATACCTCCCCAGCCACCAAGATTACCCCTACCGGGCACATAATCGGTTGTTGCCAGCTCTTTTCCAGTTGCTCCCTCAAAAATGGTGAAGTATTCCGGTCCTGTTACTATCTTACCAAACGTTCTGCTTTGTGCATTTCGGTCCACCCAGTCAGCGTCCGGATCACCAATAACGTTACCCGTCCCATCCGTGGTACCATCAGCAGTTTTCATGGCAATTTCAGCTTTCCCGTCACCATCCAGATCGTATACCATAAATTGTGTATAATGCGCTCCTTCCCTGATATTTTTGCCAAGATTAATGGTCCACAATAAGGTCCCGTCCATTTCGTAAGCCTGGAATATTGGATCAGATGTTAAGCCAAGATGCGAGTTATCATGTCCCCGCCCTGTCATGTGGATCACCAGTTCATATTGCCCATCACCATCCAGATCAGCTACGGATGCATCATTTGGAGAATACCGGTAAGGTGTCTGCAAAGGAATCTCCCAATAGGGCTTATCCCAAGGTTTACAGGTACTACTTTCATCTGTTTCTTTCTTATCCTGAATTGGCCTTAACACATATTGTGCATCATCAGTCGCCTTGTCATCTGTAAAATTTGTAACGGAAAGAGGTTTTGTATTTAGAAGTTTTCCATCCCTATAGAGGTTAAATGTTGCCTGTTCAGGGTCGGAATTTAACAAACGCCAGCTAATAAAAACAGAATCTTTCCCTGCAGGTATGGCCACCATTCCACGGTCCAGCCTTTCCAGATGACGCTGTGCATTCAGATTAAATAACAAACCCTGAGAAAGTATTAACAGAGAGAAAAGAATAGTATGCTTTAACATGTCGTTTAAATCAGTTTTTAATTTTCAGCGTTACTGCGCCCTGTTCCAGTCCATCAGCCTGTACATTTACTGTAATTTCACCTGAGTCTGCTTCAGCACGTACGATTGCCGTACAACTTCCATTCAGAACCCTGCGACTGGATTCAAAAAATGGAATATGTGTCTCCAGATCAGCATTATCAACAGCAATAACAGAACCAGGTCCTGCTACCGTAAATGAAAGCATGTTATCACTGTTTGGGCAGGATACTCCGTTTTCATCTACTATTTCTGCCGTAACATACACCACATCGTCAAAATTGTCAGATAGTGTATTGCTGCTCACAGTCAGCTTAATTTTAAGCGGATCACCAGCCGTCTTCATTTCATGATCAGTAACATCCTTACCGTCATTTCGTCCCACCACTTTTATGGTTCCCGGCTCAAAGGTAAATTTAGCTTTCACCGGAGCAGCATTTTCCGGAACAGGGAAAACGCCTTTTGATGTTCCATTCAGGAAAATCTCCACTTCCTGCGTATTGGCATAGACCTCCACTTCAGCCACATCATAGGTATCTTCATCAGCAGGACTCCAGTTTGAAACAAGCGGGCCATTGCCTGCATTAAACGCACTGCGCACCAAATGCACATAAGGTTCTTCACCCCACCAGCTCTGACGCTGATATGCCAGTGTGGTCTCATTTCCCAAGCGATCCAGCAATCCAAAATGATGAGATATTGCCGGCCAGTTGGCTTCGCCAAGATAATCTATACCTGTCCATAAAAATTGTCCTGACATAAACGGATTATCTCTCATTGTCAGCCAGGCCTCACGCGTATGTCCGTTTTCTGTTCCCAGAACCTTACGTTCCGGTTTATCCAGGTGTGCCTGTACCAATTCCTTCTCACGATAATTCTGCCCTACAATATCCATCATATCAGCAAATCCGTTTTGGTAAACACCGGAAGAATTTGGCCGGAACAAAGCCATTGTAACCAAACTGCCAGGTGCAATTTCGTGTACCAGATCCTGCATTTTTTTATACGTAGAAAAACCCTGCTCATTGTTCAGGTTATCACGGATTTCATTTCCCACACTGTAGATAAAAATGGAAGGATGATTCCGGTCACGTAGTACAACATCACGGGTATCAGCTTTCCACCAGTCATTAAAAAATAAGTTATATCCTTTTTCCGCATGGTTCTTAGCTGCCCGCCAGGTATCGAATGTCTCGTCCATAACCAGAAATCCCATCTCATCGCACAGATCATAGAATTCCGGAGCAAATGGATTATGTGCCGTTCTTATGGCGTTTACGCCCAGCTTTTTAAGCGTTTCAAACCGGAGCCTCCATGTGGTTAACGGTACTGCTGCCCCCAGAGCGCCACCATCTGCATGTAAGGCCACACCTTTTATTTTAATATTTTTTCCGTTGAGCCAGAATCCGGTTGCTGCCTCAAAATGAAATTCACGTAATCCAAATATATTTGATACTTCATCAACCAGTTTATCTCCTTTATAAACAGAAGTAACAGCTTTGTACAATCCAGGACTTTTTACATCCCAACGTTGCGGATCAGCAACCGTAACCTCACTGCTGATGTTTGTTGCGTCTCCTGATTTAATGGTTTGCGTATTTTCGGCTGACCCAACTGTTTTACCGTTGGGATCAATAATTGAAGTCACAACTTTTATTGCTTCATCAGAGGCTGACGTGTTTGAGATTTTTGTTTCAATCGTAACTATTGCTTTATCAGCACTGATTTTTGGTGTTGTAATATAAACGCCCCATTGCGGTATATACACCGGATCTGTTATAACCAGGTTTACATGACGGTAAATTCCTGCACCGGTGTACCAACGGGATGCCGGCTGAATGGAATTATCCGCTTTTACAGCAATCACATTTTCCTTTTTCCCGTAATTCAGGTAATCTGTCAGCTCATAACTAAAACTCACGTAACCATTCGGACGCTTACCCAGCAAATGCCCATTGATCCATACTTCGCTGTTTGCCATGACACCATCGAACTGAATAAACACTTTTTTATCCTGATCCTCTTTAGGCAGTGTAAATGCTTTTCTGTACCAGCCAATACCTGCAGGGAAAAATCCGCCACCCCGACCGGTAGGATTATCGCGGCTTACCTCTCCTTCAATGCTCCAGTCATGTGGAACATCAAGCAAGCGCCAGTCCTTATCCTTAAATTTTGGATTTTCTGCACCCTCAACGTCACCCAAATGGAACGACCAGTCTGCATCGAATGACTGGGTCTGTCTTGGATTAGTTTGACTACTTTGTTGTGAGAACACATTGGTGCCGGTCTGAACCGATAATAAGACAATTGCCAGGAACAGTATAGTTTTTAATTTTGCATTTCCGGCGTTAAAATAACTAGTTTGCATCGTGGTTGGTTTTCTTCGTTAATATAAGACATCAATTATCCCGGAGTCAAAAATGTAACCTTTAGACTATTAGACATCACCAATAAGAATTGTATTCCATTAAAGTTACTTTTCTGACATAAGGCTTTCCAAACTACAAATCTACGGGATAAGTTAATGAGATTCAATATATAAATTGGGATAAAATTTACATTATCTGACACTTTAAAAAGATACAAGAACCAAGATACAAGAATCAAGATGCAGACATTTAATCTTGTTTTGCTATATTTTGAATCAAGGGTTTTTCAAAGCCGACCCATTTTTCATACCCTTTTTCATTCAGGTGAACACCATCAACAGTCAGCTCCTTCTGCATATCACCGTTTGCATCCACAAACTGACCAAACAGATCGATGACATCGTAGCAGCCTTTTGACTCATGCTTTTTAATCAATTTATTTACAGTAAGTATATCCTCCTTGAGATAATCCCTCCTGGTAGGCAGAATTGTTTGCACATAGATCCTGGTCCCGGGCGATTTTCGATGAATTACTTTGGCTATTCTCAAAATATTATGTGCCACATATTTCGCTGATGGTACAACCTTATCATAGGTTAACTGATGCCTGTTGTCCACATCGTGATGCAGACTAAAGAGGTCATTTATACCAATAAGAATAAATACAGCCTTAGGTTTAAAATATGTCACTTCATCCAGACGCTTCAATACGCCATCTGTCACATCTCCCGAAATACCGCGGTTCCTGATATGTGCGACACCAAACTTTTCGCTCCAGTCCTTCCCTTTTTCTGTAATACTGTTTCCAATAAATACAATATCACCATATTCCAACGGTTTGCCCATGAATTGTTTAATGCGCTTTGGATAATGCGTTTGTGTCCAGTTATTATGGTACCGTGATACGACTTTTTTAGTCGGATATAATTCTTCTTTTTGTTTGGCTGTAAGCGGCGTCGTTTGTCCAAAAGCACTGAGACCTATTAAAATTGTGCAAACTAGAATCAGGATTTGCTTCATTAATTCATATTTTCTGTTTTATCTTTAAAACCGGTCTGAACACTTTTACTTACTGAAGTTTCCATACCATAACACCGGCAGTAGGAATCTTTTGGGCTCCAAAAAGAATGCTATTCTCAGACACTGTATTCAGCTCATATTCCTTATCAGAATAATTCATTGCAATCCCAAAACCATCCCTGTATTCCACAATAATACCCTTTGGATAATCTTCTATACCGATGTGCAGCCTTCCATACAATTTCTTTAAAACGTCATATTCAAGATCTCCCTTATCACTATCGGCTCCAACATACGTAACAGTTCCTTCACCTTTTCCGGCAAAGGTAACAGCAGGTTTACCGGCATAAAAATCCCCCGCATAATTACCCCAGACTTCTGTCTTTTTATATGGATTTAAGATATCGCCCCAGCTGGTCCAACTATAATTGTTATCGTCCATTTTCACCGTATCAGACGCATAAGGCATCGGTAAATCGTAAAATTCTATTTCTGAACCTATCAGCTTATAGATTGGCTCTGCATATCTGGCCTGCCAAAGGTGACCTTTTTCATCCTGATGTCCTGTACGGCACGAGAGTATCAGGTTACCTCCCTGTTTAACGTATGCCGTTAATTTTTCAATTAACTCAGTACTTATCTGCTGATATGCAGGCACTACAATCACAGGATATCCAGTAAAATCCATCGTGTCCCGGATAAAATCAACAGGCGCACCAAAAGACTTTAAAGCTTTATAATACTTTAATACATGCTGCTCCGTGTTCCACAGTATTGTTTGTTTATTCTGATTGATCGCAACTGTATTATCCGGATCATATAAAATTCCTGTTTTTCTCTCGAGGTACAACTCCGGTACTTTTCCTGGTTCCGACTGATTCCGCAATTCCTTTATTTCATTGATGAACTGCTCGTATTCCAGACCTCCAGGGGTAGGTGTAATGCCATCCGTACCAACAATGCCGTAATGATACTGCTCATAACCGTAGATTGGCGCCCGAAACCGATATGTGCATGTAAACCTGCTACCTCCGGCAAAAACGTGCCACAACCACAAGTGAACAGCTCCCGGCAAAGGTTGCGAATTTATTCTTCCCCAGTTTACCTGTCCCGGCTGCAATTCCATAACACCGTACATTGGTGATAGCGGCCTGAAGTAATCATTTGCCATGGCTATACGCGAATATTCACCAACACGGTACCCGCTTCTCCCAATGCCTTTGTCCTCACCATAAACCATATACCGCGTATATGTTATAAAGTCAAGTTCTTTACTTGCACCGATAAACCGGGCATCGTACATCGGTATGTAGTTACTTGTGATCCACTGATCTTTATCGGCATATTTTCGGATCGTTGTGGCCTGGTCATCCAAAAATGAAGAAGTTTCCGAATCACAAAACCTGCTGTGATCAAGTTTCTGATACAGATTCATTCCCCACTGATTATATTGCGGAATATTGATTTCAGAGAAACTGCTGTAGGTTCCGCTCCAGAAATTTGTTCCCCAGGCTTCATTCAATGCATCAATGGTAATATAT
Source organism: Quyinboa ferrireducens (assembly GCF_042436675.1). Classification (NCBI taxonomy): domain Bacteria; kingdom Pseudomonadati; phylum Bacteroidota; class Bacteroidia; order Bacteroidales; family Quyinboaceae; genus Quyinboa; species Quyinboa ferrireducens. The sequence goes on along the minus strand of NZ_JBHMVA010000010.1, from coordinate 157,232 downwards.
TTTCGCTGTAACCATTCACGAAACCGTTTTTGTGCATCTGCACCGTAATCAACAGTTGAACGGGGTTCATTGTCCAGCTGCCATCCTATGATCCGTTTATCCTTACCATAATGTTTGGCCAGCTCTGTGATCATCTTTAAGGAATACCGACGGTAAAACTCGTTGGAAAAAGAAGCATGTTGCCGCGAACCGTGATCAAATTTTGTCCCGTCCTCCCTTGTGATCAAAATTTCAGGATGTGACCGGGTCAACCAAACCGGAGGAGTAGCTGTTGACGTACACATTATAACCTTTAGATTATATTTGGCCGCAATTTCTACAGCTTTATCCAGCCATCCAAAATCATAGACACCTTCTTCGGGTTCAAGCTGAGCCCAGGCAAATTCTGCAAAATGCGTAAATTCAAACCCCATTTCAGCCATTTTTTTCAGATCGCGGTCCCACTGTGATTCATCCCAATGCTCCGGATAATAATAGGCGCCAACGGTAGTTAGTTGTTCTGACGGGAAAAAGGTTTCATTATTCTGTGCCTTACCTATAAAAACGGTAAATAAGATCATAAACAGAACCAGGGTGTATTTCATAATATTTAATTTTCTTTATTTATCATCATTCTCTCAATACCCAATTCAAGCCCACTCAGTTCAGCCAGCCCTTTTAATCTGCCAATCAACGGATAGCCCGGATTTGCCGATTTGCTGTAATCATCGAGCATTTTGATCCCGTGATCAGGACGCACAGGGATACGAACATCTGCACGACCTTCCGACTTACGTCGTTGTTGTTCTTCCAGCAGTGCCTTCATAACCGGAAATAAGTCCACATCACCATAGATGTGACCCGATTCATGAAAGCTGCCATCCGGAAGAAAAATATTATTTCGTAAATGTGTGAAATGAATCCTGTCGCCAATCGATTTTACTATGGCGGGTAAATCATTCGTCCTGTTTACCGATAAGGATCCGGTACAAAATGTAACTCCATTGGCTATTGAATCATTTTGCCTGCATATCCATTCCAGATCTTCCTGTGTACTTACAATCCGGGGCAGGCCCAACACCGGGAACGGAGGATCATCCGGATGAATACAAAGCTTAACTCCCGCCTGTTCCGCAACAGGCACCACATCGTTAAGAAACAGACGCAAATGTTCCCGTAAACGGGTCGCATCAATTTCTTTATAGGTATCGATAAATTGCAGAAAAAGCTTTTTATAATCAGGGGCTGAACTATCAATTACACCGTCAATAAATCCCTGGGTAACCACTATAATGTTATACGCCAGCAATTCCTTATCTTCCTCACTCATTTCAGATGCAAGTTTCCTGGACTTTTCCACTATCTCTGCCGGATAATCCGATTCTGCTCCGGGTCTTTTTAAAATAAAAACATCAAAAGCAACAAACGTCGGAAAATCGAACAACATCACTTCTCCGCCATCATCAAGCTTAAAATGCAAATCGGTTCGGGCCCAGTCAAGAACGGGCATAAAATTATAGCAAACGCGATCTATTCCACATTTTCCCAGGTTCCTGATCGACTCCTGATAGTTTTGAATCAATCTGCTGTAATCCTCATTATGTGTTTTGATTCCTTCGGTAACCGGCAAACTTTCAACCACGCTCCAACGCATATTATGCGCTTCAATCTGGTTCTTAACCTTCATGATTTCTTCCACAGGCCAGACTTCGCCGTTCGGAATGTGATGCAATGCCGTCACAACTCCCTCAACACCCATTTGCCGCAAATCTGCTAAAGTTACAGAATCCTTTTGTCCGAACCACCTCCATGTTTTCTCTAATCCCATATCCCCTTTCTTAAACGCCACTGTATGAGCTAAAGCCTCCGTCAACAGGAATAATGGCCCCGGTTATAAAGCTGGCTTCATCCGAACACAGGAACTGAACCAATCCGTTCAACTCAGTAATATCACCAAAACGTTTCATTGGTGTTTTAGCAATCACCTTTTTGCTGCGTTCGGTGAGTGAACCATCCGGATTAATTAATACGGCCCGGTTCTGATCACCAATAAAAAAGCCAGGTGCCACAGCATTTACCCTGATCTTATCACCAAACTTCATAGCCATTTCCATGGCCAGCCATTGGGTGAAAATATTAATACCTGTTTTGGCTACAGAATATCCAGGAACCCTTGTTATAGCTGAATAAGTAGCCATAGATGAGATATTAATGATGCTGCCGCTACCACTTTTTGCCATTTCTTCTCCAAAGATCATGCTGGGCAAAACCGTTCCGTTAAGGTTCAGATCAGTAACCTTCTTGAAGTCTTCCATCTTCATATCAAAAAAGGTCTGATCTTCTGTCAGCGTGGCTCCCGGCATGTTGCCACCGGCAATGTTCAGAAGAATATCAATTTTACCAAACTGATCCAGAACCTCTGCCCGAACAGCTTTTACAGAAGTCTCATCCAGAATGTTACAGACAAATCCTTTAATAGTTCCGGATTGCTCCATCTGCTTTATTTTTTCGTTTAAGATATCCTCTCTTATGTCGAGCAATGCTACTTTTACGCCCTTCAGGAGCAAACTTTCTGCTATACTGCTGCCTAAAACTCCGGCTCCCCCGGTTACAATAGCTACTCTTCCTTCAATACTAAAACTGGTTGGTTGCATGATTCAATTTTTATTTTCAAAAATACGAATCATTCTTAACTATCAGGTATTAAATTTTTATTTAAAAATTAACTATCACCTTATATTCGGGTATCAAACGTACATTAACCAACTCCGCATTTTTAGATTTATCCTGAGCTTCTTTCAAATCAAAATATACACGTGCATCCTCAGACAACGGTTTAATTTGTAATTTAAAAGTCTGTCCTCCCGGATAAAACCCAAGCCGGTTCAAACCGGTAATCCATGTTGTTCCGTTATAGAAATCATCTGCTATCAAACGATCATCGTGATAAAGTTTCGCCTTATCACCTGTATAATTTATCTCCATATAAACATTATTCAAATCTTCGGGGTATTCATCAGGAAAGGATAAGGCATATGTTTTCTCAGCTGAAACAGACGTATACTCAGGGGTAGAATTTTCCATAATTTCAGGTGCCTTGAATCCGCTATAACCGGTCAGAAATGATGGATATTTGTAATTGTCATTTACCAACCAACTTCGATCAGAATTAAATGTGATACGATCGGAATTGAAATATTCTACCTCCATCTTTGCCGCAAAGATCTGCAGATTTGACTGGTATGGAAATTCCAGCAATAAATTATTATCACCCTTTTGTACATATCCGGTCACATCAATTATGTTCAGCCTATTTGGTTGTATTTCGCTGTTTATCCATTTAGAATTAACCTGAACATGACTGGTTCCCTGAACATAGATTGTCAACGTCGCCCTTTTTACTTCCGAAGGATTATTCAGATCAAAGTCTTTCAGAAAAAAACGGTGCATCAGTTTGCTTCGGCCTGACAGAGTTTGTGCATCACTGCTTATCAGCCACTGTGCATCATCCAACGGTTTTGTCTCCTTTACCTGCAATTCAACAGCCTGTTCAGGCACTGTAAACTTCTGTGTTTTAAATATTCCTTTTTCAACTAACTGATTTATAGTGAAATTTTTCGATGTACTTAATGCATCAAGTTCATTTCCATTCATGTAAAGACTGGCATCTGAAACAAAGAAATGCTTATTTTTTGCTGTATCGAATAACCAGGAATGTAAAGCCTCCTCTTCTTTTAATACCAACACAAACAGTTCGGATCCATCATTTAAAATAAGCTTAACTGATGAGCCCATTCCGGCTTTAAGCTTATGAATGAAAATTGCATTTCCCTTTTTCTCCACATTTCCGTCAACGGCAACTATTTCGTCTATTCCTTTGGTATCGAAACATAATTCCGGTTCAATACATGACGTTTCATAAAAAACCCAGGTATTATTGATATGCCCCACAGGCTGCACTGTAGCATAGCGTAATTTCACTTCGCCCATCTTAAAGTTCACAGGCCAGATGAACATGGCGCTATCGGGAACTGTAATTTTTTCAGAAGGGAATGTTACTGTTTCGTTGTTTAGTTCTACTGAAAACTGAATCTTTTGCTTTGCTCCAGCAACATTATGCCTGCAATAATTTGAACTAAAAAGAAAAGCAGAGGTATTATCAGTTCTTACCACACAGTTCAGTTCATCCGGTTCATCGGGAAATACAGCCTCCATGGGTGCCAGCCTGTGGCCAAACTCATTCAAAAAATAGTGCAGTTTTTTAACCTCAAAGTAAGATTTATTGAGCTGACCTGACTCCCTTATAGCTGCCTGAAAATCGTAAGAAACTACCGGATTAGTGTTCCAGTAACCGGTCTCTTCCTTGTTCTCTTCCATTGTAGTCAGAATGCCATGCGGATTAGATCCACCGGCAAACATGTAATATCCGGGCAGGTTACTTCCTGAACCTATTTTAGACATGATAATTCCAAGTCCATCTTTTGAATCTATGGATAAGCGCCTGTGATCCGTGTTCATAATGCCCACACCCACTTCACAGGTAAAATAAGGATACGCGTTATGATCAACATATGGCTTTTTAACCTGTTCGCCTTCATTCCCAATAGTTTCGCTATTCCTGAAAGGTTTAAACACAAACTCATCACACGATGTGCCACGATTCAGGTCTGTCTGCCACGGGGCATCCGGATAGCCACCGTACAATGGAATAACTTCATAAGCCGGCACAGACGCATTGCCCCAGCCTGTTACTGTATACAAAGGCATATCAAACCCATATTTTCGTGCAGTTTTTTTCAGCCATAAAATGTGTGCTTCACCTCCTCTTCCTCGCCTGTATTCATTTTCGAGCTGAACACCAATGACCGGACCACCATCTTTATACATCAGCCCGTTTAATTGTAAACCAACCTGTTTATACCATTCCTCTGCGTAATGCTGGTATTCCGGATCATTTGAACGATCCTTTATTTCAGGATTTGTGAGGATCCAGTCCGGCGTGCCACCATTACGGACCTCTGCGTGTACCCAGGGTCCTATGCGCGGATAAAACCATAAACCATGCTTTTGACACAACTCAGCTAATGCCCGCAGATCCTTATTCTCTGACCAGTCAAACTGCCCTTGTATCTCTTCATGATGGATCCAGATGACATAGGAGGCCACGATATTGATTCCGCAGGCCTTCATCTTCAGCAGCACATCCTCCCACTGATCCCTCGGAATACGTGAATAATGGCATTCACCCATAACAGGAATAACAGGCTTGCCGTTTAGTGTGAGATAGCGGTTATTCACTTCCAGTTTACGGCCTTCCTGTCCCGGATCACCCATTTTAAGCTGATTTTCAATGACATCAGAATTTACTGTCACAGACTTTTTAAATGAGATGAGACTTCCCTGAGATGGGATACTTAAGACCAGAAGTAAGGTTAGAACCACATATTTCATCCGTTTACCGTTTTTATTTTGACTGAATATGATTTAACATCGTATCAAAGATAATAAACCTTACATTGGTCCTATCTATTTCGCTTTCAAGAAATTTTATACTCCGGTATGCAGATGGATTAATTTAACTCATTTCTTACTTTTTGTGCGGTTGGGCTGTAACTCATCCGGATTTTCTTTGGTGTACATTTCCACCTTTTGCCGGTCTCTCTTTTCAAATAATTCGGTGATCACGTCCGCACTTAAAGTATTTTTCGGCATAAATTCCGCGGAATTCATGTAGCTCACAATGGAATTCCGCAGCTGAGCCGATACTGGTCCATTGTTCTTATCAATATTCAAAGTGGTTACCATTAACTTCCCTTTGCCAACATTCGCCTCAAACAGTTGCGCCAGCCGACGACTTAAAAACCATGTATCTATGGGTTGTAATATGGGTCTGAAAGATGGTGGAAAACTGTCAATATTCATAATCTGACGATTGTTTACGATCTCCCACCACTGATAGTCGCTGTGATATGATGTTGGAAAATCTCTGAAGACGGGATGCTCATCCTGTACCAGGAAACCGGTAGTATGCGGTGGCCGCATTTTAAACCATGAGGTATTCCAGAATACTGGTGTGAAGTAAGCTACCACATCCTTCCCATGCTCCACCTTACCGTTTGCCTCAAGAAGAACCGTTCCCCCTTCTTCAAGTTTTTTCTGTGCAGCTTTATCAAAGGTTGACGTATAGTAAATTTCATCATTTTTTACGGCAGAAAGGTTTGCAGGATATACCCAGAAGTCCCAACCGTTTTTATGACCACCAATGGTAACTTCCAGTCTGCATTGGGTTGCCATGATAATTTTATCCAGTGAATACGAAATTTCTCCTATAGAGCTTAATTGCCCCGTTTGTACATTTGTTTCAGGAAAATTGCTTTTCAATAAGGTATCTCCAACTGCCGTTGTGATGGTATATTCTGGTTTAACATCTTTAAGATCAAACGCTCCGTAATGTGACACCTCAACAGGAACAATCATTGTTTCATCGTTTTTGAACACAAATTTATCGAACAAAGCCAACGGAACTGTTTCACCATTAAAGCTGCTGATATCCTCTTTTGTAATATAGCCTTTCTCCTGCCAGAACACATTCAACATTCCAATAATAGCCGATCCCTGTCCCGGAAAATCTGTTAATCCCAGCAACTGGTAGCCATCAAGTGTTTCGGATCTCAGCTGGCCTTCAATTTCTGCCTTATAACACAATGCCTGTAATTTTCCCGAAGCCATTAAAAAATCCTCTGCCTGATCACCCATGTGATGATCATTCAGGATATCCTTAAACATTTCAAAGTTCTTCGCTTTATAGACACCGGTATATTCATCTATCTCAGAGAAGTCAGGAAATACACAGTACTGACCCATCTCATGGGTAATATACGGTCTGCTTTCATCAGCAATGCGGCTGTCGTAATTAAAATCAGCTGAAGGCTTTTGTTTAAATGGTAATCCACGGGGATACGACCGTACTATATATTCACTCTCCGGATTTACACTCCAGCTTTTACCTATACAGGCTGCTGTGTAAATTCTGCGCTTATCTTCCTTTTTACGAACTTTCAGGTCCTTATCCAGAAAAGGAACATATGCTCCGTACGGTTCATTGCAGTAGGCCCACATGACGAATGACGGATGGTTACCATAGGCTTTAAATATGCGATCAGTTTCCTTTATGATATAATCATCTATCGGGCGACCTTTACCCAGTGCGGTCCCGTGGTTTGGCCAGCTTGCTGCTTCAGGCTGAAGATAGATACCGATTTCATCAGCCGCAGTAAATGCAGCTTCCGGCGGACAGTTGGAATGAAAGCGAACATGATTCAAACCACTTTCTTTACACACTTCAAAAATCTTCTTCCAGGACTCAACATCCATTGGTGGATATCCTGTCAGTGGAAAAGCACCACATTCCAATGTGCCCCGAAAGAAAACGGGACGGTCATTCAGGAATATCTTTCCATCTTTGGTCTCAATGTGCCGCATCCCAAAGGTTATTTCTTTATTATCGGTGGTTTTATCTCCGGTGACAAGAGAAACATGCATCCGGTATACATTTGGTTCAAATTCATCCCAAAGTTTCATATTGTTTCCCATGGCATAATTCAACTCAATTACCTGACTATCCCCCTTCAATTGTACCGATTCAGATTTTTCTGGCAATGGTTTTGCGTTTGAATCAATTAAGGCCGCCTGAAGTTTAATTATAGCCTCTCCTGCCTCTGCATCTGTATTTTTAATCTGAATGACCGCCTTAACACTTTTCTTCTCAACATCGGGATAAAGCTGTACATCACCAATAAAAACGTCAGACTTAGCTTCCAAATACATATCACCAACTATGCCATTCCAGTTTCCCTGTGTATGATCCGAAATACTATGCGAATCGGGTCCGACATTTACTTTATCACTCCGGTTATCCACCACAATCGTTATATAATTCACACCGGTTTGAACCAGATTGGTAATATCAAAAATATGCGGTGTTGATAGGCTGTTTTGTTCTCCGGATTTTTTATTATCAACCCACACTGCTGTTTGCCAGTGCGGACGCTCCAGGTACAGTACAACACGTTTCCCTTTCCAGTCATCAGGAATGTTCACTTCTTTGCGATACCAGGCTGCTCCCTTATAATATTTATTTGGTGTAAGCCAGAAAGGAAATTTGATATCTCCCTTCTTTCTGAATTTAGCCAGAGCCGGATTGAAATAGAACGAGCTGTCATAAATGGAACCTGTCCAGGGTGTATGAAGATTGGGGGTAAATCCCTTATCATTGGTCATCATTGATCCGGGTAACTCAACCGTTTCATCCAGATTTTTTGAAAACCATTGTTCCGAAACGCCCACATCATTCCAATCCATCGCAAACTGCCAATCTCCCGAGAGATCAATTTGTCTTGATGATTGGGAACATGAGGTGACCAATAGCAGCGTAATAATACTTAGAATACTATTCTTCATGTATTAACCATTTAAAATTCCGAATCAATCTGTCCTAATGATTTACTCTGTATAAATATCGGTAGCCTCAAACTGTTTCTGCTGAGTTTCATCAGTAAAATCAAGTTCATCCATATTTACTGAACCAGAAGGATTAAAGGTATCACTTTCCATGTATTGTAACAAACTTGACCTCAACTGACGCGCTACAGGACGTTCGGAAAGATTGTTGATTAAATCGATAGAAGAAAAAATGAGCTTGCCATTACCAGCTTTGGTTTCAAAAACATTAGCCAGGTGATGGTTCGTAACAAAATTATCAATAACCCTGACAATGGGGGTCACATTCAGTGAATCGATAATCATGGATTTGGAATGGATGCAAAGATCCCACCACTGCCATTCCGTATAACCACTGGTTGGGAAATCATTAAACGCCGCATGATTTTCATCCATCAGCAAGCCCATTGTACTGGGTTGATTCGGGAAATGAACCGGACTCCAGAATACAGGAACAAAGCGTCCATCAATGCCTTTTAACTTTTTGTAATCAGGATTGAGCAGTACAGTTCTGCCTTTGTCCAGTTCCTGTTTCGCTTCGGCAAACGATGACGTAATCACAACATTATCAGAAGATAGGATTACCTTTTTCGGATAGACCCAAAGCGGCCAGCTATTCTGATAATCAGAACCTCGTAATGCCACACTGATCAACAACTTTTCTGCTTTAGCGGCTGAAACTTTAAACGCAATTGATCCTAAATCAGGATTATTACCTAAAGTCAGGTTGATATTGTTTTCGGTTCCTTCCAGTACTTTTTCACCGGCTTTGTTTGTTATGGTCCAGTCAAGGGTTTGATCCTGCATATCTTTATAGAAGTTGGCAACTTCCAAAGAGGCATTAAACATTTCACCATCCTCATAAACGGCTTTTTCAAAACGAAGAAGCGGAACAAGCTCGGAATTAAACTGACGGAATTCTTCGGCACTGATCACGCCTTTTGATTCCCAGAAGGCATTCAGCAAACCTACAAGTGCCGTTCCCTGGCCTGGGAAATCCTGTAACTGTAACAACTGAAAACCATCAAAAGCCGGTGTCTTTAAGGCTCTTTCAATTTCCTCCTTGTAAAGCATGGCAGCCAGTTTCCCGGATGCATATGTAAACTCAGGAGCCAGATCCAGTAATCCGTTTTTTTCCAGTTCGTTTCTTACTGCCATAAAATTGAGCGGTTTAAGTACTCCCGTATATTTTTCAATTTCTGACATATCGGGATAAACGGAGTACTGTCCGATTTCGTGAGAGATTAATGGGACCGGTACATGTTCGCTGGCGGCCGTATAGTCTTCGTTAAAGTTTGGCGGCTGTGCGTTAAATATTCCCTGTCCACGGATCCAGCCTTTATCGGTTTTTTGAGTGACAAAGTAGTCATCCTCCGGTTGGGCTATTGTACCTAACGGATACTGAAACGAATAGGTGGTTGTCATGTACAGATGACGGTTATCCTTAGCACGTAATTCAGCTACGGTGGAATTCATCAGATCAGCATCGCCCTGCAGTTCATTGCCCAGAGACATCAATATAAAAGAAGGATGATTTCCGTATTCGCTTAGAATCCGGTCTGCTTCGTTCAATAAAAAGCGGGTCGTTTTTTCATCCTCACCAAAATGCAAACTCCAGTGAGGAAGTTCCACCTGAAAATAAAATCCGGCTTCATCGGCCGCTTCAAATGCTGCTGCGGGAGGACACCATGAATGAAAGCGCAAATGATTTAAACCATACGCTTTGGCCTGTGCCAATAATTTTGCCCAACCATCTTTATGCATTGGCGGATGTCCGGTTAACGGAAATATGACACATTCGAGGTTGCCACGTAAAAAAATACGTTTCCCGTTTAAGGTTAGTACATTCCCGTCTTTTTGGATCTGACTGTAACCAAATTTTACACTTGCTCTTACATCCTTTGTAAACAGCCTGAATTCATAAAGATTCGGATTGAATTCATCCCAGAGTTTGACTTCATCCGGTTTTGGAATAGTAACCTCATCTTTCCCGTTTTCCACAATTCCTTCTGCAAGCGCATCTCCGGAAGTCGTCAGTATTTGATATTTCAAATCATTTTCAGAATTGGAATGAAAGCTGAATACTGCTTGTATTGTTCCTTCAGCTACATTCGAATAAACCTGAAGATCTTTTATTTCATCGGGTTCAGAGGCTGAAAGTTTTATGTTTCCTATAATACCGTTCCACTTGATTTGGGTGTGGTTGGTATAGGAATGCGCCAGTTCCTGATTAACCGGGTCAGGGTATTTATCACTTGTGACATTAATCAGTGGATAAATATCAGAGTTGTCTATTAGAATTGTAACCGTATGTTTTCCAGGAGTTAATGATGAACCTAAATCGAAGCGATGTGGCGTTGTTAAACTTTCATTTTTCCCGATAAGTTTCCCATCAATAAATAACCGGGATTGCCAGATCACCCGTTCCAGTTCCAGGTGAATGCTTTTGCCTTCCCAGTTTGCCGGAACATTAACTTCCTTCTGATACCAGGCTTTGCCAATGTACTGATGCTTTCGTGTTAATCCCCACATGACACTGTTATCCATTACCGGCACTTGCGTATTTGTTGTTCCTAATCCGGCATCGTCAAGGGTGCCCGGCAATTGAATGGTCACACCATCAAGGTTTTTGCCAGCCCATCCTTCATCCAGGCCTGAATTTATAGAATCCAGTTTTACAGTCCAGTCTCCTGCAAGATCAATTTCCTTTACAGATGATTTTGAACACCCTGTAGTCATAACAACCATGACTACTACCAAATAATATAATACCGCCTTCATGTACTCATTTTTAATAATTAGCGCAATGTCTTTACGGAGATTTGCTCCAGTAAATCTTTTGATCCCACATGCATGGAGTTTAACTTCAAAACATCCTTCAGATTTTGCATCGCATCGTTGTATGATCGTAAGCCAACCTGTGCCAATGCGATTAGATACTTTGCATCTATTGTGTTTCGTTTTTGAATATCATCTTCAAAAACAAGCAACAGAGGCAATGATGTGGCAAAATAGTCAATCTGTGCTTTTTGGTTCAGTTTAGATTCTCCAAATATTCTGATATCAGACAGTAATCTATTCGCTTCATCCGTTTTTCCCAATTCATTTAACGAAAGTGCCCTGTAGTACGATAACTCAGAATAGGCACTGACTGCCATATCAATAAAATCGCCTTCTTCGTTGGTACTTTCCAAAAAATGTGCATTGGCTTCTGCTTCTTTTCCCATAGCCTTTAAAGCCATACCTTTCCAGTAGTTTATATGGGCAACAGCCTGGAGCGGATGGTATTTTTCACCCAGGTTATCAGGTGTATTCACTGATCTGTTAAAGTAATCCAAAGCCGTCTCGGCATCTCCTTTCTGTAGTGCTGCCTGCCCCAATTTCAAACAGGCATAGGTGAATTGTCTCAATACCTGGCCTTCACCACCTTCCCATGGATGGAAATTTCGTTTTTCCAACAGATTCAACGCTTTGTTATATTCCCCGTTGAAATTGTACAGCGCTGCCAGTTCCACCGAAAAGTCATCGCGGGTTGTGATTTGGTCGATGATTGGTAATAAATCATCCAGTCTGTCTATTGGATCATCATTTAATTTTTTTCTCAACTGGTCATATTCGTAGCGAATACGCATATCATTTGGAGAACATTCAATGGCTTTAAGGAATGCCTGTCTGGCTTTTTTACCATCTTCAAAGGTATTCCAGTATGCAATACCTAAATTGCGGTACAAAGTTCCATAATGGCTATTGGCATTGGAAGCCATTTCCCAAACACTAATGGCATCTGTGTGTCGCTTTAGATTGAAATAGTAGTTTCCCAATCCAAATGCAGCCACTGTATTTTCTTTATCCATTTGCAACGCCCATTCCAATACCAGTTGCTCATATGTTCGCGATGGGAAAACATAATCGCAGGAAGCTGATTTTGTCTTTTTCAGTAAATCAAGGGATTTCGCTGGGTCACCATTCCGTTCATACAACCAGGCCAGAATAAAGTCTGTCATTACCGATTTTGCCATCGGATTGGGCACAACACATTCCGGTATCCCACTGCTATGGTGCAGTTCAATTACAGCAATAGCCTCTTTATAAAAGCCGGCTTCAGCATAATCGAAAGCAATATCGATGATAGTTTGCGCATCGTTTCGTGATGATTCAATAAATTCACTGTAGTTTTCGGATAAAGTTGCTGATTCAAATTTTGCCCACTGATCGAGTGAATCATTTAAGAACAATTCTGACAATATCTTCTGTGCACTTTCTATACGCCCCAGATGTTTCAGGATAACAGAATTCAGGATATGTGCCTTATTATTTTGCCGGTTTGTATCCAAAGAAGCATCGAGATGCTCCAGGGCTGTTTCATAATCAGCCTTTAAACAATCCAGTATTGCCAGCTGATAATAAGCAGCTGAACGCCACTCATAATTCCAGGTTGCTTTATAGAATAAATCATATGCTTCTTCTTTGTTATCCTGGAATGAACATGCTAAACCACAAAAATAATGCGCCTCACCGGATGCGGGATTCGGATGATATGTGGTCATGATGTCAATAGCCGTTCTGAAGTTTCTTTCAGCTTCAGCGAACCTGCCGTTTTTAAGCTCAACACGTCCTAAAGCGATGTATGATTTATAACTTTTCGGATCACGTTTAATAGCTTCTTTCCAGTATGGTTCAGGATATCGGGTAGGATGACGATACAGTTCCAGGTGTTCACCTACTAATTCCAGCTCATTTGCACTTTCAATTTCAGAAGGTAGTTTGGGCTCAAAAGCAAGCTTACGATTCCTTTCTTTACGGATTTCCTGTCGATGATAAGCAATTAACTCTTTCCCTGATTCATCAATGACAATCAATGAAATCGAATTCTCCTGTCCTGATTCAAATGACATCGTTTTGTCTATCCATGGTTCATCAGGCGAAACACGGACATTGTTATATGTTTTTATACTATTACCGATTTTCAGATTAATATGGATGTTTTCGATAACACTGCTGGCAGCAACACCCAGATCCAACTTATTCCCTTGCAGGATTTCAAGTCGTACGGCCATTTGCTTATTGGCATTCTGAACGGGGCCTAACTTTTTAAAACTCCACCAGTACTGCGAAAAGGTTTTGGTCTCGTATGGTAGCAAATATGTGAAATCAGGCTGATTATCGGTATAGACTCCTGCCATCAGCTCAAAATAGGGTCCACCTTCATCCGTCAGTTCACGATCCCATGCTTTACCAAAAGCTTCACTTCCCCAGGTCCATTGTTTTTTACCGGGAGCAATATGTCTGTCGGCAACGTGAATAAAACCACCGTCAGCCTTAAAATCATATCCACCGAAAAAATCATATTTGGTATCGCAAACCATATAACTGGTTGGAACAGGAATGTTGGCATAGTTTCGCAAATCGTTTTTTCCCGGTCTTTTATGATAGGGTATACCATAATAATCATTCTCTGCATTCGGGAAACTGCTCATTGCACGCACTGCATGATCGGCCACGTAATGTACATCGGGCGGGAAAAAGCTTTGATAATCTTTATGGACTTCAACGGCCACGTTTGCCCACCATAAAAAGGTTTGAGTCAGTGGGGTGCGGTTAAATAAACGCCCTCTTAATTCTATTAAAGCGCTATCAGGACGGATACGTATGCCGTGCATGCCTTTTAAACGATACATAGGGTCGTATTCCGACATCCAGACCGTTCTGGCACCATCTTCTTCCTCTTCGATAAAAACATCAGCAGGCAGGTATGTTCCGGGGCGGTGGTGCTGAGGCCAGTTAAACTCCACGCCACCACTTATCCATGGACCTGCCAGACCAACGAGGGCAGGTTTAATCACCTTTTGCTGGTAGAAAAAATTATAATTATTATTGGCTTTATCCTGTGCTTCAAAAATCCTGCCGCCAATCTCAGGTAACATCACCAATTTTACAAAGTCATTTTCCATTATTGCCGCCAGGTATTCTTTATCAAGTTTATCATCGTAAACTTTATCGATGAATGGAACCGGATAAACTTTCCCCGATGATCCCTGATACACACGTTTTTCAAAAAATACGGGATTTATTTCTGATTTTCCAAGTTCATAAGTTGGTAGTACCAGCTTTCGTTTATATGCTTCAACATGTTTCATTTTATCCTTCTCCTATATATGGATCCTGTATTAATGCTAATTTAATATTTCTGCTTCAATTTCTTCCAGTGATTTACCCTTTGTCTCAGGCAAACGTTTATATATAAATATCAGTCCTGCGACACAAATCAGACCGTAGACCCAGAATGTCCCGGAAGCGTTGAATGCTTTGTTCAGTAGAGGAAACGTGTAGGTTAACAGGAAACTTGCCAACCAAAGTGACACCGTTGCTACTGACATGGCAGCGCCACGTATTCTGTTGGGGAATATTTCTGAAAGTACAACCCAGGTTACAGGTGCTAATGACATTGCATAACAGGCTATAGCAGCGACTACCAGTAAAAGAAGTGGCCAACCGGTAAGCTGGAAATAGTAGGCTGCTCCCATGAATGCATAAATACCTGAAAGGCCAGCTGCTCCAATAAGCATTAAAGATTTACGCCCCAGTTTATCTACGGTATAAATGGCCACGAAAGTAAATATCAGGTTCACACTTCCGGTAACAACAATATTAAACAATGTATCGGAAACCCCATAGCCAGCTGCTGCAAAAACTTCCTGAGCATAATTAAAGATAACATTTATGCCACACCATTGCTGAAAAGCTGCAATAACAATACCTATCAGCAATATTTTCCGCATGCCTTTTGAATTCAGAAATTTAAAATTCGCTTTGCCTGCATCATTCAGTAAATTCCGGTGTATATTATCATATTCCGTTTTAGCATATTTTTCACCTCCAATTTTACCCAGTATATTCAATACCTTGTTTTGATTACCGTTTTTAGCCAGCCACCTCGGACTTTCAGGAACATAAAACATAAGCAGGAAGAATGCGGCAGCCGGAATTGTTTCTGCCCAGAACATCCACCGCCAGGCCATTTGCCCGTTCCAGGACGCCAGAATGTCTGCGGCAGTTGAGTCGGCCGGAACAGGTTCAGCAATCTGCCAGTTGGCAATCTGAGCCAGCAGAATCCCGATTACGATAGTGAGTTGGTTTAATGAAACAAATTTACCACGCATGGATGCCGGTGAAATTTCAGCAATATACATGGGCGACAGGTTGGATGCGAGCCCAATGCCTATACCTCCGAGTACACGATAAAAAATGAAAAAGCTGAAGTCGGATGTTGCACCGGTTCCAACAGCTGAAAGGGTAAACAGAAAAGCTGAAAATATTAGTAGTCTTTTCCTTCCGAACCTGTCGCTGAAAGCACCTGATGTAACGGCTCCTAGCAAACAGCCCAGAAGTGCACTACTCATGGCCCAGCCCTGCAGGAACGGAGCATCGCTTATATGAAAAAACTGCTCATAAAATGGTTTGGCTCCACCAATAACAACCCAGTCGTATCCAAACAACAGACCTCCCATGGCCGAAACCATGGATATGGTAAATATGTATTTTGTATTGAATGTATGCATCGTTCAGCTAAAAATTTATTGATTTAAGTGTATTCTGCTTTTCTATCACCAGTGTTGAAACCGAGCGTTTGGGAATAACAAGTTGGTCCAAACGCACCTGATATTTTTGAAGATTTCTTTTTTCATCTGTGATAAAAAAAGCCGGTTGACCGGTACTTATGTCACATCCTTTCAGACGGATTGGTTTATCTTTATGGGTGTAGTTCTCAAAAACAAATACCAGTTTGCCGGAAGTTGTATCTTTAAATGCTGCAACCTGTAAGTCTGTAACCTGCTCTAAAGGTGATAACCCATTCTCAATTTTTGCATCAATCCGAACCATCCCGGGGCGAACAAACCGCGAATAGTTTCCCAGAGCCCAAAGCAGTTTGGTCTCGGTAATTTCACCATCGAACCGTAGCTTGTAATTTAACTGGCTTGTATCATTTACCACACCCGGTCCTTTGCCATCATCCAGATGTATCAGTCCATCCTTGTAATTAAACTGGGAAAGCGCTGTCCACCAATCCCATGATCGCGCATTGGCAATTGTAAGATCCGAATGAATGACACGTGCGACATACAGTGCGGTTGGCATTCCTGTATCGCGTCCCCAGCCACCACTGATTTCATCATTTTTTTCAAGAATACAAAATTCAGTCTGCCAGAAATCCAGATCAGGATTAATATCTTCCATACGATCTGCAAGTTTTTGCCGGATGTCAAGCTGTGTTTTTAATGGCCAGGTCGTGAAGTAGGAGTGTGCTGTAATGGCATATTCCATATTATGTAAATCGCCTAAGTACATCTCTGAATCAGGATTAAAGAAAATATTGATCTGGTCCCCGTTTGAGTTATTACCATTCTTTTTATACAGATATTCCAGGTCTCCGGCTTCACCAATAATAAGTTTAGTATTTAAAGCACGCGCGTATAATTCCTTTGAAAGGATGCTTATAAATCTGTACAGTTCCTGATTTGTGGCAGGTGTGCCTTCCTGGTTGCTTTGATCCCATGCCCACTGAGGTTCGTTAAACGGACTCAAATAATTAAAATATACCTTTTCATTTTTTTCAAAATGCTCTATGATGTCCACCAGAAATTTTGAATAAGCTTCATATGTATCAGTCTTAAGGTTAAAACCTAAATCACCTTTTGTGGCATGTGCCAGGCCGTTTTTTGTGTAAAACACGGGTGGTGAAATAGTATAAGCCGTAAATTCAGGAACACCCCGCTTTTTTGCGGCCTGTAAAAACCAACGCTGACCCTTATATTTTGACCAGTCATACTTGCCTTCAGCGTCAAGGAAGCACTCAGATCGTCGCCAGACATTTCTTATATCAGAATCATCACCTTGTTCCATTGATCCTGCACCTATATAGAAACGCCAGTTTGAAAGGCCGATACCTACTGGATTCCCGTTTTCATCTGTGTCCAGACTAAAGAGGAGATCGGCGATTTTTTCACGTTTAGATATTGGCCAGTTTTCGCCCACAAACTGTACACGCCAGGAATCGGATGCCCCAAAATTCTGAATGCTTTGGTATGTTCTTTCAGGGTTTACCAGAATAGTCACCTCACTGGTTTGAGCAAGTAAATGACCTGATAATAGTATTGATAATATAATTAATACGGGTCTCATCCTTATCCGATTGTTTAATGTATTACAACTTTCGTCGTTTCATAATGATCATTTGTCATTCCCGTAAGGAAATAAACACCGTTACTTAACTGATCTGACGGAATTATAATCCGTTGTTGTTGATTCACTGTGATTGTTTTTAACAGATCACCTGAAACCGAATAAAGTTTAAGGTGATTAATAGAGTAAACAGAAGGCAAGATGGCAATGATCTCCCTGGTATTACTATTGTACCATGCAACCATGTTTTGTTCTGTCCGGTTTTGATCAATCGAAGTTTCTTCTGCAATGTCTGCCGTATACGTAATCACTGAATGAGCCGGGACAATAAGTTTGTCATCAGAAAGATCAATAACCTGCTTTTCAAGATTTGCATATTCATCAGTTAAAAAAAGCTTTGGATTTTTCAGTCCTTTCTGCTCAATATTTTTAAGTGATAGACTTACCACGCGTGCATCTTTCGTGAAATTTGCAGCAACCAGTACCAGTTTATTGATCTCTGCATTCGTAAAAATTGAAAAAACAACATTGTTAAAAGATTCCTCAACGGATATGTTATCCGAACGGGTAAAACCAACTCTGGTCATTCCCGGTCGAATGAAATGTGAAAAACTACCAAATGTATAAAAGAGTTTTGTCAAATGATAATTGCCATCGCTGTCATCTTTTTTTGTTAGAGCTTCTATGAGTCCAAAACGTGATTCTCCGTCAAATTTGACTTCATCGAAAGTTGTCCACCACTGCCAGGCCGACACATTTGCAATGTTCAGATCAGCCATTATAACCCTCGCTAGGGAAAGTGCACACTCCATCTCCGTTAATTTTATTCCTGCCGGATAACCGTATCGATATCCATTGTCGAGCAAAGAATATTCAGTCTGCCATAAAATTGGCTTTGAATTCAAAGCCTGTGATTTCTGAAAAATTTCATTCCTTAAATCAATCAGGCTTGAACCATAATCTGTAAAATAACTGTGATACGTTGCGATATCTGAAAAAGAAGCTTTTTCAAGCAATGATAGTTGAGAATTTGTGTTCCAGAATTTGTTAAGCTGATTATCAGCATGTCCGGCTCCACCAACCATTCTTTCCACAGAACCAGCCTCTGTAATAATTATGTTTGAAGAAATACTGCGGGAAGTAAATTCTTTGTCAATCTCCGCCACCACATCAAAAATTTCTTCGTTAGTCCATGGTGTTCCCTCCTGGGTTACCGTACCACCGCTTGTTGTTGGTGCCCAGCCCCACTGGGGTTCATTCAGCGGACTTATATAATCAAAATGTATGCCTTCCTTACTGAAATGATCGCAAACATCAGCTAAAAATCCTGCATAATCATCGAAGTACTCCGGTTTAAGAATTGTTGCCATTGCGGTACCATAGTCCCGAAATCCAAGATGATTTTGGGTGTAAGCTACCGGAGGACTGTTTTGCCAGCCGATTAAATGGTGTACATCATACTGATTGGCTTTTTGTAAAAACCATTGTTGTCCAATTTGTTTGTCCCAGTTATATCCATTCCCATCGGCATTCAAAAAACCTTCAGTCCGCCTTGATTCTACACTGATCCGACTGGCAGTCCCTTGTTCTGCAGTCCCCGCACCAATATTAAAGCGCCATGCCGATAAGCCGATACCCCTGGGGTTACCATATGAATCTGTATCAGTACTGAATAATAATTCAGCAAGTTTTTCTTTTTTTTCAATGGGCCAGTATTTTCCTATTCGTTCTGTATTCCAGGCATCTGAAGAACCAAAATTCTGTATGGTTTGGTTTTTCGCGGAGAGATCTACGGTCAGGTCTATTTGTGAGCCGGCCGTTTTCCAGTTCGTCTTATTATTAACCGGTGCTGGAATATCAGTTTCATTAAAAAGAGCCTGAATCTGATTAGCTGAAAGTACCTGATTAAAAATTGTAATCTCATCTAAACGAGCTGATATATAATAGTTATCAGATCGATCAGGATTTCCTCCAAGATATAAGGAACTACCCTGAATAAGGCCGGGTGAGATCGCTAAATAGCCAGTGGATATTTCAGAACCATTCAGGTAGATCTTTACGCGTTTATCTTCTATTGTTATGGCGATGTGTAACCATTTATTTTTTTGTAATGTGATGGATTCAACAGTTTCGTAAAGCCCGTAATCCCGGCTGTCGCTAATTAATGCACACCCATAATCTCCCCAGCCAATTTGTGGTGTAAAAAAGAAATTAGAGTTTGTCGCCTTATTGTGTATTTCAAAAAGCTGATGCCATGATCCGGCACCTGCATCCTCCCAATAAAAGAAGAAAGAAATTGTACACGTGTCAGTATTGAGTAAGTTTTTATTAAAAGCAGCATAGCTTTTATCCGATGCAGTAAAATGCAGTACTGCTCCTCTTTCGCTGTCCGTAATTAATTTTGCGTTATTATAAAGCAATAATTCTGAGTTTCCTGTTTCATCTACAACCATGTTACTGTTGAATGTGTAGCTTGCAACAGGTTTAATATTACTTTGTGCAAATACAAGATAATTTGCATAAAATAATACGCATATTAAAGATAGTTTTAAAAATGTCATTAAAAATTCGGTAGCTTTATATAAACTGTGTTGGTCGCAATTCTATTATAGTAACAGGAGATGTTCAGTTGAAAATCTCCTGCTACTAATATAAAATAATTTATTTGATGATAATTTTTTCAGTCCTGATAAAACCACTATCGGTTAGTACTCTGACAATATAGATACCTTGTTTCATTGGTATGGACAAGGATTTATTATGCGTCACAGCAGCGTCCACTTTTTTACCTGTAATGGTATATATCGAGTATTTTACGACATTTTCGTTAGCAAGAACATTAAGATTTCGTCCTTTTTGCCAATAGATTATATTGACATCCATCCCGTTAAATTCTAAATCTGTAGTAACAGCTTTAGCAGTAACTGTTACATATACAGGAATTATGGACTGTAACTTAAGTTCGAAATTATCGAATGTTCCCCAGTTGTTGGCAGGTATGTGGTTATCTGTATCGGCCCCCTTGATACCAAAGGTTAATGAGCCACCATTTACTGCTACCGTCAGATCTCGTTTGGTGTTGGACCATTCCTCAAAAGCCAAAGGTTCTTCAACCAATTCTCCTCCATCAGCATATAAGAAAATCGTACTGTCATTACTGACAACACTCATTACGGAAACCTGATAAGAACCGTCAACCAATCCATTGACTGTTTGCCAGTTTTTAAAGGTATAATCGGCACTTTGCCAAATCGTCATATTCTTGGATCCGTCAACGCCTTTATTTTCGATATAAGGCAACCAATCGGTATCTGATTCATGATCCCAACCTAAAAAGTCTTCCTCGAAACCTGGATTAACCAGATCTATGTCAGGTAACCGAACTACCTCAAAATTATCAAAAGTACCCCAGTTATTGGCTGGAATTGAATTCTCTGTTCCTGCTCCTTTCACCCCAAAAATCAGGCTGCCATTTGTGACATTAACCACAATCTTCCGCTTTGTATTTGTCCATTCTTCAAAAGCCAGGGGTTCTTCAACCAGTTCGCCTCCATCAGCATACAGGAAGATAGTACTGTCGTTGCTGACGACAGCCATAACAGAAACCTGATATTTACCGTTTGGAAGGTTCTCCAATGTTTGACCGTTTATAAACGTATAATCGGCACTTTGCCAAATCGTCATATTCTTGGATCCATCAACACCTTTGTTTTCAATATACGGCAACCAGTCAGTGTCTGATGTCGATGACCAGCCTTCAAAATCATTTTCAAATCCTGGATTTACAAGCCCAATATTCGACAACCATTTTACTTCGAAATTGTCAAAGGTCCCCCAGTTATTGGCAGGAATGCTGTTGCCGTCACCAACGCCTTTTACACCAAATTCAAGTGCCCCGTTAGTTATCTCAATTGTAAGTGATCGTTTTGTATTTGTCCACTCTTCAAAAGCGAGAGGTTCTGTTACCTCATTTTCACCACTTTTTGCAAACAGCGCTATGGTACTATCATTGCTTACAACCGCCATCATACTAATCTGGTAGGTTCCGTTTGGAAGATTTGAAAGTGATTGATAACTAATAAACGTATAATCGGCGCTTTGCCAGATGGTCATGTTTTTAGAACCATCAACACCCTTATTTTCTATATAAGGCAACCAGTCGGTATCTGAAGTTGAATTCCATTTGTCAAAATCATTCTCAAAATCAGGATTTATAAGTTCAACACTGGTGTCTCCTGCTTCCAAAGCTTTTTGAAATGTTACAATGGCATTCTGCACGGCTTTAATGGCATCATCCAGCTGCTGTTCAGTAAGTCCCGAAGTATTAATCAATACAAGAGCATTTTCAATCGCATTCCCTAATTCCTGTTTCGCCTCATCAAATTCCGGCGTATTGGCAATCAGATCATTTGCAGAAAGCAATTCATTGATCAATTGTTGCACTTTATCCATAACTGAGATGGCACTGTTATAGTTATCTGCACTGGCTGCAGGATCAGCCAGTATCGTTTTTGCCGATTCAACCGATAATAGCATACCCGAATTATATCTTGTATCATCAATATCAACCAATGTTGCTGCATATGCTTCTGACTGTATAATAGCATCAACTAAATTCTGTGCCACAGAAAGGTTGTTCCTTAAACTATCGATGATTGCATAATCCGGTTGTTCTGAGTCCAAAAATTCCTCGAGATTCGATATTATGGCATCAAACGAAGTTTTTACATTCGCATCGGCTTCAGATGATGCAATAAAAGATTTTGCTGATTCAACATCAGAGGATAAATCAAGATAGTTATTGAAGAATGCCAGTGCTTCATCAATATTTGCCTGATAGTTAAGCATTTCTCCATCTGTTCCAAATACCCTTACTTCACGGGCCTTTTCCAGCGCATAGAAAAAATCAGCCAATACTACTTCCGAAATATCAGAATGAGCATTATATAACTCCATGCCTTTCTCGATTGAAGATTCGAACAGGGCAATAGGATCAAATTCTACCAGTTTGAAAACGCAGTTGGTGGCATTTGCCTGTGTTATGTCAGCAGTCTTTAGACGAAAGGCAGCTACACCGTTTGCGTCAAAATTCAGAGCATTTGGGCCTGGCGTGTAATTCATACCACTTAAATCTGCTGGCTTATCAATGGTCTCGAAGGCGTACCAATCATCGAAAATATTGGTGAATCGAAACGCCAGTTCCTTATCATGTGTCTCGTTTCCTTCACGTCCATGTTCAGCATCCTGTGGTTCTATATAGGCCAGATTACTCCATGATTTCAAAAAATACTTATCTGACAAACCTTCATCGAGGTTACGAACATTGATATAACCCGGATTTCCCTCCTGCTCATCGAATACCCATAGTTGGGAGCCTGAACCGTCAAAATATTCTGAATATCCTACCTGATCAGACCAGGATGCTACCTCCGGATGATAACTCAACACCTTTTCGTTTCCCGCACCATCGTAAATAAGCAGATAATATTTCGTTCCATCAGTTTTGGGCATAAAATGCTCCTGTGCATTCACCTGACCAAAAAAACAGCAGCTTATTAATAATGCAATTAAATATTTTATTCGTTTCATTTCTTCAAGTTTTAAATTTCAAAATTACATTACCAACCCGGATTCTGAGATAAACCATTGTTTATTTCACTCTGAGGGATGGGGTATAAATTCATGCGTTCTTCGAAGTACCTTTTTTCAAGTTCCTTTTCCTGATAACTATAGGTGCCATCAGCATTTTTAGTTACATCCATTTTATATATTGGTTGACTTAATACATCAACAGCAATTCCCCACCTGCGTAAATCCCAGGCTCTCTGGTCCTCAAACGCAAACTCAATAAATCGTTCTTCTCTGATCCTGTCTCTCATTTCTGCCTGCGTCATGCTGTTGAGCTCAATTTCCGGTAATCCACCATGTCTTACAACTGTCTGATTCAAGAGGGTTGTAGCGGTCAGGTATGATTCTCCCAACGTTGAAGGACCATACAATTCATTGGCAGCTTCAGCCCAGATTAACACTATATCGGCGAATCTAAAAACAGGCCATTCCCGGTTTGATGTCTGATCCTGCCTCAGGTCAAGAGTCGGATCCATAAATTTTCTCAGATAATACCCGGTCTTTGTACCGTAGGCACGATCCATACCGTCACGACCTCCTTTGAAAATCTCGATAATTCGTGATTCAGAGTTTCTTTCATCCCAGTTGCTTCCATTTACTATTACGGTATGCAACAATCTTTGATCCCGGTTAATATACGGGTTTGCAGGATCGTAACCAGAATCAGGATCATTAATCTTTTTACCATTTATCATCCTGTAAGCATCTACCAGGTTCTGGGTTGGGTTGGTGCTTCCTGTGACATTAACTCCTTCTGATCCAACCGGAAAGTTAACTCTCTCTATATAATTAATATCAGCCTGACGATATCCCAGGATGATTTCAGGACTGGTACCATCAAACTGGTCATAGGGTCCGAAAGTAAATACACGGTCGAAAGCAATATCCTGTGCGATATCCAGAACCTCCTTCCAGTAAACTTTTTGTTGTTCAGAACCCTCAGTTACTGCACTATTATATGCAGGACTGGCCATCAATAAATATGTTTTGCACTTTAACGCTTTAACCGCAGTGCCATTGGGTCTGCCCTGATCGGCACCTTCATCCAGCAATGGCAGCAGTTCATTATCGATTAAATTGTCACATTCGTCAATAATGTAGTTCGCACAGGCCACAAAAGGAGACCTAGCTGCGTCAAACGCGGTATTTGACAAATCACTGATGTCTTCAACTACATTGTCACCTACCAAAACGACTGCCCCATATCTTTTAATCAGCTCATAATAATACAGCACCCTTAAAAAACGAGCCTCAGACTTGTATGACTCAAGATTATCCAGGTAGACCTGTCTGTTAGCCGGTTCAAAAGTGTCATACGTTGTGTTCTTGGTTTTCTCCAGAAACAAATTCGCTTTATAAATGGCATAGTAGTATTTGATCCAGATATTATCGGGGTTAGAAACTGCATTCCAGTTGCCTGAATTAAAGTTCTGAATCCCTGCCAAAGGATTGGCATTTTCCGCTTCATCTGTAGCACTGCCAAATAATTCACCCTGACTAAATCCTTCAGGACTAAATCCGTTGGGCATTTCACTGATCAGATCAACCATGTACCGATCGATATATGTCGGATTGTTCCACATAAGACCATCGGTAACACCGGTGTCCTGTTCCATACTGAGTTCCTGACACGATGAGAATATAATAATCAGGATACTTAAAATCGTTGATATTTTTATATAATGTTTCATATCAGTTCTGTATTAAAAGTTAAGATTTAAACCCAGAAAATAAGATTTCATCGGAGGATATCCTATTCCGGTAAATTCAGGATCCGTATATTTCCAGTTGCTCATTGTCAGCATGTTAACACCTCTGATAAAAAACCTGACATTTTCTAATCCAATTTTTTGGGAAGTATTCACAGAAAGTGAGTATCCAAGTTCCAGATTACGCAGTTTAATAAAATCACCTTTACGTACCCAATAAGATGAAGGCTGATAATTGTTGGTATTGGTTAAAGACAACGTTGGGAAACCACTTTCGTTTACAATTTCGGTCACAGCATTACCAGTTAAGAATGGTTGGTATAACTGGTTTTCTGATAGTACAATATCTCTGTTAAACTGTCCCTGAAACATGACATCCAGGTCAAAACCCTTATATTCAAATCCGAGATTGAGACCAGCATCCATATTGCCCATGATATCTCCAATTGCTGTCATATCTCTTGAATCAATAATTTGATCGTTATTTAAATCCTTATACTTTAAATCGCCTACCCGTGGTGTACCAAAGGTTTGGACCGGAGATGACTGTATGTCACCTGTATTTTCAAAATAACCATCAACCTCGTACCCATAAACAGTTGAAACAGAATTACCCGTTTTGTTCAGGTGAGCTAAAGATGATCCGTTAAGCGATTCTCCCATTTCATCTATTGTATTATTAAAATATGAGAACACCAGATTTGCAGACCATTTAAAATCCTTGTTATGAGAAGAATAGCCTAATGACAGATCGAATCCGGAATTGGTAAGTTTGCCAATATTTTCATACGGAAGATCAGCACCTGTAACAGATGGATGGGTGTAATCAATGTACAAAACATCCGACCTTTTGTCCATGAAATAATCAAATGTGAAAGACACATGATTAAACATCTCTAAATCGATACCAATATCCATTTTTTTGGAAATCTCCCATTGAATATCTGAATTAGCCAACATGCCGGGTTGAATACCGGTAATTACGTCCCAGCTTGTCCCTATAGGGAATGAACCGCCGGCTACATAAAATTGTGTGAAAGGATATCTTCCGTTGACATAACGGTTTAAGCCTGTAATACCATAAGACGCTCTTAACTTACCAAAGTTGATAAAACTGTCGTCGGATAAGAAATCTTCATTTGAAAATACCCAGCCTGCAGATACCGACGGGAATAAGCCGTATTGACTACCTTCTTTATACTGATCGGAACCAAAATAGCTGGCCGAAGCCTGCAATACATACTTTTTTGCATAAGCATAATTTACTCTTGCCCCATAATTATTGGTAAGATATGGTGATAAGTCTGTATTTGCCCGGTATTCTCTATCTCCCTCATAACGCAGCAACACATTTAAGTCATGTTTCTTTGAAGATGCTAGTTTGTATCTGATATCGGCATTAACCACATTGTTCCTTACGCTGCTTGCGTTGCTCCATGTATTGTATGGAGAATCTTCACCATATCTATAGTAGCTGTAATTATTTCCAACAGCAGATGCAATTTGCTGTACCGGGAAATACCTCCAGTTACCGTCACCGTTAACTGCTCCGTTATCAATTACATAACCTATTCCGGCTGAAAGTCCGTCCAGAATATAATCAAGTTGATGGTTTAAATAGAATCCTGCATTAAGGAAATTGGTAACAGAATTATTTCTCCCTCCGTACTCAATCATTGCATAGGGGTTATTCGTAAGTAACGAAGTACCACCATAACTGTCGTTTGGATTTATTACATTAAACGCATTTGGTGGCAGGGTATACATGGCTGTCCATATTTCGCCTGCTGAAAATGCCGGGAAACTGTTATTATTAACCATTCCTGCCAGATCCATGGAAAACCGTGTTCTTTTCGATATATTAATATCTATATTGGAACGCAGATTAAACTGGGTCAGGTTCGCATTAGCTTTCATATCGGGGTTTACAGGTTTATAAATCCCGTCGTTGTAAAGGAACCCAACATTAATAAAGTATTGTATAAAGTCTGAGCCACCCTGCACTTCAAGGTTTGCCCTTGAAACGTTCGATGCCTTTTTAACAACCTGATCGTACCAGTTCACATCAGGGAAAAGAGGTGATGACCCAGCTGCTGCAATATCTGCGTCAGAATATATGGGGCTCAGTCCGTCATTCACAGCAGCCTGATTGTAGATGCTCATGTAATCACGAGCTCCAAGAACTTCAATTAAATTAGTTGGACTTTGCATGCCGGATTGCACTCTGAACCGTATATTACGTTTCTGCACCTCGCCTCTTTTTGTTGTAATTATAATTGCACCGTTAGCTGCTTCCATCCCGTACAAAGCCACAGCAGATGCATCTTTAAGCACAGAAATGGTTTCGACTTCTTCAGGGTTTAAATAAGTCATATCCCTTTCAAATCCGTCGATGATAATCAGCGGTGCTCCATTTGCCCCTCTTATTCTGAGGGTAGGTGAGTTATATCCTGGTTCGCCGCCTCCCTGCTCAACAAATAGTCCTGCTAATTTCCCGTACAGGGTATTGCCAAAGTTGCTAACCGCACCTTTTGAAAGCTGATTTCCTGTAACAGTAGACATGGAAGAGGTAATAGTGCTTTTTTCCTGAATTCCGTAAGCAATATTTATCTCTTTTAACTGATCTGCCATTGCTATCTCAGATGTATCATTCTGGGCCCATCCATATACCGGTGCCAGAAAAGAGATAACAAGCAATGCTATTTTATTTATATATTTTCTCATAATATTCGATAATTTGGCTGGTTAATATTTTGGATTCTGGTATAGTCCGGGAGTATTATTAACCCAGTCGTTATAAAATGGATGGAAATAATATTTATCCTCAAAGAAGTCTACCCAGTTGATCTTCTTTCTCGAAACAACTCCATCTTCAATTACCGCTCCAACCATATCGAGTTGCAACTCGTTTCCTTCTTTCCATCTTCTAAGGTCAAAGTATCGCTGCCCCTCCAGGAAAAATTCTACCTGGCGTTCATACTTAATTGCATTGTGAAACTTTTCCTTTTCGGTTGAACCCTGATAATTTGCCGCATCATATCCTGGCATGCCAGAACGGGATCTTATGTCGTCCAGATACTGAATAGCTTCAGCAGTTGGACCGTTATTGGCTTCACTCAGCGCTTCTGCATAAAGGAGGTATAAATCTGCCAGACGAATAATCGGATGCACAGGAGTATATACTACTGAAGGACCTGCTCCCAACTCCTCGTTTACAAATTTTCGTACCATAAAACTTGTTTTAAATTCGGGCCAGTCACCGTGTGTTCTGTCCGGTACATTCGGATCAATATCAAAATTAATCAGCTTGTCATTATAACTGGTTCCAAATTCAGAACCATGATATACAATGTTCTGATAAAATCTGGGATCTCTATCTTTCCAATATTCCTGGTCGTTATAGCCCGCTGCAATACCGGCATCCGAGATAATTGGTTTAGTCCCGTCTCCATTCTCATAACCTGAAATAGGAAATTTTCCGTTTTTCATCTGATATCCGTCAACATGCTGAAATGTAGGCTGATAGGTGACATCAACCCTATTATACCAACCAATTCCATATGGCCAGTTCATCATGTTATGCGTGTACTCCCATCCTCCTTCTGAATTATAAGAACCAAACGTTTGATAAATGATGTTCTCGTCGGTATGGTTAATCGCCAGCTCATAAACATTGTGCTCAACACCTGCAGCAGTATAAAGGGCATGGCCTGCTGCCTCCGCTTCTTCTATTGCCTCTTTACATGCATTTGCGGCCCTTATCCAACGCTGATCATCTGCGTTGCCATAACCCAGAACTTCCGGATGTTCATAGCCGGCGGCATAATCAGGAGTCGGACCGTTATATAGTGGACTTGCCGCATAAACCAGTATTTTTGCTTTAAGAGCTTTGGCTGCTGCCTTTGTAAACCTTCCGGTCCAACGATCTTCCCAATTCCGGGGTAACAGCATAGCGGCTAAATCCAGATGATAAACCAGGCTATCGATCATATCTCCAAAAGCAGCTCTTGGAATAGGTTCTTCTCCACCTTCCATCTTTTTATTAATCCAGGGTAAACTTCCCCAGACTCTAAAACCTTTAAAATACTGGTAGGCAATATGAGCATGAGCTTCACCAAGCATACGTTGAACATATTCCTGTTCGCTTGAAGATGTAGTAGGTATTGAAGCTGCCTTTTCAATAAATGTATTACAGGTTCTTACCGCCTGGAATAAATAGTCAAGAGGATAAATCTGAGTTGTTGCTGAACTAAGTGTACCATTGACATATTTCATATACTGGTTGTCGCTGATATTGGGAACATACATTTGTTCACCAATATCAGACCAGCTAATGTAACCGTCCCACCAGCTAAGGTTTATATTGTCGGCTCCGAAGTAATTATCGTGATAAAGCGAAAAAATTAACTGTTGAGCATTGTTGGTCGATGCGAATACGGTGTCAATAGTAATGTCAGCTCCTGCCGGCTTCTCAAGAAAACTTTCCTGACAGGAAAATAGCGATGTGGCAATTATTACTAAACACGCATATATTACCGGATGAATTATATTCTTTTTCATGATAATTTATTTACAATTAAAATTGAACATTAACCCCTAAATTAATGACTTTTGATCTGGGGTATCTGAGTACTCCATTGGTCGTTTCCGGATCAATGTTTTTAATTTTTGAGAATGTCAGCAAATCCATTCCGTTCGCATAAATCCTGAGACTGCTTAAGCCTAAGTATTCAATAAACCTCACACCAGACTTAAAGGTATATCCGGCCTCTATATTCTTTATTCTAAGATATGTTGCATCCTTTATCCAGTATGAACCTGTGTATTTCCAGTTGTCATTTGTATTTACAAGGCGAGGGTATGAAATACTTTCACCTGCTGCATATTTCTCAGGAGTATACCTATCCAGCACAAAATCAAGTACCGTTCCCTGGTTAGGAGTAGGACTATAATTTGTTCTGGTATTAATTGAAAAATTTGAAGCGCCCTGAAATAATACAGATAGTGAAAACCCCTTGTGCTCTATTCCGGTATTTAATCCAAACATCGTTTCTGGAAAACTGGGCGTATCTAAATATCCTTCATCCAGGTTATTAATTAATCCATCGGCATTTCGATCAATAAATTTTAAATCACCTGCTGAAACATCATGCCCGGCTGTAAATATCTGATAAGCCTGATAATCTTCTTTACTTTCACCTGGATTTAAAGCGCTGTAAGTAGCCCATAATTCATCACGGTACGCACTGGCTTCATCCTCAGTCCTGAAAAAATCTTCCTGTTGATATCCCCAAAGTTCACCTACACGTCTTCCCGTTTGCATCCTGTAATCATAGGCCTGAAGTGGTTCATCCATTTCTATGACTTTGTTTCGGGCAAAAGAATAGTTTAAATCTACCCAGAATCTGGTATTTTTCATTTTTTGATTCCAGCCTAATTCAAATTCATAACCTGAATTTTTGACACGGCCCAGGTTCAGTGCAAGTTCTCCTGTCTGCTGGTAGATTGGAACTACCCTTTGATTTATTAATATGTCTTTTCGGTCTTCGGTGAAATAATCAAACTTTACCGATAACTTACTGTCAATAAAATACAAATCAGTTCCGTAATTGATTTTTTTAGACGTTTCCCAGGTTACATTGGGGTTTCCTGCAGCACCCTGGTAGGCCATGGGATAGTTTTGTATCTGACCGGGTAAACCAAAATTAATTCCAATTTCACGCCATCCGGTGTACGCATCATTGTTCATCACATAAACATCAGGAAGATAAAGGAAACGTTGGCTCATTCTGTCATTTCCGACCAGCCCATAGGAAAACCTTAATTTACCGTACGATAATATTCGTTCTCCTATTATGTTTTTGATCCAACTTTCTTCAGTAAAAGTCCATCCTGCGGAGTATGCCGGAAAAAAGCCAAAACGTTTACCCTCTGCAAAATTCTCTGACCCATTATAACCCAGATTATATTCCAATAGGTATTTGTTGGCATAATTGTATGTTATACGTCCTACTAATCCAAGATATGATCTGGGTATTTCATTCCAATACGTTTCCGTAAAGTGTGATTTATCTGCATTTACGAGTGCTAAAGCCGTAACATTATGCCCTCCGCTAAAATTATGGTTATAATTCAGTGCAAATTCATAGTACTCTTTTCTGGTTTTTGCCTGTGAAGTTGTATTATAAGGCAATACATTTTCCTGTACCTGGTAAAAGCTTACACTCTCGTCCCCATTTAAGTAAGGTCTCCAGTAAGGGCGTTTCTTTTCGTCCTTGTCTCTGCGAATAAAATTCTCAAAATAGCTTACCACCGATACTGTACCTTTGGCTGAAAGTCCTTCTGTAATAAAATCAAGTTTTTGATCGAGAATAAAACTGTAGTCTGCCGTGTTTTGAAGTTCAACAGTATAACCGCGTATA
The DNA here is from genome assembly GCF_042436675.1 of Quyinboa ferrireducens. Classification (NCBI taxonomy): domain Bacteria; kingdom Pseudomonadati; phylum Bacteroidota; class Bacteroidia; order Bacteroidales; family Quyinboaceae; genus Quyinboa; species Quyinboa ferrireducens. Next base: position 125,815 of record NZ_JBHMVA010000010.1, on the reverse strand, counting down.
TCACTGTTCAGCAGAACAGAGTTTGCATTATCCTGAAGCAACACAACTTTACCATCCTGTACATATCCATCCCATGGTGACGAGTGAACCAGCATGTTCCAGTAAAATCCCTGATCGGGTTCTCTTCCGGCTTGTCCCAGGTTAATATTTTCATTAAAACTTCCACCAATATTAATTTTGGCTGAGGTAGTATTGGTTATTTTTACATCGATGTTAGTCCTGTAATTGTATCTTTTGTAACTGGTTGATTTATCAATCTCAGGATTCAGGTTTTTAAACATGCCATCCTGGTTAAAATATCCCAGTGAAGCAAAATACATCAACCTGTCGGTACCTCCACTAATAGTAACGTTATGCTGTTCCTGCAATGCATAATCCTTAATCATCAGATCTGCATAGTTGCTACTGGGATAGAAGTATGGATCACTTGTGTTCAATGGATTACCGTCAATCACTCCTTTAAACCTGTCTCTTACCGACTGAGGATACGGAGCTGTAGGATCCGTGGAATTAGCTGCAAATCCCATGTATTCGTTCGCTAATCCTGACTGGGTATAACTGTCAAGGGGATTGACCCTGAAACTCGGTACAAGGACTGCCATGGAACCTTTGTAATTAATCTGTGCCGGCCCGCTTTTACCACGCTTTGTTGTGACCAGAATTACACCATTTGCCCCCCTGACACCGAAAACCGCTGTTGATGAGGCGTCCTTTAATATTGAAAGGGATTCGATTTCGTTGGGATCAAGGAAATTAAATGCATTTTGATCCCGTTCAATACCATCTATTAATATTAATGGATTTGAACCGGATCCAGCGTCAAGGGTTCCTATCCCCCTTATTTTTATTGTGGCAGCATCCTTTCCGGGCCTACCGCCGGATTGGTTTGCGACAAGTCCTGGAAGTCTGCCCGCCAGAGCCTGTGAAACACTACTTACCGGTTGCTGTACAATATCATTCGAAGAAATGGAAGACATTGATCCTGTTACAGTTTCCTTTTTCTGAACGCCGTAACCAACCACCACTACCTCTTCAAGATTTGAAGTTTCTTCCTTTAAAACAATAGTCAGGTTTGTCTCACTACCGGAAATTGGTATTTCCTGTGACCCAAAGCCAATTGAAGACACCAATAAAATTCCATCTACAGGTACCTCAATGCTAAAGTTACCATTAATGTCAGTTACAGTACCCACTGAAGTTCCTTTAACTATAAGGGTTACTCCGGGAATGGGCTCATTCGTTTCATCAACGACTGTTCCTGAAATTTTTACGTTTTGTTGAATAGCATTTATTTCATCTTTACCATTATTGGATGCATTTGCTTCAGAAAAAGAACCAAATCCCCAAAAAAGAATAAGAAAAATCCAAACAGGTATAAGAAGGGCATTCTTAATGCTATTCCTGCTCGTTAAGTTCATAAACATCAGATTTTTTAGTTAACAAATGCAAACTTATGGAGATTGGTATGTGAAGGAAATGGATAATTTTACATAATTTTGTACAATCCGATTATTTATTACAAGATTTTATTAAGTGTATATTTAAAAATTAATCTAAATATTTTCTCATACTATTTAGTTATATTCTGTTGTAAATATGACAACGCTTTGCGAATAATTTGTAACTTACAATAAAACAGATAATTAAATAAAAAAGAAATGAATATTTTTTAAAGAAGCTTTCGTAGATAATTTTATAAAATTTATTCGATACCTATATTAACAAAATTTACGTTTTTGACAATCTGATTATTTTAATAAACTGACTAAATATGCAGGAAACAGAACAAAACAGAGGTACAAAAAATTATAAAACAAGTTCTCCTGAAATAGGTAAATCGGAGAATTTTACCGGAGACAGAAGTGTAGTATTATCGAAGAAACAACTAAAAAAGATCAGGAAAAACCCCTTAATAAGCGGACTCTATATAACAGATATTGGATTCTACCCGAATGCGAAGCATCACTACAGAAAAAGAATTCTGGGTATAAAGGAACACATCCTTATTTACTGTATTGATGGATATGGCACGATTAAAATCGGGGAAGCGGAACATCAACTGGAACCTAATACTTTTTTTGTCATTCACTCTGATACTGCACATTCCTACTGGGCTTCACAAAAGGATCCATGGTCGATATACTGGCTTCATTTCGGGGGCGAACGCAGTTCCTTCTTTACGGAGCATTTTAGTAAGGTAAACTGGATAAAGCAATCCAGTAAATCACGTATTGATGATCGGATCATACAATTTAATGAATTACTTACTGCACTTGAATCAGGCTTTTCAAAGGAAAATATAAATTACGCTAATCTAAGCCTGAATGGCTTACTGGCATCATTCTTTTATGTTGAAACATACAGGGCTGTGAAAGGCTTTAGTGTAACTAATCCTGTTGATCAGGCCATCATTTTTATGCAAAAGAATATAAATACAACGATAAAAATTGCCGACATCTCTCAACACGTTAAGCTTTCCGAATCGCATCTCAACAAAATCTTCAGGAATAAAACGGGAACTTCCCCCATGGACTATTTTATCAATTTAAAAATGCAGGAAGCGATACGGCTGCTAACCAATCAGTCATTGAAAATAAAAGAAGTAGCCTACAGACTGGGTTACAGTGATCAGTATTATTTTACACGTATTTTCACTAAACATATTGGTTCAAGCCCCGGATCATTTTCAAAGATGAGTATTCAACCATAGTATAGTTAAAATCACATACATCAATCATTAGTTGAAAATCTAACTATTACGCGAATTACTAATGCTTAAACAGACAACCAATCAAATTTATCTAAGGTTCTAATTTACCCGGACACCAGTGGAAATAAATTATTAATAAGCAATATTTATAGTATCTCAACACCTTCAGGTGCTTTTATTTCAGTTTTTATTTTTCCGTTTTTCTGCTTTATATGTTTTACGTACAACACACCCAAAGGAGTAGGAAATGTACCTTCAGCCCATTCCAAATCACCTAAATGCGGTTCAATCTTTATTTTTTTGCAGCCAGGTTCCAAAACTTTTATTCCCAGGATATATTCACTTAACCATGGCGTTGGTCCTGATGCCCATCCATGGCATAAACTGCGTCGAAGTCCGATATAGCAGTTGGCTCCGGTTGAATAATGGTAATCCAGCTTAACTGCAGGAACGATATTATCTATTGGTGCGGCATTTTCTGCTTCTTTCAGATTGAATTCTTCCCAAAAGGTTGTTGCTCCTAACTTTAGCATGCCACCCCAGAATTGCCTCACATTATTAAGGGCATTTTGATAATCACCAGCCAATGCCTGTGCCTGCAGCATGTAGTATCCATAGAATGAGGAATATGCACCAACACCATTAGGTAACAGAATTTCCTGATCTACATCCTCCGGATTCATTATCCCTGCCAATGCCAAAAGTGATCCGGCCTGATTTGATCCGTTAGGATTCGGAACCACCTTTCTCATTTTTTCAGCCAGTTTTTGATATTTCTCAGATTTTTCCGGCTCATTCAATACCCGGCACAAATAACTTCCCTTCTCAAACATCATCGTCATCAAAGCCTGAAGTCCCGCATGTATGGCAGCGGTGTCCCTAACCGATGGCCAGTCCAGAAACCGGAATCCAATTCCTCTGAGGTTTTCCTGTCCTTCATCATCTACATAGCGACTAAATTTATCCAACAAAGCCAGCATATATTCTTTTTGTTCAGTCAAATAATCCTTCCTGCCATGATATATGTACCAATCGTGCTGCATAATTACCCACCACATGGAATAAGACGGAATACCGTTCATAAAAGCCGGCAGCGGTGTATAGTCTTTAAGAAAATCAAGTGTTTTCGGTACAACTTCATTATATCCGAACACAGTACTTATAGTCATAACTTCGGGATGCATATCGCCGGCCCATACCATCCTGTCGCGCTTAATGCCGTCCCATAAATAATCCTGCATACACAAATGAACCGTATAAGCACCAGTCTCCCAGATTTTATTCAGAAGAGAATCATTGCATTTAAATGAACCCAGATAAGGAATATCCCTGAATGTTGCAATGGCCTTAACTTCTTTTATAGCCACCATTGCATCAGGTTCTGCCAGATCGATCCGTAAAAACCGGAAACCGGTGTTACCTACCTCAATATTGCCATACCCGGGCAGAGCTATTTCAAAATCACGCATGGCATGGTGATTTGTTGCCCCGCCTTCGGTTCCGGAGGTCCCATCACCTATAACATCACTACATGTCTCACTCACAGATTCCCCAAATCGTAACCTGACTTTTCGTGTAACACGGTTGCTCTGGGACGTAATTATTCGTACACCTCCCTGAATTTCTTTTCCAAAATCCAGGATCAAACCCGACACTGAACCGTTCTTATTGGTTATCCTACACACTGTTTGACGCCCAAAATAAGCCTGCCCGGTTCCTTTCTCCAGTAAAATATCTGCATTTTGCACCAGCGAATCGCTGGATATCCACACAATTCGTTGTGGTGTGAGATATACCCGGGCTAACGAATCAACTGTAGCTTTTGCAATCATCTTTTCTGTAAATGTTGGTGGATACTGCCCAATTAAACTCGATACAGAAAATAACGATAACAAAAAAAAGACTACTGCTTTAATGCTTAATTGTCTGTTCAAATGTATCATCATATAATGTGTTTATGAAACTCTCTTATCCAACGGAGTTGTGAATTTAAAAATAAAAGCGGAAATGAATGCTCACCCCCGCTTTTTAGTACCAACTAATTAATTATGAAAAAAAATCTAATTATATAACGATGCTTTTAATTAAGCATCTTAAAGTCTATAACGTTTTCGTTAATTACCGGTTTATCCTCTACGTTCTCTGCCGATACTTTCTTAAGTATCACATTTTTAACCGGCAACTCCTTTTGTCCCAGAATCCGTGAAATAAATTTTACGTCTTTTGCCTGTATATTCTCAAGATAAATATTGCTTATCGGAGTAAGCCGCCTTTCATACGTTGGAACCAAATCCCTCCACTGGTATAACACATCGGTTTCAATACCCAAAATACCTTCACGCATCTTGTCGGCCACAATATTGCTAACATGTATATTTTTTACATATCCACCACGGCGTTCATTGGTTTTTATAAAAACCAGGTGGAACATGCTGGCACCATCAGCAACCTGACAACTATCCATATAAACATTTTCTATTCCTCCGGATAATTCACTGCCGATAGCCAACAACTGGTGACCGTTCTTAACATAGCAATTTCTGATGACCAGATTTTTGGTTGGTGTATTCAGGCGCCATGCATCCTGATTGCGACCGGATTTAACAGCGATGGCATCGTCACCCTGATCGAATACACAGTTTTCAATTAACATATTCTGAGTCATCTCAGGATCAACTCCGTCGTTATTATGACCATGTGCATAGACATTAATATTCCGTATCACTACATTTTTAGACATATAGGGATGGATAGTCCAAAACGGGCTGTTTATGACAGAAATACCCTCCAGCAAAACATTTTCACAGCGGTTAAACTGGATAAAATGCGGTCTTAAATGTGCGGTATCATTTACCATTTGTCGTTCCTGAACAGGAACATCTTTTGCAGCCAGATTATAGAGGCGTTTCAGGCTGTTCATATGAGCCGGCGGACGGGAAAACCAGGTTTCCCAGAGATCCATCCTGGCTTTCACTTTACCTTCACCGCTAATGGCAATATTTTTACACTCGTACGCATAGATTAACGGAGAATAATTGTAACACTCCAATCCTTCCCAGGTAGTATGCACAGCTGGTAAATAGTCTTCAGGATTATCCGAAAAAAGAAGGACTGCACCTTTGTCAAGATGCAAATTAACATTGCTCTTAAAATGAATTTTTCCAGTCTGCCATTCACCCTCAGGAATAACTACTATTCCTCCTCCGGCGCTGTTAGCCTGACCTATAGCCGCAGCCATCGCTGCAGAAGTTTTAACCTTATCATCTTTTACTGCACCGTAATTAATAATGTTAAATGTTTTACAATTGCTAAAATCAGGTATAGCGATTTCAGGCATTTCAAAAGGCGCATCAACTTTTACTGTAATGAGTTCAGGAGGAATACTTTTATTGCAGGATACAACAACAGTACCAAGAACAATCAATACATATAACAGTCGGGATTTCATACTAACCAGATTTAAGTAATACCTGTTTCCTATAACTTTATAATTAGTTTCCATCCGGCTTAATTAACTCTACTGCCGGACTTACAGGCCAGAAGAAATTTTCATACGGATCAGGATGATTGGGATCAAAACCTTTAAAATCATCTGAAACATATTTGGCCAGCTGCGGATAATTTTCCTTAATGGACTCTACAACACATTTAGCCAGCTCATAAGCTCCGTATGGATTAAAATGAGTGTTATCCGCCAAAGGTTTATCCTGTCCCGGATAGGTATGAGCCGGATAATGTACAAATGCCTTTTTAGAGTTCTCCGGTCCCAACGCCTCAAAAAGTTCTTTGCTCATGGCATTCAGGTCAATTAAAGGCACATTTTCTTCTTTGGCCAGTTGCCGCATGGCCTCCGGATATTCTTCAAGAGTATTAACAATCTTTCCGTAATCATCAAAAACCCTTCTGTTTGTTGATGTGACCAAAACAGGGTGCCCGCCTTTTTTCCGGGTTTCATTCATAAAGTATCTTAGCTGATCCTGATATGTCGTAAAGGGCTCCACATGACTACTTCCTGGTTTTTGATCATTGTGGGCAAATTCCATAAAGAGGTAATCACCAGGCTTCATAACACTTAATATTTTTTTAAGTCTTTTCTCACCCCGGAATGCCTTCAGTGTTTCACCTGATTCTGCATAATTGGCAACAACTACGTCCGGTTTCAGAAAACGAGGAAACATCTGTCCCCACGATGCCCAGGGTTCGTACATCTGATCCACTACAGTAGAATTTCCGGCAAGAAAGATGACAGGAAAATCATTCACGGCTTCAATTTCCAGTGATGACACACATGGTCTGGGCCCACCAAATTCCAGGGTAAGCTTGTTATCCCAGTTCAGATACCCCAGTTCTCTCTTCTTCAATCTTATCTTTTCCTCATCGTTTATTTTGGATGAGCGGACATCAACAATAAATGTTTTAGTTACTATTTGTTTATTACCTGTTTTAATATTTTCCAGCATCAATCGGCGATTTTCCGCCTTTACGGTTGTTTCGGACTTACCTTTAGGATCCCCAAGGGTGACTGTAATTTTATAACGCCCTTCAGGAATATTTACGTTGAAATAAAACGGATGTTCACTGGTCAGAAAATCACTTGTCAGGTTATTTTTTTTATCTCTCTTAATGGTCTGAACCATAAAATTACTGGCAATACCTAATCCGTTTTCTTTGCTGTAAACAGTTTCAGGCGTTACAGCAATATAACCTTCAGGTGTCTTCTCCGAACCGAAATCAAATTTTTCAGGAAATGCAGTATCGGTTTTAGTCTGTGCTTGCGCCGTAAAAAAACCTATTGAAACAACACCAGCTAATAAAATTCCTGCAAGAAGTTTTTTCATTTGTAGTTATATTTTTCAAAAATGCTTTCTGTTCTGAATAAATAAGACATTCAGCTGTTAAAGAAAAAATAAGATATTGATAATGAGTGTTTTCTTAACTAACAAAAATAGAACATTCACAATACAGTTTCAATGCATAATATGACTATATATTTACACAATATGACACTCTTTTACATGAATAAGAGACTACTAAAAGAATCATAATATACTAAAAGAAAGATATTTAAAAAAATATATATAAATTAATTTGTTGTATTTGATACACTTATAATGCATATTATTATTGAGTCCACAACGCAAAAAACCCGCTACATTCAGTAACGGGTTTTTACCTTATTTCTTAAAGATTTTATCTTATTTCATTCCGGCTTTCTCCATGAAGAAAGACAGAGGCTGAGATTTTGGTCGTTCGATACCGAAACCGTACAAACGGTCCCAAACCAGCGAAGCTAAAACACCAAGTGATCGTGATACTCCGAACAAAACAGTATAAATCTGCTGCTCTGTTATACCATAACTGGTGAGTAATGAACCTGAAATGGCATCAACATTAGGCCATGGATTTTTCACCTTCCCGGTTTCTCTTAACACATCCGGAACAACATCATAAATATCGCTCACTACCTTAATATACTGTGCATCCGGCTTATATTTCTTAGCAAATTCAAGCTGAACGGTAAATCTGGGGTCGGTCTGACGTAAGACCGCATGTCCATATCCGGGGATTACATTCCCAGAGTCTAATGTAATCTGTGCAAATTCACGAATTTGATCTTTAGTTGGACAACATGTATCAGCCCATGACAATAGTTTATTAATCCAATGCATAACATCCTGATTAGCCATTCCGTGTAGAGGCCCAGCTAATCCATTCATACCTGCAGCAAATGAATAATAAGGGTTTGATAGGGCTGAACCGACCAGATGTGTGGTGTGTGCCGAAACATTTCCACCTTCATGATCCGCATGAATTACCATATAAAGTCGCATCAGCCGCTTAACTTCTTCACTTTCATATCCCATCATGTGAGCAAGGTTTCCTGCCCAGTCCAAACTGGGATCAATATCTATATACTTTTCCTGATGGAATACACGGCGATAAATGTAAGCAGCTATAACAGGAAGTCTGGCTATCAAATCCATAACTCCTTCGAACATCGGATCCCAAAAATCTTTCTTATCCATACCATCATCATAAGCTTTCCTAAAATGTGACTGCTTTGACATGGCAAGAATCGCCGTATTTAGCTGTATCATTGGATGAGCATCTTTAGGCAATGCATTGATGACATCAAATACGTAATGTGGAATGTCCTTTGCACGACGTGACCAATCCTGACTTATTTTTTTAACATCCTCTTTGGTAGGTAGCTCATCCATTAACATCAGATAAAACAATCCTTCAGGTAATGGTTCTCCGTCAGGTTTAATTTTTGGAAGTACTTCCTTTAATTCAGGAATACTGTAACCTCTGAAACGGATACCGCTTTCAGGATCCAGTTTTGATGTGTCAGTTAACAGACTTACAATGCCTTTCATTCCTGTTAATGCATGTGCAATGGTTACCTTTTGTAACTCAACGTCACCGTGATCTTTGAGAATCTTTTTTACAATTTCAGCTTTTTCAAGTCCCTTTTGATGCAGTTTTGCTTTGATTTCTTTCATTTGCTTCTATTTTGTGGAGTATTAGTATTAATGATATTGTTTTATCATGTGTAACATATTATTACTGTCTTCTCCGGGATTAACATTCATTTCTTTGTGTATAATAATATTATTTTTATCGAGTACAAATGTCCAGCGACTGGCTGTAACATTACGGGTTAATTCAACCTCATTGCCATCGACCTTCCTTGTTATGCTTCCTCCGTCTCCTGTTGGCACACCAAACATAGCGGCAACCTTTCCTTTCGGATCAGACAGTAACGGAAAATTCAGGTCATATGCCGTTTTAAAGATTTTCAGATTTTTCACTGCATCTCCGCTGATACCAACAACTTGTGTACTATCCTTTTTCAAATCATCTGAAACATCCCTGTATGAGCAGGCCTGTGTAGTACATCCTCCTGTCATAGCGGCCGGATAAAAGTAAACGATCAGATATTTGGATGTAAAATCTTCAGATAAATCCCAGGTTTTTCCATTGTCCTCTTTGAGAGAAAAACCGGATATAGTATCTCCTACTTCAACCTGGGCATTTAATGCCAGGCTGATGAACGTTAACACGACTATATAAACAGCTCTGGAAAACATCATTGAGATTTTACTACATCAATCAAACAACGGGTATATAAAAAAGGTTCAACCCGTTTTTACTAAATCTTATTAAAACTACCAAAACGCTAAACAACCCTTTTTATACGCCTTTCGAAGTAATTCAGGAACCTTGCTGGTTATAGCTTTTGCTATTTTGAATTTTCATTCGGAGTTATATTATAGCTCCCCTTCAAAAACTTAAATACGTGAACTAAATTCTTTCAAATCTCAAACGATAAACTCGCAATAACTTACAGCCCCTTTTTCCCAATCAGACCAAATATAGTAAAATATATACATATTTAAAATTATATTATGCCAATTACAAAAAGAAAAGCACCTGTAAGATTTCCTACAGGTGCTTGCAATTAAATGTTTATATATCCTATGCTCAATTCATGTTTAATCCTTAAATTTTAATATGCTCAATTAAAAATCCTCCCAATTATTCTTTTACAATTCTATGTATCTCTGTATTACCATCAGAAATAATTTTCACCAGATAAATTCCCTGAGGGAATGTATCAAAACTTACTGCGAGAGTTTTATCATTCACATCTACAGAATTGTAAACAACCCTGCCGGATAAATCAATTATCGAAATATCTGAATTTCTCCCGGCCCTTTTAAAGTCCACATATAGTGTTCCATTCACCGGATTTGGATAAACCCTGATCAAAGCCGGGTCAGAAATATTATTGATTGAAGTTGGTATGTCTGTGACACGCAAAATTCCGCCATTTTTCATTCCGCTTAAGTCCCAGTATAATCCTTCTCCCGGAGAAGCAGGATAAACACCTGTAAACTCCCCAATTTTTGATGTTGATTGAATAACAATGAAACTGTCACCTTTTTTGAATGCAGAACCAAGGTTATTGACATAAAGTGTACCATTAAGGTTAACAGTACCTGTAGTCTTTAGCTTGTCAGAAGTTCCATTATCACTATTGACCGTAGCCAGAAAATATGATCCAGGAGAGAAAGTTACATCACTATTTATCTGTGTACCAGCCCCTGTTGTTGCAATTCCTGCCATCAGGTAACCACCTGCTTTTACAGCAACATTGCCACTTATAATTCCTGTTCCACTAAGAACAGCACCTCCGTTAACTGTGATATCCCCGGTCCCGGTTCCACTACCACTGGTATTATTTACTATCAGAGCTCCTTTTTCAACTACAGTACCTCCGGAGTAAGTATTGCTATTTGTAATTGTCATTCTTCCTGAACCTGCTTTGATCAAAGCAGCTTTTGCACCACTGTTTTTATACTGATCATTACAAATTACACCATCAAAAGTAAAATTAGTATTATTCGTACCAATTCGCCATGTTATGGTATTGGCTCCTTCTCCTCCGGCTCCAAGCCTGGAAGTTGATGTACCAGTCAGCTCACCAATGTCAAGTGTTATATCCTCAGAATTAGCCCGTATCACAGAAACTTTATCTCCAAGATCAATAGTCGCTTTTCCATACCCGTTACCATTATTCAGAATTAACATTCCACCATCATTGTCTGACGTTACATTTATCTTACCTTCGAATCCGGACCAGTCTCCGTCAATTTGAGATCTTAAATAAGGAACATATAAATTAAGCGTTCCTAACCCCGTAAGTTTGCTGTAAATATTACAGCGACCATCCAGCATCCAGGTGGCATTAAATGTTGAAGGAACTTCAATATCGTTAGTAAAATCAGTGTATGAACCATTATTATCATACATGCTTAACGTTGCAGATTTCAATGTAATTTTACCACTACCCAATCCGCTTACGTTTGCATTATCTGTTATAAGGCTTAAGGTACCTCCTTCAATGATAGTACCACCCTGGTATGAATTAGCCCCAGATATTTTTAATGTCGCACTCCCTCTTTTAGTAAGAGAGCCTAACCCTGTCACCGTCCCATCTAAAGTTAGTGATAAAGCAGATGTTTCTATTATGGCTCCGTTTGATCCTAAGGTAAGTCCACGATTTGTTGATGCATCCGCACCTGAATATCTTAATATTCCACCATCAATAATCCAGTTTGCCGGATCAGATGATGCTGCCCCCAAACCTCCGGGATCACCGGCATTGGATACAGATGTTACATCCAAATAACCGGAATTAATTACAAGCGGACCTGTAAATGTATTTTTAGTCGCAATTTTCAAATAACCACTGCCATTTTTAGTAATTCCACCTGGCCCACTGATTGTTCCACCACCGGAAAAAACATAGGTTTGCGATGCATTAACTTCCATGTTTCCAATCGGCACATCATCCGAAACATTCACGTTTGCATTTCCAGAATCATCAAATAACACGTCATCATTTACTACAAAAATATCACTGGTGCCTGCATTCAGCCAGTTTGATGTCTTCAGTAAATCCCATGCATTGCTGCTTTCTCCATCCCAAACAAGGGATGCCGGATCTCTTGGTTTTGTTATTACCAGAACCAGATTATTGTTATCAATCTGAAGTTCATATAGTAACTCGCGAATGCCTGTTACCTCTACATTATTTAAATCGCCTGCAAAACTGCCTGTATACGAAATCAAAAAATATGTTCCTTCCGATAATTCACCATCCGTTTTATTTATAGCAACCGTAGCCTTTCCCTGCAATACAAAATCTCCATCTACTTTCAATGAGTCATTGCTTCCGGCTACACCGTCTGGATCATTGGACAAATCAAAATTTAAGGTCACACCATCTGACACCTGCATCCCCCCTTTTACTGAAGTTGTTCCTGCTTCACCTTTATGCCCGGCATAAAACAGAGCCCCCTCAGATAACTCAAGACCATTTCCAAATGTTCCGGTTCCACTAATTACACCATTACCCTCTGCAATAACTTTACTTGCAGAAAGTTCTCCATCCAGCTGAAATTCTCCCTGTGAAATCTCAGTTTTGCCGGTGTAAGCATTACTGTTTGCTACAATAAGAGTTCCTGTACCGCTTTTAATTAATTCCATCGCGCCAGATAAATCACCTGCTCCAGAGAAGGTATAATCACCAGGGCTTACAACAGAAACCTTGCCGGGAGTAACTGTTCCTGCAATATTTACAGCGTTGCCATTATTGCCGGTTAATGAAAAAAGCACTTCATCTCCATTATGAAAAACAGAAACATCGCCATTTTTATTCTGCCAGTTTGCTGAAGAGGCTATGTTCCAGTCAAAACCATCCGTTCCGTCCCAGACCAGATCAGCCTGCACAATTGGCGCCAAAGGCGGTGTTTTCATCCCTGTACCCAGATAAAAGCCCGGATGAGGTGGCTGATTATATCCCACATTCTGCCATGCAATAGCCAAACGGTACTGCGGATCGTGCATCAGAGTTCTTATTTTAACATCTGTGGGATAAGGCGTTGTATAAATCCTTAATTTCTTATTGTCGGTTGTTCTCCAGATCACCTCTTCCCGCCAGTCACCAAAAAGATCTGCCTGTAAGCAGGGCGTCCCTTTAGTATAGTTATTAGAATAGGTTCCATTAGCTGTCAATAGCCTGGTATCGGAGGAATGTTCATTATATTTAGTAATATTTCCAATTCCCAACCCCTGATTTGAATTCCAGTCTTTATCCAGTAATTCACGGGATAAATCGCCATCCCACCAAATGAGGAAATTCATGGATGGTTTATCACCAACCATCTTCTTATTGACATTATATGTTCCTGATCCGGCACCACTCCACATTTCTGCACCATAATAGTTAGGATCAATATCACCAGCCACACCCCGGCCATTATCAAAACCTGCTTTAATCTGAAATAAAATCCGGCCATTTTCAGCCGCACGAAATGTCATTCCATCAACTGAGTTTTCATGTACGGCAAAAACTTCCAGGCCTGGTCTTTCAGGATCAAAATCAGACACATGTAATGCATCACCATGGCCGAGGTTTGTATTATAAAGCCCGGTGCCATCGTCATCAATAGTTGCTGAACCGTAAATAATTTCATCTTTTCCGTCAAAGTCAACATCGGCCACACTTACCTGATGGTTCCCCTGATGCTGCCATGATGAATAACCACTGTTATTGGTATCAAAGACCCAACGCTGTTTCAGGTTGGTTCCATCCCAATCCCATGCAGCTAACACCATGCGGGTATAATACCCGCGACACATCACCAAACTGGGATGCACGCCATCCAAATAAGCTACGCAGGCCAGAAACCTGTCCACACGGTTGCCGTAACTGTCTCCCCAGCTGCTCACATTTCCTCTTGGCGGATTATAATTTACCGTAGCCATTTCAGCTCCGGTTTCACCGTTGAAAATGGTCAAATATTCAGGCCCTGACAGGATATAACCACTTGAATTCCGGTAATCTGCTGCGTCATTATCATTGGCGGCCGGACCTTTGCTCAGATACGCTCCTGTACCGTCTTTTGTTCCAGGTGCAGTTTTACAAGCAAATTCCGCTTTACCGTCGCCGTCAAAATCGTACACCATAAACTGGGTGTAATGTGCACCAGCCCTGATGTTTTTCCCCAGATCGACACGCCACAAAAATGTTCCGTCCATTTTGTACCCGTCGATGTAAACATTTCCTGTATATCCTGAATTAGAGTTATCCTTGGCATTTGACGGATCCCATTTTAATATTATCTCGTATTGTTTATCGCCATCCAGATCGCCAACACTTGCATCATTAGGAGAATATGAATAATTCACGTTATCCGGTGTAGTTCCTCCTGCAGGAACCTGTAACGGAATATCTTTGTATGTATTACTCCAGACCTCTACAGGATCAGATTTGGGTTGTTCTACACCATTAATTACTGCCGCAACACTGTAAGATTCACTTGTTGTTGTATTATCTAAATAGTTCGTTGAATTAGTAATAGGGCTATCATTCAGTTTGGTATTGCCCCGGTAGATGTTATAGCCTACATCTTCCGATTCTGTTCCCAGCCAACGCCAGCTAATATATACCTGACTGGTTGATTTTCTTACCGCTAAAACCCCTCTGTCCAGTGACTCAATCTGACGTTGAGCCTGCAACTGTGTACCTGTTGCAAAAACAATAAAAACCCAAATCCAAAACCTGAGTAAAATTCTTCCATTCATCCTTTTATCCTTGTACGTTCTAAACTCCAAATCTAATACTTTGTTCAGTTGATTACTAAGCTGTTAACTAACTTTTGATCACCGAACTCTATTTTTAACATATATATACCTTTATCTACGTTTCTTAAATCAACGGAATGCGATTCACCTCCATTCACCAAAGCAGAATATACTACCTGACCGGTCAGCGTTTCAACCGTTAAATATCCTGTTTTACTATAACCGCTTAAGTCTACAGAAACCATACCTTTTGAGGGATTCGGATATATTAGTGCAGGGGCAGTACTAATATTCTGAACAGCCACAGTATTAGTTACTTTAATAATACCAAGACTGATTGATGAAAGATCCCAGTATAATCCATCACCGGGTGATGCAGGTATTACTCCTGAAACCGTACCGGTGATTTTTGTACATTGCAGCACTTTAAAGTGGTTTCCTGCCGCATACGATCCATTTATTTTATTCAGGTATATTTTTGCACCGTTTAAATTAACTGTTCCGGCAACTGCTACAATATCAGAAGTATTATTTGTAGCATCTGCTTTAGCCACAATATATCCTCCTGATTCTAATGTTAAATTACCTCCAACAATCAGACTTCCGATACCTGTTGTATTACCGGGCGAAATATATGCGTTTGTATTTACTTTCACATCACCAGATACATATCCTTTTCCGCCTAACAAACCTCCTGATTTTATCTCAACCGATCCCGTTCCGGTTGCACTTCCGCTATTGTTTTCTACCAAAATGGCACCTTTTTCAATCACCGTTCCCCCGGTATAAGTATTGCTGTTTGTAAGGGTCATTCTGCCTGATCCGGTTTTTATCACAGCAGCCTGAGAGCCTGAGTTCTTATACTGATCATTATTAATCCTTCCATCAAAGGTAAAACTGGTGTTCTTACCTCCAATTTTCCATGTAATGGTATTGCTGCCCTGACCTCCGGATCCCAGAACCGATGCTGACGTACCTGTTAATTCACCAATTTCAATGACTGCATCTTCTGTATTCGCATATAATGCTGTAACATTGTCCTCCAGATGGATACTTGTTTGCTTATATCCTAATGCATTACCCAGAATAAGCCAGCCACCATCATTATCAGTGGTAACATTAATCAAACCTGAAAACGCTGACCAGTCACCAAATAAATCAGATCGAATGTAAGGTGTATAGATATTTAAAGTACCACTACCGGTTAAATCTCCATACCAGCCACACCGGCCATCAAGATTCAGGGTTGCATTAAATCCGGCAGGAACTTCAAGATCCCAGTACATTTTTGTATCTGATCCTGTATTATTAAACATCTGTAGCGTTGCATTTTTCAATGTAACCAGACCTGACCCAAGACCCTCAATTGTAGCCGTTTCTGAAGCCAGCTCAAGTGTGCCTTTATTGATAGCAGTGCCCCCTGTATACGTATTGGCATTATAAATCGACAATATTCCGTCACCATCTTTAATTATTGCACCTTCACCGGTTATTATACCTGTCATTTCAAGCTGTGTAAGCGCATCAATATATAATGTGCCGTTGTTAGGGCCAAACGTCATCCCTCTGTCTGTTGTTGAATTCAGACCGTTAATTCTTAATATAGAACCATTAATCACGAGATTTGATGGATCTGCGGAAGCAGCTCCCAGCGGACTTTCTTTACCGGAACCAGCAAGCTGCGTAACTTCAGTCATTCCTCCATTGAGTACTGTTGGGCCTTCGTAGGTATTTAACAGTTTTATAAACAATTTTCCTGGTCCGTTTTTAACTAATCCACCGCTGCCCGAAATTTTTCCGGAACCGAAGAAAGTATAACTGGATGTGCCATCAACAAGGATGCCGCTAACCGGAACATCTTCTGTTATATTTATGCTATTTTGATTTTCACCTGTTTCGTTAAATATCACTGTATCATTACCAAGAAACCAATCCTGTTGTTCATCATTTAACCAGTTTTTATCACCTGCAAAATCCCAAACATTACTAACATCACCTTTCCAGATCAATTCTGTGGATGATCTTACTTCAAGAACTTCAAGGATCAAACTTCCGTTATCTATAGTAATCAGACATGCAACATCCGGAATTCCGTTGATTGTAAAACTATCCGCTGTACCATTGAAAGTACCACTGAAATTAATAAGCTTATATAAGCCAGGATTCAGACCACCATCCAAACAACTGAAATAAAGGTTACTAACACCGTCAACTACCATATCTCCTGTAACATTAATCTGATCGTTTAGTTTTGTGTCTCCGGTCGGATCATCACTCAAATCGAAATATAAATTTGACTTATTTTGTAACGATAATGTCTGTTTTATATTGATATGTGCTGCTTCTGATCCTGCCGAACCGGGACTTAATTTCCCATCGGTTTTAACCCAAAGTCCATTGCCCAGATTTCCGCTAGCATAAAGCGAACCAAACTTACAAACAGTTACATGACTGGAATCAAGGTCAGAGTTTAGGATCATTGTACCGTAATAAACCATGGTTTCGCCTGAGAAATCATTTTTCGCATTAGAAATCTTTAATGTACCCGTTCCGGCTTTTAACAGTTCCATGGAACCACTGAGTTTCCCGGTTCCGCTAAATTCATAATCATGTTGGGATTGTATCCTGACGCTATGAGGCTTCAACACCTCATTTATATTAACCGGAGCTGAATTGTCTCCATTATAATCAAACAACACATCAGCGCCGTCTGCATAAACACGAGATGTTTCGTTTTCATCCTGCCAGTTTTCTGTTACCTTATCCCAGTCTGAACCTGTATTCCATACTAATTCACCATTACTAAAGGGATATGGAGGAATATCCTGAGTTTCCGAGCCTAAATATATCCCTGGATGAGGCGGTTGATTATACGCATTATTCTGCCATGAGATCGCTATTCTGTACTGAGGCTCATGCATTAAAGTCGGAATTCGCTGATTCGTTGGCAGCGTTGTTGTATATAACCTCATGGCTTTATCATCAGTGGTCCTTACAATAATTTCCTCACGCCAGTCACCTATTACGTCTGCCTGCAGGCAAGGTGTCCCTTTTGTCCAGTTATTGGTTGCTGTACCATTTGCTCTGAATATGGAATAATTATCCTTAGTTTCTGTATTGTACTTCGAAATGTCAGGGATACCATATCCCAGATCTGAGGAAAAGTTTGCATCTGTCAGAAACTCTCTTGACAAGTCTCCATCCCACCATATCATAAAATTCTGAGGCACATTGTTTGTTCCCACCACATGTCCTTCTACATCATACATAGGGCACTCTGTAGCTGCCCAGATCTCATACCCTTTGGAATCAGGATTAATATCACCAGCTGCGCATCTACCGCAATCTCTGTTGGAATGATACCGGATGAGAATTTCACCTGTACGTGCATCTCTGAAAGTTGCCCCCCAGTCTGAGCTGTTTTCCAGACAATCCCATATTTCAAGACCCGGTCGGTCCGGATCCATATCACCCACATGAAGTGCATCACCATGTCCGGTACGTACAGAATAAAGCCCTGTTCCATCATTATCCACCGTCATTGATCCGTATATGATCTCATCACATCCGTCGTCATCCACATCGGCACAACTGAGCTGGTGATTTCCCTGACCTGTATAAGCTGTTATTGCACCACCAGGATTACTATCCCAGGCCCAACGTTTACTCAGATTTGTTCCATCCCAATCCCATGCTTCCAGTTTTATCCTGTGGTAAATACCACGGCTGTTTACCATACTGGGATGTTTCCCGTCCAGATACGCCACCGTCCACATACATTTAGTGGCGCGGTGAGCCAATTGACCATCGTTCATCCCCGGAGTCCCCCATTGAACCAATGGATCACGCTCTATATAATTACCCCAGGCCAGTTCCTTTCCGGTTTTACCATCGAAAACAGATATATAATCAGGTCCGGCAATTCTGTAATAAGTTGAATTTAATTTGAGAGAGTATCTGTAATTAACCGTTCCGTCGTTATCCCTGTCACCAATGTTAATGCCAGTTCCGTCAATCATTCCATCTGACGTGCGGGTAACAACTTCAGCTTTTCCATCCTCGTCAAAATCATACACCAAAAAATTTGTTTCTACCGCATTGGCGATATTGGGTCCCAGATTAATCCGCCAAAGCATAGTCCCATCCAGTTTGTAAGCTTCCAGCAAATTATAATCGGTAGCCTCAGGCGCCGTATTTTTAGGAAGACGTTTTACAACAATTTCATATTCTCCGTCACCATCCAGATCACCAACAGAAGCATCATTAATCGTATATGTATCCCAATGCCCTCCTATGGAGCTGACGGGAATTTGAAGATACTGACTTCCCCATACCGCAACTTCCTGAGATTTTATCTGTTCTACATTATCCTTTACAGCTGCAACTGCATAATGTGCATCAGTAGTTCCATCAGCATCAGAAAAATTCGATGAATCGTATATTGGTTCACTATTAATCTTAGCTCCGTCCCTGTAAATATTAAACCCTACATTTCTAAGTTCGTTAGCGACAATTCGCCAACTTAAGTAAACTCCGTTCCCCTTTTTAACAGCCACTACTCCACGGTCCAGCGCCTCCATTCTACGTTGTGCCTGTAACGTAATTGATGTTAAAAAAAGAAATGCCAAGGCAGAATACTTAAAAATTAATTTAATTTTCATAATCAGATACTGAGAAAATGTAAAAGCGAATAAAACGGGAAAGCAAAACAGTGTGATCAGAAAAATGTCAAAAAGCAATCGAAGATAAGCCCACCCTAAACCAAGAATTGATTAAAAAATAAAGGAAAGCCCAAGGGGCTTTCCTTTAATAAGTATTATTCGATAACCAGACTACCAACTTTAACGCCTTCGTCAGCTATGAGTTTTATGAGATAGTAACCAGATTTATTGAAATCCACTTTCTGTGGTCCGTCTACCTGATTGTAAGATCTGTTAAATACTACTGCACCCTGAAGATTAACAACCTGTAATTCATAAGATTTCAGGTCGCCACCATCCACATAGAATGCATTTCTGGCAGGGTTCGGATAAACTGATACACTACCTAAACTTACTTTGTCGATCGCAACATTACCAACATTAATAGTAACTTCGTTACTGTACACTACGACATCCTGACCATTATCATCCGTTGCAACAGCTTCAAATACAACATAATATGTTCCAACATCAAAGAAGTTTGGTATATAGAATGTATCGGTCTGTGCTATCGGGAAGAATCCTTCATAACCTGAACCGGAAGTTGTAGAGTACTTCCATTCTGTACCGGTTATGCCATCCGGAAGATCAACATTCAACTGAGTACCGTCAGTATTCGGATCGATATTCTGAAATGATGCAGGAGATACCGGAATTTTAATTGTTCTAACGGCAATTGCATTACTTGATGCCACTGAACCATCAGCCAGACATCTTACAAATACAACACCGGCAGTATCAAATGCAAACGTTGCTGTTTCTCCTGTCTTAGGAGTTTCGAATGAAGACCAGGGACCTGCAGCACTTCTGCTGTATTGCCATTCAAATGCCGTATACGAAGAAGAATTAATCAGCGACAACGGATTAGTTTCCTGATTAAGGCCAACAATTTGTGTAATAGTCTGCTCAATAGCAAATGCACTTAAATCCCTTGCTGTAATTGTGGTCACGCTATCTACCGGATCAAATACCATATAAGGTTCAAATCCTTCAGGAGTAATGAATTTACGATAAGTTGTTGTATCAACAACAATTGAATCGCTACCATCACTTGCTGTAAGCGTTGTTGTCGTTATTACATTGTGTAAAAGAGGCGTACCAGTACTTCGGTAATCGCCTGAGAAAACTAGTTTTGCATTACCGGAAAGTCTGAACTCGCTATAACCAGGGTTCGGAGAGATACGTCCAGGCCATACATTAAAATATACAATAGCGTTGTCCTCTATAATCATATTTGATCCATTGGCAGGATTATCACTACCACCCATCAAAACAGAAGTACCCTTGAATATAACCTGTGCATCATTCTTAATAGTAAATGTAGTATACGGAGAATACAGACGTAAGTGTCCACCAGTATGCACAAACACACCTCCATCAACTTCAAAAGAGCCCTCAGAACTACTATGATCCGTATTATACACCAAGGTATCATTTAAGCTTGGCTTGTCTATAGTAAATACCGCATCTCTTGCAATATCAAAATACCTTACAGTATCAACACCATCGTCTGAAATAACAGGCATCATACCGGCATCCGGTACTTTCAACTTGTTATTCTGATAATATGCAGCAGGATCCCAGTTAAACAAGTCCCCTGCATCATCAGAAACCGCACCTGTAAATGTAAGGTTAAGAGGAGCAGCATTAGACTCAATAATACTAAACATAACTTCTTTTGATGTTTCAGTATTTCCATCGATTTGAGATTCACATACAACAAAATACATTCCAACCTCGGTAAAGTTTGGCGTAAACTCCGTTCCGGTAACAGCCGGATCAAATGACACATAAGGTCCACCCGGTGTTGTGCTGTATTTCCACTCACGACTGGTTGCAGCCGGTGTTTCTGTTACAGTTAATATTGATGCCTGCTGTCCTAAGCGAATAGTTTGGCCTAAATCAGGCGTAACAACAGCTTTATTGGAAGAAACCAAAATGTTTACTTCATTCGAGTAAGATGCATTTCCACCACTCATTCCTTCCAACGCCAGGTAGAAATTACCTGAGTTAGTGAAATTAGGATAAATGGTATCATTTGTTTGAGCCGGTGTAAATGACTGATCATAAGGACCACCTGAAGTTGTTCCGTATTTCCACTCCAGAGATTCCATGTTTGCTAAGCCGTCATTTTGGATAGCTGCAAGCATAGAACCTTCCTCACCAGCTATTAGCACCTGTCTGTCTGTAGGTTCAATTACAAATGCAGTTTTCAAGCGCGTGAAAATAGTTGTTCTAACAGTAACCGGATCAAATTCAATATATACATCCCTGTCTGGTGTTGAAGCCAAAAGGCCTGAATCCTTTGGTGTTTGCAAAAAATCATAGGCATCTCTGAAAATTACCATTTTGGCTTCATCTTCAATAATTAAACTTGGTCTGCCGGTAACCGCTGCAGATGTATTTTTGGGGAAACGATCAATTCCGGTATAAGCAGGATACTCAAGTGTTGCATAGGTATGACCGCTTAAGGTCCATGTTACACACATTTGAGGATTGTCCTTTTTTCCCAACAGTGGATAACCTCTCATCCTGAATGTATCACAATCCACATTTAAACGGACATTGGCATTATCCATATAATAGTTTTTATTTCTGTTATACAGATAATTTCCTCCGGTAATATTAATAATTCCCCTAACATATTTACTACTACCGGGATCATTTTCGGTAAACCACTTACCTGTTGCCATGTGAATGGTAACTTCTCCTGGTGCATGCTGAATGGTATCAGCTTCCGGCGTATCGGGATTTAAAATTTCCTCCGTGGCATCCGATACCGTTAAACTATTAACAGAAATATCAACATCAGCGTCTATTATACATGGATATGTATAGCTGTCTGCATGACCAATTACCACATCATTTCCATCAATATTACCCTGCGGATCCCAGTTTGTCGGATCCGAATAATCTGAACTGTTCGCCCCAGTCCAGGTTATCGTACTTTGAGCAAATAAGCCCATAGAAATGAACAACGCCATTACCGTTGTAATCATTTTTAACTTCGTAAAATAGAAATTCTTCATACTCTTTAATTTTGATTAATAATTAGCTTTCAAACTCTTACCCTTCCTATCCCGGGCCAGGAATTCACTTTATTGTTTGTGTTATTTATTATTCGTTAATGGCAACCACCAGTTTTCCTCATTACTTAATTTTACCCGCACAGCTTCTGCATCAGCATTTCCTTCTGCAGCCAGCTTATCAGCTACTTTGTCAGCCAGATATGAAGGATCATCTCTACGCAAAGCAATCCTTACCAAATCACCCCAGCGCTGGCCCTCAAAAGCAAGCTCAAGTGCATCCTCTTCAATAATCCTGTCCTCCAGATAGTTAATCAACCCTACAGAATCTATATTTTCCGGATAATACGGGACATTATCCAGGTAAGCTCTGTTACGTATTCCTTCGTTCCTGTACCACAGAGCACGTACCGCCGGTGGATTATCATTTATACTTGTACTACGGGCATCGAAATCGAATGGAAATGGCAAATGTGTCTGATGTCTCTGCGTAAAATCGTTTGCAGGATCATCTGTTTCAAAATTCGGCCTGAAACTGTTATTAAGTAAAGCATACGATACTTTGTACAAAGCCAGTGCTTCATTTGTTTGCCAGTTATCTGCTTCCAGGCTGTCAACCGTAAGGTTATCTGCTCCCATTTCCTGGGCATACCTGTTGGTTGCTTCACAAAATCTCAGGTGTAACCCTGCAGAACGCCACAGGAACCATTTCCCGTTTTTGTCGTAAGGATTGCCCGGATCAAAATCTGAAATATACTTTGTAATAACAGGCTGCCCGTTAATGGTTTTATAAGACCCTGAGTTTCCATCCTCATCCTCTATATCACCTCTGAAATCACCCGGAAATCCGTTTTGTTGTATTTGTCCTTTCCAATCACTTACAATCAGATTGGATGGTTTAAAATAATAATTTCCATAGGTATTCGAGAACAGATCGATAAAAGGACTCGGGGTATAGGTACTGCTGTAATACATCACCCATATCCACTCGTCATAATAATCTCCGCTTCCATAAGTCGAAAACAATGTTCCCCAGTGATTAACCACACTGTTCAGGTCATGTTCATAATACCGTATATAACCACAATGATAATGACTGAATGTAAAAAAGTCGGTTCCTACTTTATAACGATCAAAATTACCGACAGAGCGTTCCATAATTCTTTTATAGTACTCAGCAGCCTGGAGATAATCGTTGTTCCAAAGGTGTAGCTCTCCTAACAGAAATTCCTTGTCAATATAACTTATCTGCGGACTAAAACCATTATTGGATAATAAGAGATTCTGATCGGTATACAACCCTTTATACGGAACTGATTCCATAAAATTGACAAGTGTATCAACCATAACCTCAAGCGATAAAAACGGATACTCGCCCTGATCTATCTTAGAAACATCACTCAGCTGATCAATGGGCTCAGTGATATAAGGCACATGCCCATAGTGTATAGCAAGTTGAAGATACGTCCAGCTTCTTACAGCAGCAATATCAGAATATCTTGGATTAAACTCTTCTTTGGAAATCTTATGCTCATCAACCATTATTTTAAGGTTTTTCATCACATCATTACAATTTAAAATCAGTGAGAAAAACGGCTGAGGATCAACCCAGGGATTATCGGCCGTTACATTATGGTTGGCTACTTCGCGCATGTAATGATCCGCATTTACGGTTACTGCCATTAAGTCTGCACGTAACTCATTCAGAACTACATATTGCGGGGCCAGCTCCTGAAGTTTACCATATACACCAATTACAGCTGAATTTGCATCAAAAATATCCCTGTAATTCTGATCCGGAGTCAGTACATCACTCGGATTAACTTCAAGTACATCTGAACAGGACCAGGTGCCCAAAACCATGAGCATGATTCCTGCTGCGCCAAGTATATTTATAATTCGCTTTTTCATCAAACCTGATACTACTTTATATTCCGAAACCAGAGTTAAATATGCTGAACTATGTTTTAAATCCGGGTTTTTCATAACGATCTTTTGTTTCATAACCTGTTTACTAAATCAATTTATTACAGTTTAACTCTTACCCCTACAAAAAATGATTGAACCTGAGGAGTCATTCCTACATCAATCCCCCGGGTTAGAGGTGAGTTGGACAAACTAAATTCCGGATCAAGTCCTTTATAGTCAGACAACGTCAGAAGGTTTAAACCCGTAACATAAACCTCTGAACCTTTAAGGAAATTAGCCTTAAACGGCAGTTTATAAGTCAGTGTCACATCTCTCAGTCGTACATATGAACCATCCTCAATCCAACGATCAGAGAAACGGCTGTTTCCAATAGGATCAGCAAATTCAGCTTTCGGAATATCCGTCACCTGACCATCATAGGTCCATCTGTTAATAACCGCCTGAGTCTGGTTATTGAAATTCTGCATCGATTCCAGCTGATAACGCAGATAATTAAATACATCGTTTCCATAGCTGAATGCCAGAGAAGCATCAAGTGTAAAAGCCTTCCATTGCAAACGTGTATTCACGCTGCCAAAGAAATCCGGGGTAGGATCACCAATAACCTGCATATCCTGATTATCAATTATTCCATCTGCCTTGTAATCTTCAAAAATAACATCTCCTGCTCTGAATGCCATCGTACTAGTATTGGGCAACAGAGCTTCCAGACCAGCCGATTCTGCTGCTGACTGAGTAGCATAAACACCGTTAGTCTTAAAACCATAGAAGACTCCAAGCGGCTGGCCCACCTCAGTTAAAATATTGGCACCATAAACTTCTGTTACATTGCGTCCGTCATTAACAGCTGTAACTTCTGTTTGGTATTTTGAATATGTTATGCCTAAATCCCATTTCAGTTTTGAATTGATGATACGGGCATTTAATGTTATATCCATGCCTTTGGTATTGAAACTTCCATTATTGGCCAACACATAATCAAAACCTGTAAAGTATTCAACCGGAATATACTCCAGCATATCATCCGTTGTATTCATATAATAATCAGCACTTAAAGAAACACGGTTTCTCAAAAATGCCAGATCAACTCCAAGGTTTGTCTTTTTATTTGTTTCCCATTTAAGTTCCGGATTCCAGATATTTCCACGAACGAGGCCTTTGGCCGCTAACAATCTTTGTGTGGTATAATACTTTTTAGTAGCATAAAAGCCAATGTCATCATTTCCTGTAATACCGTAACTTGCACGAAGTTTAAACAGATCTAGCAGTGTCACATTTTTCATAAAAGGTTCTGACGTTATAAGCCATGCACCTGCAACAGATGGAAAGAAACCAAACTGATGGTTATGCAGCTTGATACCATCTGCCTGTGAACCAAACTTTGAAGATCCGTCCAGTGCCATATTAACAGTGACAAAATATTTTTTCTTAAACGCATATTCGCCCAAAGCATAGTACGTAATGTTATTCCAGTCTCCCATATAACCACCGTTGTTTCTGAATTTGGCAGTACCTTGTCCGATGGTTCTGAACTGATCACTTGCCGAGTTAAAATCACTTCCCCAGTCCTCTTCGGTTTGATTCATGTTAAGGCGTGCCCCAGCCACAGCTATCAGGGAATGGTAACCATTAAAATTGTTACCATATCGAATTCTGAAATCATTGTTCACTGCAGAATGCTTTAGAACACGTTCCATCATTTTATTATAAACAATACCGATTTCTGTAATTTCAGGAGAAATACCGTAACCGGGAATAAAAACTTTTTCCCGTCCTTTATTGAATGAAAGACCAATCAGATCACTAATGGTAAGGTGATCGCTCAGTTTAACATTAAAATTAAATGAACCAAAAATTCTGTAATCCAGACTTTGCTGCTCCATCTCATTCACTATTGAAACCGGGTTACTTACGCCAAGTTCATCATAATCAGCCAATACCGGTGTAATAATACCACCGTCTATCTGATTAGGGTAGAAAAAGGGTGATTTTATCCGGGCTGCAAATAACGGATTATCAGTTGTTGTAATACCCGAACCGCTTTTCAATTTCCGGTCATTATAGTTAAAACTGATGTTGGTATTCAGCGTAAATATTTTGGAAATATTAATATCCGAATTAAACCGCATACTAAAACGTGAGAAGTCCGTATTTTTTAAAGTACCATTGTAATCCATATAATTAACTGACAAGGCATAAAGTGCTACATCATCACCACCCTTAATCAACACACCGTAGTTGCTACTGTAGCTGTTTGCAAAAACTTCTTTCTGCCAGTCCATATTGTTATGGTATTTTGCGTAATCATAATTCGAGGGATCATTATTCATGAAAGGCAGACGGGATACAGAGTCCGTACTAAGTCCTGATGACAATAACATTACATTCAGGTAAATTCGGTAATCATCAGCTTCCATTAACGGAATATTCTTCGGAGCCATATTTAATCCACCATTCATGCTGAATGTAATTTGGTTGACCTGTTCTGTAGCATGATTTGTTGTGATAAGAATTACGCCATTACTTGCTTTAGCACCGTAAATGGCTGCCGCATCTTTTATAATTGTTACATTTTCAATATCATCTACATCAATTCCAGCAAATGCATTTGATCTGTCACCGCTGATCAATGCGGTACCATATTCTCCAATATCATAAATCATACCAT
Source organism: Quyinboa ferrireducens (assembly GCF_042436675.1). Classification (NCBI taxonomy): domain Bacteria; kingdom Pseudomonadati; phylum Bacteroidota; class Bacteroidia; order Bacteroidales; family Quyinboaceae; genus Quyinboa; species Quyinboa ferrireducens. The sequence continues at coordinate 98,623 of NZ_JBHMVA010000010.1, read as the reverse complement.
CTACGATAACCAGAGGTTTATTTGTAGCATTCAATGATGAATATCCCCTTAAGAATAGATCTGAACCTGAACCTGGATTCCCATCTCTGGCAACTACGTTCAAACCGGCTATTTTACCATCAAATGTAGCTTCAGCAGATGTTGCTCCCTTTTTTGAAGCATCAAAATATGACGTTTTATTTTCAACCATGCCTAGCGCATGAGTGGAATATGCCAGTGGTTTACTGTAATCCACAAGTCTTACTTCCTGATCAAATGAACGGAAACCTGTTTCATACATATAGATGTCTACTGTTTCTCTTCCTCCCAGAATAATCTCCCTGGTTTGAAATCCTTCAGATGTAACGGTTAAAATATCATCATAGGATTTAACTTTTATTGAAAAGGAACCGTCCTCCTTTGTTATTGAAGATGAGTAGTTAGCATCGTTTATGGATGCCACCTGTATGGGTTGCATTGTTTCTCCGTTAAACACCTTCCCGGTAACAGTAAAGGATTCCTGCGTATCGTTATTCTGGGCGGAAATAAATAATACGCCGAATATTAAAAATAAAATAGATAGAATATTTCTTAAGTGTGTCATAATTACGGGTTATTTTTTAATTGAACACAGGAACCATTTTAATATAATCAACCACGACGGCCTGACCATTATTATTTCCAACAACCTGCAAAAAGCAATCACGTATGGTACTGAATCTAGTAGATCCAACCAATTGTTCTTTTGCTGTTACATATGCTGTATCGGTAACTAAAATAGTATCAGCACCATTTACCAGAGCCGGAGGACCAAAAACAGGACTACTTCCATTATAACCTTGCAGAACTACAGTTCCCAGACCTTCGGATAAAATTCTTGATGAATTAGGATAGCGAAATCCGGAGTTAAAATCATTAACCGCATTGATATAAAAATCATACTTAACGGATGCTACTTCTCCGGCATACAGTATTAAGCCTCCCAGTTTTGAACCTGTGCTAAAATTATCGAGAACATAATCGTAGCCACCCGAAGCGTGCTCTTTTATTCTTAAATTGCCGGCAGGAGAACCACCTTCAGCAAACCATTTAAACTCAGTTTCACCTTCGATTATAATTGGTTGAATCTTGTCAGCCAGATCAATTGCACAATCACTCATCACAAATACATTTCCATTACTGGCTTTGAAGGTTGATACTATAGCTGAAGGATTAACCGGAATTCTGACGTTATCAGGCGAATATACCTCTGCCGGAATGTTATCCATATCGTATGTTGTTGTTACCACGTAATCTTTCAAAACTTTCATCTTGGCAACAGCCACGTTATTCAGACTGTCAGTAACAGTAGAACCTGAAAATGCTCTAAAAAACGGTTTAAACTTATTATATTCTGAATCAAATACCTGGTCTTCTACAATAAACACAGTAAATGTTGAATCTTCACTTCTTAAGTCTGTAACGGTTTCCAGAAAAGGGTTCTGCCACACCAATCCGGAAATTGTATCATAAACCGGTCGTCCGTCATCTGTCCATCCGGTCTGAGTTGCAATATCAGGATTGAAATACACACCTGATAACGAGTTGAGGTAAGCAGTTTGTTCGTAGGTTGAACCTAACATCTCAATATACTGCCACGCATTCAATCTCAATTTAATAGGTTGATTAATGACATGAAGTACACCATTCCTTGCTGGAATGTTTTTATCACCAGATACCATGACGTCATCAATCATGTCGTTTTCCTGATCAAGAAATAAAACTTTACCTCCATACATTTTTATTCTTTTTGAAGCATCACCACTATCATAGATATATTTACCGAGGGTAAAATGGTTGCTCAGGAAAGAACGAAGACTGTCTGCATCACCAGTAACAGCCGGATCAGCCATGGACATGGCATCATTATCCGGAGCCCACACGGTCATGATCTGCATTTTGGCTAATTCCTGATCCAGCCCTGTACTTTTTAAAGCTGCCACAAAGGATGAAAAGCGTGACTGACCTTCTAAAATTTCAACTATCGTTTGTTTTGCCGTACTGTCGTTAACTTTAACATGACTTTCCCATGCATCTGTACATGCCCAGATACCGAGGATGAAAAGTAACAGCAATGATTTTAACCTAAAGTTCATATTCTGTGTTTATTTAATGAATAAATAATTGAAATTTAAACTATTCGAATGTTCCCTGAGGTGGTAAATCTTCCTTGTACACCATAGAATTATCATCAGTATTTGGTTTTGGCCAAACCTGATCTTCCTCAACCGGAATAATATGAATCTGATCCAACCACAACTCATTTCCTGCATAAGCACTAATGGCAACAAATTTAATCCAGTGTCTTCCCGTTGTACGGAAATCTATAGTACCTGCCAGCTGACCAGTATATCTGCTTGCCCGAACATGAGCAGAATAATTCTGTTCGAGTGAATCTGCCGGATTATATGAGTACCGTTTGAATCCTCTCAGTTCCAGTTCACCATCAGACTCATTCTCATTAAGGGTCTCACTGTTATCTATAATAATCGGTAGTTTTTCATCATCAACATATACAAAGAAGATAGGCTTCCTGCGTCCAGATCCCGGATATACATTTCTTGTACAAATCCATACCTTATAGCTTCCCTTCACAACTATCGGGGTTCTGAATTGAATCCATTTGATAACCTCCGGACGGATATATGCCTGAAGACGGTCATTTAATACATTACCTCCATAATCACCTGCCGGGGCATTGTAATATATAGTATAGTTTTCCGGGTACCACTGAATATCAGCCAGCTGTCCCATTTCCAGATTTACACCCTGTTTTCTGTATACACCCGGTATTTTTTTTATTTCAAACTGATCTGTCACTTCCCAGTGAATTCTGGATGGATATCTGACTTTAATAAAGAAATCTTCTGTCATAGAATGAAATACACCATTATTAGCTGTGTTATCCGAAGCATCCCGATCTATGGCATACCCTTTTTCCACAACTCCCCTGAATTCATCTTCGTTTACCAGTACTTCTGAACCATCAACTTTAATGGTTATCACCTCTAAAGGCGCCTTTGTAAAATAACCTGCCGTGGAATTTATGGATGCAAAATCTGAAACGTACATCAATGTACTGTCCAGAATATGATAAGCCATATGAAGGTAGAGGCTATCCTTTGGATTGGTTGGATCTCCGGTATTACTGTATTTGGCTTTCAAATCGTCGTAACTGTTAATACCTGATGCTGCAAACGCATTGTTGGAAACAGCCATAACCGTGAACCAACGGGGGACTTTTATCTCATCTCCCTGCTCATAATTGAAGTTGAAATCATCTTCTGTTAATCGAAGGTTTAGCGTATCAAACCAGTTTGTTGCCTTCAAAGCTTCGGTAAAAATGCTGAAATCAGGATTGGCATCCAATTGCTCTGCAATTGTAGGTGTTATCGGATCAAGAACTGACTCAACAGAATGAACGATACCATTTAGCATTCTGTTATCTGCACTTTTAATAGTAGCATATTTATTAACCTTGTATACTGCCGATCCACCCTCCAGGTATGTCTTTGTAGTTAAATACTGACCATACATGTTTGCAGTCTGTAAACGGCCATCCACAAAATCAGTTGTCGGTATCGTATCAATAATGATGTGATAGCGCACCAGATCTCTCATTTCCTGTGCCGTAAAATCATCAATTGACGACACCCCTTTTTCCTGAAAATATTTCTCGAATGCAGCATTAGTAGGTGCAAAACAAGTATATGTACCATACGCCTTTAAAAAAGCAATGGTATTAGATTTTTCAAGCAAATCATAAAATGTGGAAAATTCACCGGGATTCTGCTCCAGATACTCACCAATTAGAATCTGGTAATTGGTTCTGGTATTGTATTCGGGAAGACCACAACTATTAAATATAGCTCCAGCTGCCAATGCTACCAGTAAAACTCCTATGCTGAACCAATTTTTAGTTTTCATTTCGTTTATATTTTGATTCATTAAATTATTGATCCTGATAAAATTTATTCTGCTCCAATATTGGATAACCTGCATCAATTTCCTTTTGAGCTATTGGAAAGTAATGGCTCAGAGTATCTCCGTATTTGGTTAGGATATTCAACATTCTCTCAGCAGGCGCACTTACTGACACCATAGTTCTTATCAGATCCATTCGTGCATAATTATCACGCCTTGCATTTCTTAAAATATCAAACCAACGTTTCCCCTCAAACGCAAATTCTCTTGCTCTTTCATTTAAAATGTAATTCACTAATGCATTCTTATCTGTAGGATCTCCTTCATCAGATTCCTTAGTGGCATGGGCTCTTTTTCTTATTTCTTTAATCAATGCCAGCGATTCACTACCTCGGTCAACCTGTGCCAACGCCTCTGCCTTAAGTAAGAGAACATCAGCATAGCGGTAAACCATAAAATTATTCGTTGCTTCTTCCCTTTCCTTTGCCTCATACTTGTTGCGTCCAATATATTTCCACAACGAAAAGTTTCTGGAGGATTTGTAAGAACATCCGTCACCTCTGATATCTGCACTATCAGGACTAGCGTAAATATCTACAGGAAAGTAAACCTCCATCATATCACTGTTAGCCTTCAACTGGCCCAAAGTCTCAAATAAATTAAAGAATGGATTAAGCTTGTCATCAGCAAACTGCAATTCAAAAATACCTTCGCTGCTATTACCGTTTACATACAAATCTTCAAACCAGAAATCATCACGTGGAACCAATCCATACTTACCGGAATTTATAACCTTATCACAGGCATCAATACTTTGCTGGTATTGTTCGGTCCACAAATAAGCATCTGCCTGAATAGCATTTACGGCATACTTAGTTATGCGCCCTTTATTCAATGCATTTATTCCATAATCTTCCCTTATCCACTGTTCTGCCTGATTCAGATCAGCAAAAATCTGGTTAAATATTTCTGTTCTTGTACTCTTGGCTTTTCTGAACGTTTGCGCATCACTTAAAGTCGCTTCAAGCACCAGTGGAACTTCATCGAAAGCACGCACCAGATAAAAATACATCAGAGCCCTTACTGCAAGCGCTTCCCCCTTATATGCATTTAAGGCACTTTCAGTAAAAGAATCATCAATATTCAATACTTCAGGTGCTTTAGCCAATAATACATTACAATAATTAATGGTTGTGTAAAATGCATCCCAGTACACAACCCTATTTGTTGGCAGAATATCCCCATTCCTTATATAATTGAAATTATCGAAATTTGAACGGTAAGGGCTTATCATCTCAGCTCTCAATTCCCCCCAGTAGAACATACATTCAGGAATGCTGTACGAGCCACCCTGCGTATTCCCCAGCATTGAGGCATAGATCCCCATCATAGCTGAATGCACATCTTCTTTAGACTGCCAGAACTCTTCAACGATAATACCGTTTTCAGGTTCTACGTATAACCAGTCTTTACAGGAACTCACCGTTAGCAAAACTGTTAATATGAGTATTATGGATTTTATTTTATTCATGATTTTTGCCTTTTTATTATATCCCGTAATTTAAAATACTACATTCAGGTTAAACGTAAACTGTCTTGATACCGGGGTTTTGGAATCGTCATACCCTACCGTGTAAATTGTTCCATCCCTGGAATTGATATTAATCTCCGGATCCTGACCGCTATAATTTGTAAATGTTAGTAAATTGTTCAGCGTTGCTGATACCCTCATACTCTGTGCTCCCAACTTTTTAGCAAAATCTTTTGGCAGATTATAGGATAAGGAAACATACTTAAGCCTCAAAAATGAACCATCTTCCACATAACGGTCTGAGCCTAACCAGTTATATCCATAACCAATTAAAGAGCGGGGAATATCAGTTTCATCTCCAGGCTTTCTCCACCGTCTAAGCACTGCCTTGGTCTGGTTATCATACGAATACATGTTTTCACCTAACATTTTTGTGAGGTTGATGATCTCATTTCCTACCCTGAAGTAAAAGTTGTACCTGAACGAGAAATTCTTATATCCGTATTCCTGCCCGAACCCTCCAAAGAAGTCCGGATTAGCATTACCCAGAAGCACAACATCACTTGCATTGATATTACCATCATGGTTTATGTCTTCATACATGGCGTCACCCAACTGGAATTCATAATTGACCTTATTGAAATTATAGACCATGTTAATGGGTTTTCCGTTAGGGTCATAGATTCTGTTATCATTTTTATCGCGTGCAATAAGATCATCCTGTGTTGTATAAACGCCTTTGTATTTATAGCCATAAAATGCTCCTGCAGGGTTATCAATCTGAATAATATTCATATATTCTCCATTTCCTGGAGATATATTCCTAACCAAAGGGAATTTATCATTCACTTCTCTAAGAATATTATAGTTTTTAGCCACATTCATATCGAATGATATCCGCCACTTTTTATTTCTTAAAGGCCAGGATCTGAAATTAAAGTCCCATCCATAATTATCCATGGTACCCGCATTTAAAACACTGGTTGTTGCAAAGCCCGAGGATGACTGAATGGATACGTTATATGCAAACATATCCTCTGTCCGGTTCTTATAGTAGTCAAAATCAACATGCAATCTGTTTTTATACATTTCTACAGTTGCACCTACATTCGTTGTTTTTAACTGTTCCCATTTCAGGTTAACCAGCTTCATATCTGTTGTATAAACCGCCGGATCTCCTAAATATCCCCACGCTACAGTATTGTAATTGTTAAAAAACATACCTGTATATCTTGGAGCATGTCCGTTCTCTCCATAACTGTATCTTATCCGCAGATCATCCAGAAATGTAAATTGTTGCATAAACTCCTCGCCCGATAAACGCCACATCAGTGAAATACTGGGGAAGGTTCCCCACCGGTTATTGGCGTCAAATCGTGAATTACCTTCCCTACGCAACCCTGCCATAACAATATATCTGTCCAGTAAGGAATAATGCATCATAGCCGTCAAACCTAGAGACCTGTCAATTCCTTTTGTAGAACTGTTACCCAAGCCACTCCCCTGAATATTGGATTGTATAGAAGGATCCTGAAATAATGATGACGCGGAATTAGCTGTAGTTGCACCATAGCCATAACCAATGCCTTCCGTTGTCATAACACTCAGGGATGCTGTAATCACATGAATATCATTAAAAGTCCTGTGATAACGTGCGATGGTATTGGTGAATATGTTATAAGAATCATTATCATAGTCTCCTGCCCGGTTTACATAAGTATTTGTCCAGTTTAAACCAGTTGCTGTTTGTGGTAGGAACTCCTTAACCTTGTTGGAGTTTACATCCAGAGACAGGTCACTAGATAACCTTAAGTATTTATTTATATCGTAATATATTCCAAACTTGGATTGAATCCTATCATTGATGGTTTGCTTCGTTCCGACCAGAGCTAATGCAACAGGATTGTACGTATCCATCGCTGATCCCTGAATATTACGCTCCGGAGAAAAATAATTACCTGTAAGATTGCCATATACATCATATTCATAAATTGACATATTGGGCATTTTTCTGTAAGCTACACTTCTAAGACCCTTATCGTAGTTTCCGTCTGTTACACCATGTGCATAGGAAAAGTCTGCCTTTAAACGCAACTTATCTGAAATAAAGTAATCCAGGTTAAGGCGTGTTGTTAATCGATTAAGTCCTGTTCCAATTGTAACGCCCTGTTGGGTTTGGTAGTTGGTTGAAAAACGGTAAGTTGCCTTGGATCCACCACCATCCAGTGCAAAGTCCATGTTGTGTATATAACCATCATGCTGAATAGCATCCATCCAGTCAGTGTTCTGACCATAATTATAGTAATAATACGGATCTGTAGGTTGATAAAGAAATTCCTTGTGCAGTTGAACGTCCAGCGGCACATTATTGGTATTCATAACTGCCTCTTTAATCAAAGTAGAATATTCGTCTCCTGACAAAAGTGGTAACGCTTTAATTTCAGGAATATAAGTACCCCTGTAGGTTAAACTAACTCTTGGGGGCCGGCTTCTCACTCCACGTTTTGTAGTAATGAGCAATACACCATTTGCCGCTTTAGTCCCCCACATTGCTGTTGCTGCAGCATCCTTCAGTACGGTAATTTCCTTAATATCATCCATGGAGATATTCAGCATTTGTGAATACCCCTCTTCATTTGCCGTGGCAAAATTAAAATTCGGATCTATGTTGATCTCCAATGGTACTCCATCCACTATGATCATAGGTTTATTATCGGCCGATAGAGTACTCACCCCTCTGATTCGAATAGACATCCCTGCTCCGGGATCTCCGGAGTTTGCCGCAATATCAACCCCGGCCAAACGTCCCTGGATAGCTTCATCTATTGTTGAGGCCTGTACATTCTCAAATTCTTCTGTGGAAATTTTTGAAATCGGTATTCCCAGATCCCTGTCAGGAATACTCATCAATCCCATTTCTGTTCTCTTTTCTGCTATTACGTCTACGCCAGTAAGCTCCTTAGCACTGATTTCAAGAACAATATTGATTGTATTTCTGTCATTAATATCTACAGTCTGCTGCTTATATCCGATAAATGAGAACTGTAATCTGTCTGTTTTATCCAGTACCTCAATGGCATATTCTCCATCAAAATTTGAAATTGTTCCTTTTCTGATACGGTTATTGGCATCAACCTCCACAACGGTTACACCAGGTACGCCATTCGGTTCATCAGTAGACGTAATTTTACCTCTTATAAGAAATCCATCCTGTGCACTTACGATTTGCGACAGAAAAGCAACCTGAAATACTATTAACAATCTGATAAATTTCATCGTATAATTAATTTTGTGGATATCTTAAATAATTATCAATTTGATGTATAACCGCTCTGTTAGCCAGAATATTGCTGTAACGGTTTACCGTTTTTGCTTCTCTTGTTTGTGAATCAATGATCGTAAGATCTGTGCCATCACTGGATATTGTAATATAGGTATCACCATCTGTAGTTTTATATAATGTCACAGCCCCATCTTTAAAACCTTCCTGCGGCACAATAATACGTTTTGGCAAAATATGATAATTTACAAATGCAGCTACCCTTTCCTGTTCAGCCTGTGTAAAATCAGAAATTGTGATAGGCGGTAAAACGCCATCTGCCACAGCCTGATCCATTGCCGCATTGCTCGGAATTAAAAAAGTATTATTATTAGTATTTGCCACATCGGTGATGGCCTTTGTTTCTGTATTGTAAAGATAGCCTTCCATTGAGGCACCAATCTCACTTAAAGAAGTTGCCGATTTTTCAAGATAACGGTAAAAATTACGAAAAGCAGAATTGCTTTCAAGCTGCACACCTATGTTATCAATTGAAAACCTGAGCGGTGTAGAAAGTGTATACGACTGCCCATTTGAGGGTTCACTATCTACCTCACCCGAAAGAATCGACAACGCTGTACCGTTACCGCTTGCCCAGACATAGGTTCTTCCCTGGGTGAAATACCTGATATATTCTCCCCTGTCGTCAATACCCGTACGCACAATGCCTTGACCACTAAAGTCTACATTTTCACCTTCAATCATATGCAGATACAATAGCCTTTCCAGTGCATTGGTTGCGTTATCACCCAATGAACCATTATAGTTCTCGGTGAATTCCCAGCGATTTAAATCCCCATTCCAGAAAAAGCCCATATTGGTCATCTGGTCATTATTTATGAGAAACAGTTGCAGGTCTACCTCAGTATTTTTTAACAAACTCAAAATGGTTGGGAATGAACGGATGGCCTGAAGCATGATCACATAATCAGGATTCAGATTTATATCACCGAGTACGGTATAATAAAGATCTGTTGCCTGAACTTTATTCACACCGTAAAACATACCGTTGCTGCATACTTTTTTATCCACCACATCGGCAGTTGGATCAAACCTAGCTTCTTCACCATAAATATTCTGAGCCATGTCGAATTTTGACGGCCAAACGGTAGTCAGCCATAAATGGGCATTAACAAAGTCTGCAATCTGACTGGTAGTCATCTGATCCAGAGAAGAATAGTACTTTAGGAATTTATTGTCAAAAAACTGCTGAACAGCCGCATTTGTAGGAGCAAACATGGTCCATCCATTTTTCTGATTATCATAATCTTCGCCACCTTCACCATACCTTAAAAAGTTTTCGCAATTTGGGGCAAATGCCATATTGGAATATCCTTTCACATAAATATTCTGTGTTGAACCTGTTGCCTGTTCATAAAGAGAGGAAACCCACGACGGCGCAATGGTGTAATTTCTTAAATAGCGGTTGATAATATCCCTGAACATACTGTATTCTTCTTTACCAGCTAGAAATTCCTCAAGATTCTGAAGCGGGCTCAGTACTTTGTCAATGACATGAATTACGCCATTCTCTGCATAAATGTCACCTTCCATAAGATGAGCATCAACCACATTAAAACTGTCAAGTGAAACACCCGGGAAAAAGTATTCATAATCGTAATCCGAAAGATTTTGTTCTGCGAGGTAATCACGTGTAAAATATGGAATATTCTTATAATTATAATCATCTGTTGCAGAATAATTACTATTGGATTCACCACCCGCTACAGCATTAACATCCAGCACTTTCTCCATCACACCATCTACAGTATCTTCGTAAATCCACTTGTAATAATTGGTCTGGCGTTTGAATGCTTCATTTTCGATCCATAATTCCTGAGCAGATGACTGGTAGTCATCAAGCTGGTCTTCGGAATACGCATTCTGTAACAACAGATACTGCACAATATTCCGCGCTTTCACAGAATCCAAATCACTTACCGAGGCATAGCCGTTGGCAGCAAAATACTGGTTAAAAGCTTCATCAGTTGGTGCGAATAAAGTGAAATATCCTGCAGCACCCAACGATTTTGCATAACCTGCTTTTTCAATGCATGCCAGCAGAGAGGTAAAATTACCTCGTTGTTCCAACTGCGTTAAAATCGGTGGTTCGAGCCATTCCGGACGTTCATAGTATTTTGCCTTCTTATCTTCACATCCACTGAACAACACCAACAGATTCAAAATAATAAAAGCAAATACAAAAAACTGTTTTTTCATAAGATACTGAATTTGATATAATTACAGATATACTGCATTCGTTTTTTCAAAATTTCTAAGTAATCGGTATAAACAACACCCGATAACTACAGTTAATAATCAGCAAATTATCAAAATTATGTAATACAGAAATGACTTACTTATCAAATCCTGCCATAATTTATCATTAACTGACAAAACAAACCAAATCCAGATGAAAGTATATTGCAGTGATTGCTGCAATATTTAAGAAATAACCATTTCTTATTCAGAATTGCTGGGTTGGTTTTTTTCATAATTTTCTTGATCAATTTAAAAGTTAGCGATTGACATTGATCAGACTCAGCATTTTTCAATGATTAAATTTAAGAATTTTTGATAATAAAACTTAATTATTTCTTGCTTTAAATATCCTAATTTTCTTATTGACAAGAAATTAAATTAACATTTCAATTCAATACAATTATCAACTTAATCATAAAAAATGCTAAATTCAAAATTATGAATGTTAACAAGGATTTACAATACACAAACTGTTCAATTATTTACACATTATGACACATTTAATAAGTGTCCACTTTACACAAGTTGCTAAAGCAATATCAAATTAGAAGTCTCTATATCAATTTTTTATAAAAATTTTCATTATATGTAAACGATTTCATACACTCAGAAAAATTCATTTTATGACTATTTACACTTATTTCAAATAAAAAATAATTTTGCCATTCAGTATGGTAATACTTTCTATCCTTTTTATATTTTTGCACAATTGACAAAACAGGTAGTACAATGTTTGAAAATTTAACAGACAGACTGGAGAAATCCTTTCAGCTATTAAAAGGACAGGGAAAGATAACTGAAATAAATATTGCTGAAACATTAAAAGATGTCAGACGTGCATTGCTTGATGCCGACGTCAACTTTAAAACAGCAAAGACTTTCAGCAACACAGTTAAAGAAAAGGCACTTGGTCAAAACGTACTGACAGCGGTAAAACCAGGACAGATGCTGGTCAAAATCGTCCATGACGAACTGGCCGAATTAATGGGAGGAGAGAGTGTTGATATAAACATTAAAGGAAGCCCGGCTGTAATACTTATTGCCGGTTTACAAGGTTCCGGTAAAACGACATTCTCAGGGAAACTGGCTAATCAACTCAAACGGAAAAGAGGGAAGCAACCGATGCTTGTGGCAGGAGATGTGTATCGTCCGGCTGCAATTGAACAGTTAAAAGTGTTGGGATCACAAATTGATGTACCTGTTTTTTCAAATCTTGAGAGCAAAGAACCGGTTAAAATTGCAAAAGAAGCTATCAGAGAGGCAAAAATGAAAGGCAACGATGTTGTGATCATCGATACTGCAGGACGTTTAGCCATTGATGAACAAATGATGGATGAAATTGCTGCCATTAAATCAGCCGTAAATCCACACGAAATTCTGTTTGTTGTGGATTCAATGACAGGTCAGGATGCTGTAAATACAGCAAAAGAATTTAATGACAGACTTGATTTTGATGGTGTTGTCCTAACAAAACTCGATGGTGATACCCGTGGTGGTGCCGCTCTGTCAATACGTTCTGTGGTAGATAAGCCAATAAAATTTGTTGGAATGGGAGAAAAAATGGAAGCACTTGATGTGTTCCACCCTACCCGAATGGCAGACAGAATACTTGGAATGGGTGACATAGTTTCGCTGGTTGAGAAAGCACAGGAGAACTATGATGCTGATGAAGCCCGTAAGCTTCAGAAAAAGATTGCCAAGAACCAGTTTAATTTTAATGATTTTCTTTCACAAATCAACCAAATCAAAAAAATGGGGAATCTTAAAGATCTTGCATCCATGATTCCAGGTGTTGGTAAAGCCATGAAAAATATTGACATTGACGATGACGCTTTTAAACATATAGAAGCCATCATTCATTCAATGACTCCGGCAGAAAGAGAATCACCGCAAATTCTTAACGGAAGCAGACGGAACAGAATCGCACATGGTTCAGGAACAAATATTCAGGAAGTCAATAAACTGATTAAACAATTTGATGAGACCCGCAAAATGATGCGTATGATGACACAGGGTAAAAATGTATCACGAATGATGAATTCCATGAAATTCAAATAAAAAGATTATGATATTAATTGACGGTAAAACAACCTCAGAAAAAATCAAAACCGAAATAGCCGAAGAAGTAAAAAAGATGCTGGCTGCAGGACAAAAAGCACCTCATCTGGCAGCAGTACTTGTTGGACATGATGGTGGCAGTGAATCTTATGTGGCTCACAAGATAAAAGATTGCGAATCAGTGGGTTTTAAGTCTTCACTGATCAGATACGAGGATGATGTTACCGAAAATGAATTATTGGAAAAAGTTGAAGAACTTAATAATGATCCGAACCTTGACGGATTTATAGTGCAGTTACCTCTACCGGATCATATTAATGAACAAAAAATAATTGAAGCCATAAATCCTGATAAGGATGTAGATGGTTTTCATCCTGAAAATGTGGGAAGAATGGTTGTTGGTCTGCCAGGCTTTGTTTCTGCAACGCCTTATGGCATTGTTGAACTTTTAAAACGCTACAAAATTGAAACGTCAGGGAAACACTGTGTTGTAATTGGAAGAAGCAATATAGTTGGCAGACCCATGAGCATATTAATGTCTCAAAAAGAGATGAATGCTACAGTTACTGTGGTTCACAGCAGGACAGAAAAGCTTAAGGAAATTTGTGCTGATGCTGATATTTTAATTGCGGCACTTGGCAAACCAGAATTCGTTACTGCTGATATGGTAAAAGATGGAGCTACGATAATTGATGTGGGTACAACACGTGTAAAATCTGATAAAACCAAATCGGGTTGGAAACTAAAAGGAGATGTCGATTTTGAAAATGTTGCGAAGAAATGCGCTTTTATCACACCTGTTCCAGGAGGTGTAGGGCCAATGACAAGAGTAGCACTGCTGAAAAACACTTTACTTGCCGCGAAAAACAGGTAGAAGATTATACAATCAAAATATACATAATAAAAAACGGGATGAAATTTCATCCCGTTTTTTATTATGCTGTCAACTAAATCAATCTTCAAGATTTATAGCGTAATATGCTTTCTTGCCGTTCGGATATACACCTGAAATAAACAATCCTCCTCTTACGCGGTCCAATGCAGCACTGATATCTTGAACTTCGTTTATCTGGCGATCGTTGATTTTTGTGATGACAAATCCGTCAGAAATACCAATTTCACTGAATTTACCGTCTCCAACATCCGTAACCTGTACACCATGGTTTAATCCCAGTTGCTGCAACAATTTCTGATCAGCCTTTTCAAACTCAGCACCAAGAATTAAATCCGTTCCTTTCTGGATAATACTTGTATCTCCGTGAATGTTTTTAAGCGTCACTTTAAATGTTTTATCTGATCCCTTACGGTTAACTTCAACTGTAATTTTATCACCTGGTCTGTACCTGTTTAGCTGTTCAAGAAGTTGAGATCCAGAGTTAACTTCTGCTCCGTTGATTCCTACAATAACATCACCTTCTTTGATACCGGCTTCCTCTGCGCCGCCTCCTTCTATCAACCCACTGACATAAACACCTTTCATATCCAGCAAATGATTCTGCTCAGCAAAATCAGCGTCAATATCATTCATTGAAATGCCAAGGAATGGCCGCTGTACTTCACCATACTCCATGAGATCCGCAACAACCTTTTTTACAATGCTTACAGGAACTGCAAAAGAATAACCGGCATAAGCTCCTGTTGGCGAAGCAATCGCTGAATTGATCCCAACCAATTCACCACTTGTATTCACAAGAGCTCCACCACTATTACCGGGATTCACTGCAGCATCTGTCTGAATATACGATTCAATTCCCATGTGAGTTGCATCTCCCAATATCCCTATACCTCTGGCTTTTGCGCTAACGATACCAGCAGTTACAGTAGTCGATAAATTAAACGGGTTACCAACAGCCAGAACCCATTCACCCAGTTTAAGATTGTCTGAATTTCCGAAAGGAATAGCTGGCAAATTGTCAGCATCAACTTTTAAAAGGGCTATATCGGTCTGAGGATCAGTACCAATCAGCCGGGCATCGTAACGCCTCTTATCATTCAGAATAACCTCAATGTTATTCGATTTTTCAATCACATGGTTGTTGGTAACAATGTAACCATCTTTACTAATTATAACGCCTGATCCTGAACCTTCAAAAATTCTTTCCTGTGGTTCATTACCGCGTAATAAATCCCATAAATCAACATAGTTTGATTTATAACTCACTTTTACCTTAACATGTACCACCGCCTGAACACTGGATTCCGCTGCCTGCGTAAAATCTGTGTTTATGGCCGGTGATGCCGGTAAAGTTGCATAGGTAGGTTTTACGGTCTGTTCAGTCTGAATAACCTGTGCCTCATGAGTATTAATGTTGGTGTAGATTAAAATGGTTAGAACAGCCGAAACCACAGCAATAGTAACTGTCCCGATTGTGTTTTTCAATGTTCGTTTCATATCGCCTCAAATTTTAAATCGTTATATTTTAGAACGATATTACCAAATATCATTCCATGTTTGATCAAACGTAATGCATATTTAACAATTATTTTTAGTGCTTAACAATGCATTGTAAATGATATCAGAATTTTTACCTTTGTAAATACTGTTTGTTGGTTTATGGAATTGAAGATCAGAACTAACAGACATATATTAATTTTTCTGTAAATTTTATGCGACCTAAGCAAACAAAATTCACAATGCAGATTTCGATATTCAATAAATCAGTTTGTTTTCTGCTCCTGATGATAAGTTTGCATCTTAATATCAGCTCGCAGGCATTTGTTATTGACAACGATTCAATAGCACAAAGTATTGAGAAAAATATAGACCGATATCCGAATCAGATCCGCATCAATCTGCTTTTCAAACTTGCGTCCTATTATTACAACTCCGACACACGAAAAACATCGGAGTTTGCAGCAAAGGCTATTTCTCAAATAAAAGATTTAGAAAATGCCAAATATGATATCCTGCTTGTACACTCTTACTGGTTATCTGGAGAGGCTTACAGCAAATTAGGTTCTGAATTTGCTGCAAGCACAGCATTTCTGAATGCCTATGAAACCGCTAAGAAAACAGATAATCAAAGTCTCCTGTTATTAACATTAGAGTCACTATCAAAGAGCCTGATCAAACAATCCAATTATCTTATGGCAATTAATTACCTGCGAAAAGCAGAAAACATTGCCAAAACTCTTAATAATAAAAAAGTCTTTAATAATCTGGAATCTCAGCTTGCCCTGTCATATATACATATGAATCGCCCTGATTCTGCCAAATTCATATTAAACAACTTATTTCTGGATTTAAAGGACACCACTGATTTAATCCAAAATCACATCAGTTACAGCAAAGTAAAAATAATCGAAAAAGACTATAATTTTGCCAAAAGACATCTCAATGAAGCACTAAAACTTTCATTGAGCATAAAAAATGACAGCCTGGTTTATGAATGTTATACTGATCTGGCCAGGATATCTG
Source organism: Quyinboa ferrireducens (assembly GCF_042436675.1). Classification (NCBI taxonomy): domain Bacteria; kingdom Pseudomonadati; phylum Bacteroidota; class Bacteroidia; order Bacteroidales; family Quyinboaceae; genus Quyinboa; species Quyinboa ferrireducens. Next base: position 82,093 of record NZ_JBHMVA010000010.1, on the reverse strand, counting down.
CACTGGGGAACAATTTTTTTGATGCCGAATTCTATTTAGGAAAAGCATATGCATTAAAAAAGAAATATGACAACTTGTCATCACTGATTTCATCCGCAGAAATTCTTGAAAAAAACAAAAACTATAAGGAAGCCAACAACTATTACAGATTATTCTACATTGCCGCGGATTCTGTTTTGAAAGAAAAAGAAAAAATTGCAACACAGAATTTCAGCAATCAGGTTGAATTGCTCAACAGAGCCAAAGAAATAAATAGCCTCAAGCTTTTAAATGCGCAAAATGAAAAGGACATAAAAAAGACCAGAATGCTTATTATTATTAGCTCAACACTTTTTTTGCTACTTGTGGTATCCAGTTATTTCATTGTCAATTATCAACGTGAAAAACACCACAACCTGCAGCTCATTATGAAGCAGAATGAGGAATTATCACTCAAAAAACATAAGGAAGATCTTAGAAAAGTTGAGCTGCGGGCTGCAATTGCGCAATTACAGGGTCAGGAAATAGAAAGAGAGCGGTTGGCAAAAGAACTGCACGATGGAGTGGGCGGAACACTTGCCGGAATAAAGATGGAACTCGAATCTGTTTTTAGTAATTCTAAATCAGATAAAAAAGCCGCTTACCTGCTAAAATCTCTTCAGGATACTTACATGGAGGTCCGATCGATATCAAAAAATCTCTCGCTGCCAAATTTTGGTTCTGAATCGTTAAACGATAACATTATGAACCTGATTCAGTTTTTTCCAGGCAAACACGATCTTGAGATCAGTTTTAATGCATTCCCGATTGAAAAATGGGATGATATTGATATTAATACACAGAAAGAAATTTACAGAATGATCCAGGAAGCAATTACCAATGTGATTAAACATGCAAAAGCTACCGAATTGGATATACAGATCGTAAATGACGGGACCTCCCTTACCATGATCATTGAAGACAACGGGATAGGTTTTGACACGAACAAATTATGGTCAGGAATCGGGCTCAAAAATATGCGATCAAGAGCCACAGTTTTAAAAGGAGAACTTACGATTGAGTCCGAGCCAAACGAAGGCACAACAATTAATTTAATAATTCCCCTAAAAAAATAAATATGAAAAAAAATGTTATCATTGTTGACGATCATCCTTTTATTCTCAGCGGTTTAGGTAGTCTTATCAGTCAGTTTGAAGATCTGATTATTATAGGTAATGCATCTAATGGTAAGGAAGCACTTGAACTCGTAAAGGATAATAAAGTAGATATAGTTTTTACAGACATCGAGATGCCGGAAATGGATGGCAATGAGCTAATTGATGTTCTGAATGAAAAATATCCGTCAGTTAAAATTATTGTCATAACAATGCATTCACATCAGTGGATGGTAAAAAAACTTCTGCGAAAAAAAATCACAGCCATACTTTCAAAATCTGCGGGGGAAGAAGACCTTAAAAAAGCACTTGAGAATCTTAATAAGGAAGAAGTCTATATTGACACCAGTATAAAAGATGTCATTATTGAAGCACTGACAAATGAGAAAAAAACGGTGGAAAATGACTCTGTTCAACTAACAAAAAGGGAAAAACAGGTTTTGCAACTTATCTACCAGGGATATTCTACAAAAGAAATCTCTGAAATGCTTAAAAAAAGTCCGAATACTGTTGAAACGCACCGAAAGAATATGTTTATCAAGTGCAACGTTAAAAATATAGCAGGTCTTATAAAATTCGGGCTTGAGAAAGGATTAATAGAAATGTGAAAAAAGTGTGCCACCAGGCACACTTAAGTTTATTTAATTCCCATTTTTTTACGGATTTCTTTTGGAATAGCATCTTTATGAACCACAAAATTCATGGTCTTCAATTTTAAATATGGTTCAGACATATACAAATAACCATCGTATAAATTATTTGTGTTCCACGAATTCTTTACTTTATAATACACAGTTCCGTTCTGATCTTTTACCATGCCTGTAATATGCATACCGTGATCATCGGTTGTCTGGTAATTGTCAAATTCTTCTTGTCTCATTTCCTGAGTTATTTTTTTCTCACTGCCTGGTTTATCAAATGTATAGAGTTTTCTGTCTCTATCATTCTGTGACATATTTTCCCATTTTGCGCGTTCCAGATCACTCATATCCTCAGTATCAGCATCAGGAATAATTGCCAGTCCATTTTTAAAGCTGAAACCCTTTTCACTTGTATCTCCACCCCACGCGATAGTGTAACCATTCTCAACTGCATACCTGCAAATCTCAGCCATTTCATTCAGTGGCACATTGTACGATGCTCCCCAAAGCCAGTTGTCAGGAATTTCGAGTATAAATTTTTCATAAAACGGATGATGGGTAAATGAGGTTATAGAGACATAGTCAGAAGGATCAATATCTACATACTTCTTCGTAAAATCCACTTCATTAGTTGTTTTACCGTCGTATACAAATGACTCGGGGATATTACCAAAATACGCATCCAGAATTCCATCTACTGCACCTTTCCATGCAGTGGAAAGTTTCTTATTTTTATTGGTTTCTATGGACTTTACAAACGATTGTAACGCACCGTTTACTTCTCCATGAACATGTTTATCTTCTCCATAATTCAAACCTTTGTACGCAGATTCCGGCAATAAACCATAATGATCCAGTACCCAGAAAACATCAAAAAATGCACCTCCAGCATCAAAGTTTATGGTTCCGTGCATACGAATATATTTCTCTGCTTTATAGTCATAACATTTCCTGACAACATACATTTCTGACAGATCCAGTGTATCCCCTCCTTTTCTCAATACTTCCGATTCAATAAATGATAATCCGGAAAAACTCCAGCAGGTTCCGCTTCTGTATTGATCCTTTACAGAAGTAGCGGGTAAATCCTTAATAGTTGTAAATACATAACCTGAGTCGCTCTGTGCAGAAGCACCTGACGCTATGAACAGCATCATAATAATTTTGACTAAATTTTTCATTCGTTGTGTTTTAATAGGTTCAAAAATAAAAAATACACATAAAAAAAGCACCCGAAGGTGCTTAAAAAAATCCATACATGACATTAATCATAATTTGGAGGCCAGTTCTACTAATCTTAAAAATTCAGCCTTATAACCATCCCTATCTGCATAATCCAGATCTGTAAGCATATTTGCTACTGTGGAAAGATCACCTTTTTCAACATAATCCGATTTTCTCAGAATCTGACCAAACATGGCTACCGATGCTGCCATCCTGAATTCGGGGTCAGAATTTCCATCTTTTAAAATAAAATCGTCCATTCTTCCGACAATCAACTTACTCACTTCTGAATCAGGATCTTTGTATCTTATTTTCACAGTACCCAATTCATTCATGAAAGCCTTTTCCTGTTTTTCCTTTTGCCCATAGCGCAACGGATCAACCACGGGCTTACCGTCAGAGTTAACAAGAGAAATTTCATAAAGTGCGGTAACCTGTTGATCGGCCCCCATCTCGCCGGCATCCTTTTTATCGTTGTTAAAATCCTCTGCAGCCAAAGCCCTGTTGTCGTACCCAACCAACCGGTATGATGCAACCCGCGCCGGATTAAATTCAACCTGTATCTTAACATCTTTGGCGACAACAAACAAGTTTGAAGAGAATTCTTTCATCAGTATTTTGTGTGCTTCCTGCAGATTATCAACGTAACCATAATTTCCGTTTCCATTATCAGCAATAGCTTCCATCCGGTTATCCTTTAAGTTACCCTGACCAAAACCTAAAATGGAAATACAGATTCCTTTATCACGTTTTTCTTTTATCAACTGTTTCAGATCATCTACCGAACTTGGTCCGACATTGAAATCACCATCCGTTACCAGGATAATCCTGTTATTCCCTTCTCTTATCAAGCATTTCTCCGCTTCACTGTAAGCCAGTTTTAGTCCCTCAGCACCGGCTGTTGATCCTCCTGAAGACAGATTATCCAATGCACGAATAATCTGTTGTTTATTTTTAACCGAAGTGGATTCCAATGCGACTCTTGTACTTCCGGCATATGTCACAATGGCTACCCTGTCATTATCTCTGAGCGTCCCTAAAAATGTTTTCAGACTGGCTTTAGCCAATGGAAGTTTATCGGGTGAACTCATAGATCCTGAAATATCAATAAGGAACACAAAATTTGATCGGGGCAACTTTTCCGTTTTAATTTCTTTTGTTTGTAAACCAACTCTTACCAGGTAATGATCCGGATTCCACGGACATTTATCTGCTGCAAGTGAAACTGCCAAAGGTTCCTTATTATCTGGTTTGGGATAGTTATATTTAAAATAATTGATCATCTCCTCTACCCTGACTGAATTTGGAGGTGGCAACATTCCATTATTAATATGTCTTCTGGTTATTGCATACGATGCCACATCAACATCCACTGAAAAAGTAGATAACGGATGTAATCTTACCGCCTTAAATCCAGATTCTTCAAACTGACTGTATTCATCTGTATTCGGTTCTGAATAAACCGGAGGAACAACATAATTTATTGCCATATCATAAGCAACTGCTTCCTGTAAAACTATTTTTTGTTCCGCTCTTGACTTAGGTACTCTTATACCTGTTGCAACACCTGTGGTTTTAGGGGTGTACAATTTATTAATGCTATCTTCCTCATCATCCAACACCTGAGCAATCGGCTTTAACTTAACAATATTAACACCATTGGATTTAGGCGGAAATGTTAACGTTTCGAATCCATCCTTTTGCAGGGTAATTATTGAATCTGAATTGTGAAGGAGCAACTGAAATTCTCCACTTTTATCAGTATAAATCAGCTCTTTGGCGGTTGTGATTTTAACCATGAAAACCGGAGAATTATCATTCTCATTTAAAACTTTCCCTCTGATAATATTTTGTGAGAACAAAGGGGATACGCTTAAAACTGTCAAAATAACTGCAAATAACTTTTTCATAACTCAATGATTTTTATTTTTACCATTGAGACTTAAAAAATGAGATATTCCATAAATATTTTTTAAATTTACCCGGATAGTATTTGTAAACTTTTTTAAACCAGCATGTTGAACATTCTGAAAAATACAGAAAATAACGACTCATTTTTGGTGGACAGTTACCGTGAGTCGGGAGATTCTGCTTTTCTTGGTCAGCTTTTCGACAGGTATATACATCTGGTTTACGGCTTATGCCTTAAATATCTTAAAAACCGCGAAGACAGTCAGGATGCAACCATGGAGATTTATGAAAAAGTTACAAATGAATTGCGGAAAAGCGAAGTAAAACATTTTAAAAGCTGGTTATACATTGTTTCACGGAATCATTGCCTTTCCATTTTGAAGAAAAAACAGCAGTTGTCTGAAGTTGAGTTAATTTCTGAAAAAAGTTATTCCGAAATTGTGGAATTTGAAGATTTTTTTACTCATATAAACAAGGATGATTTTGAAAAGAACAAGGAAAGTCAGCTATACAAGTGCCTTGAGAATTTGAAGGAATTTCAGAAGGACAGCATAACACTGTTTTACTTCAAGGAAAAATGTTACAAGGAAATTGCTGACATACTGAATACATCTATTAAAAAGGTTAAGAGTTATTTACAGAACGGAAAACGAAATTTGAAGCGTTGTTTGGAAATTAATGAAGAAGCAGCATAATCATAATAAAAACAGGCTTACCTGGCAGATTCTGAGGGATTATTTTACTAATAGTCTCTCCTCAGGAGAAATGCATGAGGTAGAGAAAAAGGTTATGCATGATCCGTTCAGTAATGATGCGTTTGATGGCTTGGAGAACTTTGCACCGGCATCTCTTGATAATGATATATCAAATTTAAAAGCACGATTAATCCGCAAAAGCGGTTTTGATGCCAACAAAAAACAGGTTTCATACGGTTTACTGATCCGGGTTGCAGCTGTTCTGATCCTGTTATTTGCTGCATCCGGTGTTGTAATTTACCTTACTCGTTCTTCTGATACTATCATGCCTTCAAAAGTTGCCCAGAGCACAAAAAAATTGGTTCAGGAAGAACCAAAACCATTATTTGGCAATGATATGGATACGTTAGTACAAGAAATGGAGGATTCCGAAAATCTAGCCGAAGTTAAGGCTAACATTCCTGTCCAAACAACCCGCAGAGAAACGAGAAGAACTGAATCAGATGCAATGGAAGAACTGGAACCTAAGAAGGCATCCGCCACATTGAATTTAAAGGAAAAATCAAATTTAGAATCCGGTACTGTTTTGAAGATGAATGAAGAGAGTGAAATGCAGCCAACACAGGTTAAATCCAACAACGCTCAGTCAAGGCTCATCTCACAAAGCGAAGATACATCAACAATATTAGTAGCTACAGATGCTGTAGAATTAAATGAACCGCTATCCGCTAAAGTATCCGGAGTTAAGTCTGACAGCAATATGGCAAAAAAAGCTTCGAATGAAGTAATGAACCGTACTGTTCAAAGTGCTGTTGCGGCCAAACCTCCAACGGATCTGGATAATTACAAAGGCAAAATTTTCCGAAAAATCATGGAAGAGGAACCTGACGCAATGGGAGAGTTTGAAGTTTGGTTCACAATAAATGAAAAAGGAGAATTGTCTGATTTTGAAGTCACAAAAAGCATAGACAGAAGAACCGACAGAAAAATCATTAAAGAATTGAAAAACAGTGGAAACTGGACCCCTGCTTATATTTCAAGTGAGCCGACAACGTCCAGAGCTTCCATTCAATTAATATTTTAACACAACAGATATGGCTAAAATCAGAGACTTAAAAAAAGATGTGAATTTTCTAACATCAGAAGTGATATCTCAGGCATTTTTTGTACAATATCTTTTCCCTGAAACCAAGGAAGAAAAGCTCAGTGCTGTTATTGAAAAAGCTGTACTTTTAAGAAATAATACCATAAAATCAATCAACGGCTACAAAAAGGAAGGTAAAGTCAAAGCTTTCTACAGAGAAATTCAGGAGAAATTTGTAAAAGAAGTCTTTGAATTATTTGATGCATTGAATAAACTGAAGAAATAGGTTAATTATGATCATTTCACATGATCATAATTCTCTGAACTGCTTCATGCTTGCTGTTTCTGACTTTCAGAAGATATAAACCAGCGTTATATTTTCGAAATTCGATGCTGGTATTCGATGTTCCTGCCTTTAAATAGCAATTCATCATTTCATCCACTTTAGCGCCCTCAATGGTAAATAATTGCATTGATACCATCCCTTCTTCAGACTGAAAGACTTCAACTTCTGAACCGGAATTCACTGGATTTGGAAAAACTCTGAGATTCAAATTCTTTGACGGACTATAGGCTTCATGATTTCCAGTTGCTCCACCTGTCTGAATCCTCATAAATTCACTGCTGTCCAAAACAACATGGGTTATTCTTATACGTTGAATTATACCGTTAAAGTAATTTACTTTATTCATCCGCATTCCAACAGACATCTTTGTCGCATCAGAGAATGGCAGCAGTAAATAATCCCAATCTGCTTCAAGCTCTTTTTTGTAATTGACGTAAGTTTCGAAATGCCCGTTATTATATATAATCGCCATATGCTGCCAACCATCGAGAGGATGCGTAAGTTCCGGTTCCATTAAGCCCAGCGAGTTAGCATCTGCCCTTAAAAAACCGTCAAAATACCATTCATGATTATTATTCAATCTTAGTTCCATCGTAATGCGCCTGTTGCTGTTATTGGCATCTTCAATATGAAAATATCGTGGTTCAGCATTTGCAGGATAAACATCATTTGGTTTTACAATTGTTTCAATAGTAAATTCCTGGCTACTGCCAATTGGATTATTAAAAATATATATGCCATCTCCCTCACCGTCAAACACAGTTCCTTTTCCAATCTCAGTTTCTACAATCTGAGGATCCCCAAAAACCTGGATATCGTAACCATTTAATGTATTCAGGTTATCCAAAACAAATGTTTCATTCTCTTCCAGCATTTCTCCATAATACAGAAACTGTGTGCTATCCAGGGCAGCATCTACAAACCGGATTTCCCGTACAGCTCCGGTCATGTAATTTGTCTGATTCATCCTTGCACCTACCGAAACCGCTCCGTCTTCCGGTTTGATCCAGTCCAGATAACCGGTATTTTCATTCTTATAATCAATATACTGTATAAATTCTTTATCCTTATACACAACTGCCGCGTGATACCACCGGTCTGCTTTATGTAATTTCACAGGATCCATCAAATGAATATTCTGGTTCTCACCACTCCCGGTTTGAATATAATTCTCCATGTACCACATACTGTCATTTTCAAACTGAATTTCAAACAAAATTCTTATATCAGGACTGGCCTGCATATGGACAAACTTTTGCTCCTCAATTCCACCCCGATCTATCCTGAAAACAACTTCAAACGTAAACTCATCCATTCCAATCAGGGGATTAGCATTAACAACAATGCGATTTTCAACCCCATCAAACAAAACCGCTTGTGCATTATTTATTGAAATGAGTTCAGGATTACCTTCCGGAGTCACAGAAACACCGCCAACAGTAGAAAGATTATCAAACTTCCAGGTCACATAATTTATACCTGATGAACTGGTTGTGAATAAAGAGAGGTATAGTGATAATAAAAAAAACACCTTAAGCAGATTTGAATTCATAACAGAGGTAGATTGAAAATAAAGTTATACTGTTCAAAACTAATTAAATTTTACGAAATTGAATAGATAGTTTTCTAACTGGCATCTGCTTAATGATGCAAAAACCTAATTCTAAATTTGTTCATTTGAGAAAAAAGGATTTATTTAACTTATATTTTATGATTTGAATTTTCAAATACTATGAAAAAGAAAATTTACCTGTTAAATAGTTTATGCCTATTCTCTATTTTAATGTTTGAGATCCTAATATCCTGCGAATATTCACCTTTGAAGGAGTATTATGTATCAATTGATAAACCTGAAGAAGCTCCTGATATTCAAATAGACTTAAATACCAATGTAAAAGACAGTATTATTTTTTACGAAGGTCAGGAAACTGATTTATTAATCAGTATTAAAACCAAACCCGGTATAAAGCTACAATTTGCAGAGTTTTTTGTAGATGACAGTATTATTTCCACAAAATATTTTTTGGATAATTACACTACTAAAGTCTCTTTTGATTTAAAAGATGACTCAGTCCATAACTTTAATGCCATTTTTTATACAGGATCCGGCTCTAATAGTATAGCTGACATAACTGGTTATGAAGGTTATGGGTATTCAACCAAACAGTATAAACTAATAGCAAATAAAAAATATTCACCAATAAATGGCACCTTTAGTCTGGAGCAGAACGGTCTGCACTTAAACTGGAAGCCATATAATGGCACTAATTTTAAAAACTATTCCATCACAAAGGGATCAAATGATTCTGGCATCGCTTTACAGGAAAACGAATACCTTGATCAGGATTATTTGGGAGGTAGCTGGGTTTACACAATAACTGTTACAGATAACAATGATCATAAATTTGTTTGGGCCAGATTAAATGTCGGTTTTCTAATTCCACTCCCGGAAATTACCGAAATAAACAGACAACTGGCACTGAAATGGAGCTCATCAGAAATAGAATTGATTCTAGATGGTTATGGCCTTGTAAGTGATGACATGTCCACATACGGATACAATCCTCAAGAAGAATACTTTATCCCGAAAGATTCTAACCATTTTATACTCAATAATTTTCTGTTCGGATCACATAAAAGGTTTTATTTCTATGGGGTCAAAGACAATAAATTCTCATCAGGTCCAATTTTCAATACAAAAAGAGAACTAAACATCACAATGGGTCTACCCGGACCATATTTCAGGAATCATTATGATGCTACATCAAAAGGTGTACTGATTTATGATAATGAAGATCTCAAATTTTATTCTGTCAAGGATGATTCAGTATATACAATTATGCCAATGGATGCTGATATTGCACAATCTCCCAATGCTGAATATATTGTTTATCCAAAACAATCCACGATGGATGTATACCAATATAATTCTCACTCATTTAGTCTCATAAAAACCATTCAAATAAAAGATGATATCGACGCATATGATGAGGATTTATATTTTAAGCTCTCAGACAATGGAATTTTAGCATTTATCAATACAGCTAAACTTTACGTATATGACATTGTAAATGAGAAATTACTTTGTAGTAAATACTTAGGACAACTCTTCAGTGTTGTCTTGATGCCTGATGGTAAGCATTTGATCATATATCTGGAGAATGCGGCAAAAGTTTATGAATTAAATAATGATACCATTATTAAGGTAAATGAATTTAGCAACACAAGGAATTTTTCCCAAAATAGTTTTAAACTCATGTACAATGAACCTAATAACATTTACTTTATCAGTGGGAATAAGATTTTAATCAAGAACATTTTAACTTCCAATATTGAAAAAGAGATAGAGCTTGGTTCTGCATTTTTGAACTTTGATATTAGAAGTAATAAAATTCTTACATACGATGAATATAACAAAGAATATAAAATATTTAGTTACTTAACAGGTGAGCAGATAGAAGTTGTTCCAACCGCTTTTGAGAAATCAACTGAGTATACCTTTCTATGCAACAACAGAATATTCAGATCATATTACAAATATTACCTTAAAAACTAATAATCTGCTACTTATGTTACAAAAGATCATAATTATTACATTACTGACAGCTTATATCAGTCCCGTTTCTTCTCAAAACCTGCAGATCGATTATGGAATTGATTACCAAAGTTATGAAATGAGCAACCTAAAGGAATTAACAAATACCATTTTTAAAACTGTACCTTTCGATGCACAGATAACAAGCAATTTCCCTCCATATGCAAGGCATCAGATTTCAGGGCTTTATAGTATCAATAATAATCTGAAACTTGGATTCTCATTCACATATTTAACTACCGGTTCCAGAATTTCAAGAGCAGATTATTCAGGAAGTTATAACTTTGATATGATAATAAATGGATACTCTCCCGGCATTAAAGGGCAGGTGAAGATTTCAGATTTCAAGTTAGTATCAATGTATTTTTACAACTCTATAGGCTTAACTTTTAGCATCTTAAAACTAAATGAAAGTTTAAACATCGTAGAATATGAGCCACACACTTCGATTGATAATTTTATATCTACAAACATGTTTTTTGAACCAGGATTACGTCTTGAGCACAATATTTCGGATTTTTGTTTCAGCTTAAATTCAGGATATAATTTCAGCATCTTAAAAGGTGATTTAAAGTATAAAAAAGATAAACGGTATATTTTAACTGATGAACATGAAGAAAGTTTACAAGCAAACTGGTCCGGATTTTATATTGGGCTTGCCGTTGGTATTATTTTACACTAAAACTCATACGATGAAAAAAACATTATTTCTAATTCTAACAGTAATTTTAACTCTTTCAATTTCGGCAGAAAATTATCCATACAGAAGCAATGTTTTATGGGTTACCACTCCGGATCATGATAATTGGATATATAAATTAAACGAGACGGCAAAAGTCACTATATCTCTTTACGAATACGGCATCCCTGTGAATGATAAAGAAATAAGGTACAGCATTGGTCCTGAATTGTTGGCGGCAGAAAAAAGCGGTACGATTACATTAAAAAACGGTCAGGCAGTATTGTCCATTGGCACCATGAAAGAACCCGGATTCAGAGATTGTAGGCTGGAAACCACTTTAAACGGTGTAACATACAAACACCATGTAAAAGTTGGTTTTGAACCTGATAAACTCAAACCTTATACAACATTTCCCGATGATTTTTCAGCCTTTTGGGACGAAGCCAAAACAGAAGCAGCTAAATGTCCTGAAAAAATTGAAAAGACTTTTGTTCCGGAATTTTCAAGTGATAAAGTGGATTGCTATCTGTTGAAACTGCAGGTTTATAAAAAGGATCATTACGTATATGGTTATCTGACTATTCCCAGGAAAGAAGGCAAATTTCCGGTTGTATTTTCACCTCCCGGAGCAGGAATCAAACCGATGGATCCGATGAAGCATATCTTTTATGCTGAGGAAGGCTTTATTCGTTTTGATATGGAGATACATGGTATCAGACCTGATCTTGATGCAGATACATATAAAGAGATCAGCAGGGCTTTCGGGAAAGGCAATAACAGCTATCTCGTAAATGGGCTCGATAACCGGAATTCCTTTTACATGAAAAAGGTTTATATGGCATGCATTGGGGCGCTTGACTTTCTGACATCATTACCGGAATGGGACGGTAAAAATCTGATTGCCCAGGGCGGAAGTCAGGGTGGTGCACTATCACTGATTACAACAGGACTGGATTCACGTATAACAGCCTGCGCAGCCAATCATCCGGCTTTGAGCGATATGATTGGCTATAAATATGGTCGCGCCGGAGGTTATCCGCATTTATTTACCAAATTCTCAGGCATGGACACTCCGGATAAACTTAATACACTGAAATATTACGATGTGGTCAATTTTGCCAGATTAATCAGGGTTCCGGTTTTTATGACATGGGGATATAACGATAACACCTGTCCTCCAACGACCAGCTACTGTGTCTATAATTCAATTACTTCCCAAAAAAAAGCATTAATTACACCGGTTAATGAACATTGGGTTTCAACAGAAACAAGGCATGTTATTCTGGACTGGATTAAAAACAATCTGAAATAGATTTATTCCAGATCAAGGTCGAACATTTTACGTAAAAGGTTCAGATCAGGATTTTTGCTGATCATCCGCTGAAGCTTCTCTGAATTGGTGAAAAACTTTTTCTCCTCCACTGTTTCATCAACAGTTATAACCAAACGAATATCATCATTTTTCAGTTTTGACCTCAAATGATCCATAATCAGGCTTTGTTCCTCCACAATTCTTTTTTCCTGAATATTATTGTGAACCGTTAGCTTAATCGACACTTCATCAGAAGCCAGGGCAGGTTGATGCGACTTAAGTGTTTCTGCTAAATGCACCTTATCTTCAGCGATCTCGGAGATCATATTGTTCCACTCCTTCAATAAAGACTCCTCAGTAAATTTTTGCCTCATTTTTGAAGTTGATTCACCTGAAGAACTTACCGATATATTCCCGTCCTGGGATGCATTACCTTTAATGGATATTCCGATAGAACCTAAACCGCTAACGCTTTTGACCTTTTTAGGAATTTGTTTTTGTGGCTGAACTGAATCAGGTTTTGCAGAAATGGATTGATCATTAGTTTCAACTTCTGATTTTTCCTTTTCTACTTTTGTAGGTTTCTGCTTAGGCTCTTCAGCATTAATCGGAGCCAGCATTTTTTCATCAACCTGTTCAGTTATTTTTTTTTTGGTTGGCTAACTGAGCCAACTTAATCAGGGTTAATTCAACCAATAACCGCTTATTTTTACTTAACCTGTAATTCAGATCGCAGTCGTTAGACAATTCCAATGCTTTGTAGAGAAAAACCTGATCACAATTTTTAGCTTGTGTTATATATTTCTCTTTTATCGCATCACCTACCTCAAGCAAAGCTACTGTTTGTGTATCCCTGCATACCAGTAAGTCCCTGAAATGCGAACTTAATCCGTTAATAAAGTGACTGGCATCGAATCCTTTATTCAATATTTCATTAAAAATCAAAAGTGACTGGGAAACATTTCCGGAAAGAAAATGGTCAACAAGCTTGAAATAATAGTCATAATCCAGAACATTCAGGTTCTCAATGACCTTCTCATACGTCACATTGGTTCCGCTGAAATTTACAACCTGATCAAAAATTGAAAGCGCATCACGCATACCTCCGTCTGCTTTTTGAGCAATTACAGAGAGGGCCTCTGGTTCAACTGTTACATTTTCCTTTTCAGCGACATATTCCAGATGATCTATGGCATCCTTTACACTGATACGGTTAAAATCGAAAATCTGACACCGGGATAATATTGTCGGGATAATCTTATGTTTTTCTGTAGTGGCCAAAATAAATATGGCATGTTTAGGCGGCTCTTCAAGTGTTTTTAAAAACGCATTAAAAGCCTGCTGCGACAACATATGGACCTCATCAATGATATAAATACTGTATTTCCCGATTTGCGGAGGGATCCTGACTTTTTCAGTCAGAAGCCGAATATCATCAGTAGAATTATTCGAAGCTGCATCAAGCTCATGAATATTGTAGGAACGATTCTCACTGAATGCTTTACATGATTCACACTCGCCACACGCTTCAATATCCTGAGTTGGATGAAAGCAGTTTAACGTTTTGGCAAGAATACGGGCACATGTTGTTTTTCCAACTCCTCTGGGTCCGCAAAACAGATAGGCGTGGGCAATATGTCCTGTTTTTATGGCATTCTTTAATGTCCCCGTAATGGACTTCTGTCCAACCACGGTATCAAAACTCAGTGGTCTGTATTTTCGTGCCGATACTACAAAATTATCCATTTATTGTGCTGCTTTGTGCAAATATAATTAAATTTAAAAGTGTGTCCCTTTGAGTTCATGAATAGTTATTCACATTTAAAGAAACATTTTGGTATAAATTTTGCATACATTACGAAAAATCTAGAGCCATGTTACAGAAAAGTATTTTGTTCATTTTTGCATTATTAATCACAATACCGGGTTTTTCCCAAAATGATGAAAAAGTATATAATGCATCCGAAGTCACTGTACTTCCAATATTTGCACAGGGAAAGATGAGTCTTGCCGATTTCCTCAAGTTTTATCAGCAGTATCCTGAGCAGGCCAGAGAAAAAAATGTCACTGGTACTGTTGAAGTCTCACTCATTGTTTCATCTGATGGTGAAATTCTTAATTCTTCCATTTCAAAAGGGGTTGAAGAATCTCTGGATATAGAAGCATTGCGTCTGGTTGATCTTATGCCTGAATTTTCTCCCGCCGAAATAAACGGAAAACCTGTCAATTGTAAGATTAATATTGATATCCCTTTCCAAAGTACAGCTACAGCAACAATGATGCAGCCGGTTACAAAAAATACTGCTGTTCAGGATCAAACCGCTGAAACAGTGCAAAAGGAAGCCAAATCTGCCGTGCCTGCAAAAAAGAATCCACTGTATGTAATTGATGGTAAAATTGTGAATGAGGACATGAAAGTAAACGCAGACAATATTGAATCAGTGCGCGTTATCAAAGGTAAAAAGGCGATAGAAAAATATGGCCAGAGAGCCGCTGATGGCGTAATAATATTTACAACAAAGAACTTTACAAATAATTAAGCACATACTGCTCTAAATGCAAAAAAGTGCTGAAGAAATTCTTCAGCACTTTTTTTATTCCTGCATATCATTTAACAGGTCTATCTTCTTCTTCAAAATTTCAAGCCTTTCCTTAGCCTTTTCAATTTTTCGCTCGTAATCCTTGACAACTGAACCGGACTTTTTGCCCGTAGAAAGAAATCCGATATTGTTCTCCCAAACTGCAATGTCATTTTCAAGTGTTCTGTATTTATTAAGCAGCTTGTTACGTTCTGAATTCATCTTGTCATCAGAATTATGACCAACCTGAATATCCTCAATCTTAGATCGGTATTTTTCCACCTCGCGCTTGGTTTCATCCATATTCAGCTTATCAAAATGCCTGTTTATTGCATTACGATACTCGTTATATATGGCATCTTTATCGCGGAAGGGAACATGCCCGATATCATTCCACTTGTCCTTATATTCATGTAGAATCCGAATTGTTTCCTCATTTTCTTCTCCCGGTTCAAACGCATTAATCTCGTCAATAAGTTTTTTCTTCATTTTCAGGTTATCATCCTGAACCTTATCAATATCGTGAAAAAATTCTTTCTTCCTGTTAAAGAAATGATCACATGCATCTCTGAATTCATTCCATATACTGTCTGAGAATTTTCTTGGAACCGGGCCAATCTTTTTCCATTCTTTCTGTATTCTGACCAGCTCATTGGTAGCCTTTTTCCAGTCCTCACTATCCTTTAATGCCACAGCTTTATTCACCAACGCCTGTTTCATCTCAAGGTTTTCATCCTGTAGTTTTTTATATTCCTGATAAAACTTACGTTTATTATCAAAAAACTCATCACAGGCCTTTCTGAATCGTTCGTATATCTTGTTATTATATTTTCTTGGAGCAAAACCAATCGTTCTCCACTCCTTCTGAATGGCAATAATTTCCTGCGATTTCTTATTCCATATCTTAGGTCGCTCATAAGACTGGCCCGCAATCTCTTCAACTTTTTCACAAAGAGAGGACTTTTTCTCAAGATTTTCCTTCTGATTCTCCTTTATATCATCGTAATACTTCTGATGCTTTTTATTGATTTTAGCCGTAGCTTCTTTAAATCTTTCCCAAAGCGGTTCTTTAAACTCTTTGGGTACAGGGCCTATTTCACGCCATTCCTTGTGTAACTCCTGCAGGTTATTAAATGCACTTACTGCATTTTCTTCGTTCAGAAGTTCTTCAGCAACCTCACATAAATGCTCTTTAGCTTCCTGATTCTTTTTCAGATCAAGATCACGAAGATCTTTATTAATCTTTATGTAATCATAGAACATCTCTATGCTATGGTGATAATTTTCATAAAGATTCCGGACATTTGCCTGAGGAACAGGACCGATTTCCTTCCATCGTTTTTGTAGTTCTCTGAAATTATTAAACGTATTGTTGATAGATTCTTCGCTCTGGATCAACTCTTTAATTCCCGATATTACATCACGCTTAGCCAGTAAATTCAGTTCCTTTTCTGCTTCAAACCTTTTAAGTAACTCATATCTTTTTTTGCGGTAATCTGCCAAAAGCTCACTGAGTAGCTGTTCCTGGGGATCTGGTGGCATTTTAAAATCCTTTTCTTCACCACCACCTGCAATAAATTTTTCATGGGTTACAGATACCTCATGCTGATATTTTTCGTAAAAGGTATTTTTTATTTTTTCCACCTCATCTTTCAGGTTCCTTGAAGTAAGCGGAATTGTATCTATTAAATGCTTCAGACGGATAACAAGTTGCTCCTTAGTTAGAGAATCATGATCAACGTCGTCTATTTCTTCTTCAGTATCGTTCTCATTATCATCATCATCCATATCCTCAGATTCGTCACTGCCTTCATTTTCAGCTTTCTGCAAATCTACAGATTCAGATCCTTCTTCCTCTACAGGAATAGATTCCTTTTCATCTCCAGCCACTGATTCCTCCGCAGATGGCTCTTCTTCTACTACCTTTCCGTCAACATCGGGTGTAATTTCTTCGTTATCTACTGAAACCTTTTTTTGATCCGTGTCATTTGATAAACTGGTATTTTCTTCTGTATTAATGCCTTCTTTTTCAGGCATTTTTTCAAGATCATTGTTCATAATAAAACAATTTTGGAGCGTTACACAATTTTTATAAAATTAAAATAAAAATAGATAAAAACGAACTAAATACAGAAGTTTAGGGATTATCACAAAATATTATTCCTGTTGACAGACATTATTGTTAAGCTCATCTTTTTATTATATATTAGTCTAAACTCTGTATTTATGGAAATTCCTCTGCTAAACACATTATACAAAAAACAGAAAACTGACCGTGACATTTTCCAGGAACTAATGCCATTTAAAGTTAAAGAAATCCTTTTGGTAGCTACACTTTACGATGCATTTTCGATAACCAGTGAAGGTCAGTTCTTTGATCGTATTGTGGGTGAGTATCTTCAACTAAACCTTTATGCTGCCCCTCGAATCACAAGTGTTTCATCTGACGAAGAGGCCCTTTTAAAGCTGCAGTATAACAATTATGATATGATTATCTTGACGGCTGGACTCAACCGTCTTTCACCTATATCACTGGCTGCAAAAATTAAAAAAGTAACTCCTGAAGTTCCCATTTTACTGCTGGTAAATAATAATTCAGATCTGAAATACTTCAAAATGCAAGGTGGTAAGAGCCGGAATTTTGAACGCATATTTGTATGGAACGGGGATAGCAAGATATTCCTTGCTATGTCAAAATATGTAGAGGATAAAACCAATGCATCTGCGGATACAATGATTGGTAATGTGAGGGTCATACTATTGGTTGAAGATTCGGTCCGTTACTATTCCCGGTACCTTCCGCTTCTCTATTCAATCGTAATGAAACAAACTCAGGAGATTATTCATGAACACACAGTCGATGAACTTCATAAAATCCTAAAAATGAGAGCAAGACCTAAAATCTTGCTGGCAACATCATACGAAGAAGCCATTGAAATTGTAAATAAGTACACCGAAAATCTATTGTGCGTCATTTCAGATGTTTCCTTTAATAAGAACGGAATTCCATCTCAATATTCGGGAGTTGATTTGCTGAATTATGTTCGGGATAAAGTCGAGATTCCTATGTTGATGCAATCTTCCAACATGAAAAACAGGGCAAAGGCAGATAATCTTAACGTTGATTTCATTCATAAGGAATCCGAAAGCCTGGCGCATGACATCCAGCATTTTCTGATGTCTCGTTGTGGATTCGGGGACTTTATTTTTAAAGACATTGACGGTAATCCTATTGACAGTGCTACAAATCTTAAAGAATTTCAGAAAAAACTTGAGCTTATCCCAAATGAATCCTTATTATATCACGGAAGCAGGAATGGTTTTTCAACCTGGCTCATGGCCCGAGGAGAAATAAACCTGGCAAAAAAACTGAGGCCTGTCGATATAACCGATTTTACTTCTGTTGATGCACTAAGGCAAGCCGTACTTGATGCATTTGAAAATGTAAGGTTAAAGCGATTACGTGGTCGTGTGGTCAGATTTGACCCAAGTCACATTAATACAAGACGTTACATTCTAAGACTTGGCAACGGGTCATTCGGAGGAAAGGGACGTGGTATAGCTTTTCTGTCAGATTTTATTGAAAATATCAACTTTGAAAAGCTTATTCCCGGTATTCGTATTGCCGTTCCTTCCACGGCCATTATCGGAATAGAGGAATTCGAATATTTCATCGATAAAAATGACCTTTCTGAACTAATATATGGAGTGGAGGAAAGAGGTTATGATTTCATCAAAGATCGCTTTTTACACAGCGAGCTTTCACCTGAGTTAAAGGAAATTTTATTTGAATATGTCCTAAATTCCAGAAAACCTTTGGCTATTAGGTCTTCAGGATTATTTGAAGATTCCTTCATGCAACCCTTTTCAGGTGTTTATAACACATATCTCATCCCCAACAACCACAAAGATGTTACTGTGCGATTTAACCAGTTGCAAAGTGCAGTTAAATTGGTTTATGCCTCCATTTTCAGCGATTCTTCCCGCAACTATTTTAATGCAGTGAACTACAAAATTGAAGAAGAGAAAATGGCCGTTATCATCCAGGAGGTAATAGGTAACACACATGAGAATTATTTTTATTCAGATATGAGCGGAGTAGCCCAATCCTACAACTATTATCCATTTGCCTATATGGAACCGGATGACGGATTTTCTGTTGCAGCAGTGGGACTGGGAATGTATGTGGTAGGTGGAGAAAAATCGCACCGCTTCTGTCCAAGGTATCCAAAGCTGGAACTAAAATCATTAAGTGACCAGATTAAAGATTCACAGACCTACTTTTATGGATTAAAACTTAATAACGTCAAACCGGAAGATATAAAAGTTGAACATGAAAATCAGTTTATTGAAAAATTAAGCACTTCGATAGCTGAAAAAGACGGGGTTCTGGAGAATTGTGCTGAAGTTTATGATTACCAGAATGAACGGCTGGAACATGATTTTGAGAAAAAAGGTCCCCGCGTAGTGAATTTTGCAAACATCTTACTTTATGACAAGTTCCCACTTGCAAATGCAATAGAAACTTTATTAAAGCTCTGCACCGAAGCCATGGGCTCTCCAGTGGAACTGGAGTATGTTGTTGATTTCGGATCAGAATCGGATAAAAAACCTACGTTATTTCTTGTACAGATAAAACCGCTTATTCAGAAAGAGCTGGATGTTAATATTGAAGATGAGGATTATGATGAATCCAAAGCCTTACTAATTGCATCCAAAGGAATGGGTAACGGAAAGTTCAGAAATGTAAAAGATGTGATTTACATGAATACCGATAACTTCGACCGTACAAAAACCGATGAGATGGCTAATGAAATAAAAATCATGAATCGTCAGCTTTCAGCCGAAGACAGAGAATATGTATTGATCGGCCCCGGAAGGTGGGGCACACGAGATAAATTCACCGGAATTCCGGTCTTATGGTCCCATATTTCCAAAGCGAGAGTAATCATAGAAATCGGATTAAAGGACTTCCCACTTGACGCATCGCTTGGTTCACATTTTTTTCATAATGTAACATCTATGAATGTGGGATATTTTTCTGTTCCTTTTAATTCAAAGGATAATTTTATTAATACAGAGATGCTGAACGGAGGGGAATTGATTTCAGAAACAAAATACTTCAAACATGTCAGGTTCGACAAACCGTTGCAAATAATTCTGGACGGTAAAAAAAGAAAAGCTGTTATTGTGGTAAACGAATAACAGCCTTTCCATCATCTTTTTATTTCTTTATGAGCAGCCAGACATCTTTATGCTCCGGATACATTTCCATGATGGAAGCAATTCTGTTTCTGGCATCCTTTTCAAAATCGGAAGAGTAAACTGCCACCCGGTAAAAACCGAGTTCACTCTTTAAGATAACAGGTGAAGTAAAACCTTTATTACTTATCTCTTCCACATAATTATTCGCATTCTTCAGATTCTCAAAACTACCCAATATTACATAATATTTGTATGAGATATCATTAGGCGAAGCATTAACAACTGAAACTGCTTCTTCCTTAACAACGAATTTATGTGTTTTACACGATGTAACCGCTAACACTGCAACAATCAGTAAAAGAAAATATTTCTTCATCATATCAATTTTGAGGATTAAACGAATTGGCTTACAATGATACTTAAAAAAAAATAACGCATTCAAGCGAAATACGTTATTTTTTAATAAATATTGTGTTAGTAATTAAAGAGTCTTTTTAACTTCTACCTCTTTATATCCTTCAATAATATCACCTATTTTAATATCATTGAAATTCTGAATATTTAAACCGCACTCATAACCGGAAGCCACTTCTTTTACGTCGTCTTTAAAACGTTTCAGTGAACCTAATTCACCTGTATAGATAACTATACCATCACGTATAAGACGTATTTTAGAGTTTCTGTTTATTTTTCCTTCTTTAACCATACAACCGGCAATGGTTCCCACTTTTGTAATTTTAAAGGTATCCCTCACCTCAAGTGTTGCTACAATTTCCTCTTTAATATCCGGCGATAACATTCCTTCCATTGCATCTTTTACTTCGTTTATTGCATCATATATAATAGAATACAGGCGAATGTCAATTTCTTCTTTTTCTGCCAGTTTACGGGCACTCATTGAGGGTCTGACCTGGAAACCAATTACAATGGCATTTGAAGCAGCAGCCAGCAAAATATCAGCTTCTGATATCTGACCAACAGCTTTATGCTTAATATTAACCTGAATCTCTTCTGTTGATAATTTAAGTAAGGCATCAGACAATGCTTCTATTGAACCATCCACATCACCTTTAACAATCACATTAAGTTCCTGGAAGTTTCCAATAGCAATACGACGTCCAATCTCATCCAACGTAATATGTTTCTGAGTACGTAACCCCTGCTCCCTTTGCAATTGTTCACGTTTGGTTGCTATATCGCGAGCCTCTTTCTCTGAACTGAGTACATTGAAATCATCACCTGCCTGAGGCGCTCCATTCAATCCAAGAATTAATACCGGTTCTGCAGGTCCCGCCTCCTGTATCCGTTGATTTCTTTCATTGAACATGGCCTTTACATGACCATGATATGCACCGGAAACAATAACATCTCCAATGCGAAGTGTACCATTCTGTACCAGCACCGTAGCGACATACCCACGGCCCTTATCCAAAGATGATTCTACGACTGAACCTGAAGCATGCTTTTGAGGATTTGCTTTCAGATCCAGTAATTCAGCTTCTAAAAGAACTTTTTCAAGAAGTTCCGTAACATTAAGTCCCTGTTTTGCTGAGATATCCTGTGACTGGTACTTTCCACCCCATTCTTCAATGAGGTAATTCATTCCAGCCAATGATTCTTTTATTTTTTCAGGATTCGCTCCTGGCTTGTCTATTTTATTAATCGCAAAAACAATTGGAACTCCAGCCGCTGCTGCATGATTTATCGCCTCAACGGTTTGTGGCATAACATCATCATCTGCTGCAACAATAATAATTGCGATATCTGTTACTCTTGCTCCTCTGGCACGCATTGCCGTAAAAGCCTCATGCCCCGGAGTATCGAGGAATGTTATTTTTCTTCCATCTTCAAGGGCAACACTATATGCACCAATATGTTGCGTAATTCCTCCAGCCTCACCTTCAATTACATTTGATTTTCTTATGTAGTCAAGCAACGACGTTTTACCGTGGTCAACGTGCCCCATAACCGTTACAATAGGTGATCTTGGAGTATCATCTTCCAGATCTTCATCTGCAGTTTCTATTGCCTCAAGTACATCTGCACTTACAAACTCAACCTTGTAACCAAACTCATCAGCCACAATCGTAATAGTCTCCGCATCAAGTCTTTGATTAATAGACACAAACAAACCAAGGCTCATACAAGTACTGATCACATTGGTCGGAGCCACATTCATCATGTTAGCAAGGTCGCTTACCGTAACAAATTCTGTCAGTTTAAGAATGTTTTTCTGTTCTTCCTGACGTGCAAGATCCTGCTGATGTTTTTCAGAAACAGCATCCCTTTTATCTCTTCTGTATTTTGCACCTTTGGATTTACCTTTGTTGGTCAATCTGGCAAGCGTGTCTTTTATCTGCTTCTGAACATCTTCGTCGCTAATTTCCGGCTTATAGGATTTTTTTCCACCCTTGGTGACTTTCTTTTTACCGGCACCCTGTTTGGAATCTCTGTAGGCATGACTTCCAAGATTAACCTTCTCCTTGTCTTTGATGATACGTTTCCGCTTTTTCTTGCCAGATTGATCATCATCGTCAGTTGAACCGGAGCCAGTTTTTTTGTCAACCTTAACAGGACCTCTTGAATCAACGCGCTCCTGATTAACTCTCTCCTTTTTCTGATTTTTTTGCTTCTCTCTCTCCAGCCTTTCTTTTTTCTTTTCTTCTTTACTCTTCTTGGCAGGACGCGTCTTCTGGTTTATCGTGGAAAGGTCTATTTTATCAACGACCTTTATTTTTTGCTCTATTTTAACGTCTGAAGGTTTAAAAACCTCCACCTCTTCCTTATTCGTATTCTCATCTTCGGTATGTGAATCAGAATTTGAATCCGTTTCATCCTCCTGCTTTGCAGATTCAGCCACCTCCTCAACTTCTTCAGCAGCTTCCTCTTCAACGGCTTCATCCACCACTTCTTCCTGCTGAACCATCTCAGGTTCTTCCTTCACAGTTTCAGGTTCCGGCTCAGATTCCAGTTCAGATTCCGGTTCCGGTTCTGGTTCAACCTCTGGTTTTGCTTTTTTCTTTTTACCAATGGAATCCAAATCAATCTTATCAACAATCTTAAATGAAGGTCTTTCATCCTCAGGAATAAGTGTTGGAATTTCTTCCTCCTCATCAGTTGCTACGTTCTCATGAGGTCCGTCCTGTAAAGTTATTGTTGCTTTAGTTTTTTCTTTGTTATGACGCTGTTCACTTACCTTATCAGACTCTTTTTTGGCTGACAAATCAGAGCTGAATTCTCTTCTGAGAACTTCATAAACATCGTCATTAACCTTAGTGTTAGGGTTATTCTCAACATCCTCATAACCCTTTTTATGCAGAAATTCAACCATAGTTGAAATACCTACATTAAATTCTCTAGCAATTTTATTTAACCTTACAGCCATAAACAAATACGCCTAAATTAATTAATTGTAAATCCGAAAATCTTATTCAAACTCGGATTTTAATATTTTGAGTACATCTGCAACCGTTTCTTCTTCCAGGTCTGTACGCTTAACAAGCTCTTCAAATGAAAGTTCCAGCACATTTTTTGCAGTATCACACCCGATAGCTCTAAGCTCGTCGATTACCCATTCTTCAATTTCATCAGAGAATTCATCCAGAGAAACATCTTCCTCATCTACTGCATCAACCTCTCTGTAAACATCAATATCATAACCAGTTAACTGGCTGGCGAGTTTAATATTTAATCCGCCTTTACCAATAGCCAGTGAAACCTCATCCGGTCTCAGATAAACTTCAGCCTTTAGGGTCTCTTCATCAAATTTTATGGATGAAATCTTAGCAGGACTCAAAGATCTTGAAATAAAAAGTGAAGTATTATTGGTAAAATTAATGACATCAATATTTTCGTTTCTTAATTCTCTTACAATACCGTGAATTCTGGCACCTTTCATTCCTACACAAGCACCAACCGGATCAATACGTTCATCATAAGATTCCACCGCCACTTTTGCTCTTTCTCCTGGAATACGAACAATTTTCTTGATGGTGATAAGGCCATCAAAAATCTCCGGAACTTCTAATTCAAATAATCTTTCCAGGAACACCGGAGATGTTCTTGACAGTATTATGACCGGTGTATTGTTACGCATTTCAACTTTGGCAACCACAGCTCTTACAGCGTCACCCTTTCTGAAATAATCCGATGGAATCTGCTCAGATTTCGGTAAAATCAATTCGTTTCCTTCATCGTCGAGTAAAAGTATCTCTTTTTTCCATACCTGGTATACTTCTGCAGTAACAATATCCCCAACTCTTTCCTTATACTTTCCGTAGAGATTATCTTTCTCCAATTCTAATATCAGTGAAGCCAGGCTTTGTCTGAGATTTAAAATAGCGCGACGGCCAAAGTCAATCAGCTTAACCTCATCGGTTGCCTCTTCACCAACTTCATAATCTTCATCAATTTTTTTTGCATCAGATAAAGCAATCTGTAGATTTGGATTTTCTACTTTCCCATCTTCCACAACTTCTCTGTTTCGCCATATCTCAAAGTCTCCCTTATCAGGGTTGATAATGATATCAAAGTTCTCATCCGTGTCAAAAAGCTTTCTGAGTGCACTTCTGAAAGCGTCTTCAAGCACACTGGTCATCGTGGCCCTGTCAATATTTTTTAATTCTTTAAACTCAGAAAATGTATCAATAAGATTAATGTTGTCCATCTTACATTCTATTTAAACTTTATAACTACTTCAGTTTTTGCAATTTCATCAAACGACAGCTTATGAACCACGTCAACAATTTCTTTCTTTTTTTTGCCTTCAATGGCTAACTTCTCTGTTGTCTGAAGCTCAATACCATCTTCATTTACACTTTTAAGCAAACCTGTTAATGGTTTACCATTTTTAGGTGTCACAGTTACATCCTTGCCAACATTCTTTTTATACTGACGAAAAACCTTGAAAGGCTGGCTCAATCCGGCTGAAGACACTTCTAGATCAAAATCGTCCGTTTCCCTGTCAAAACTACCTTCGATCAACCTGCTGACTGCAACACAATAATCAATATCAACTCCTGTGTCAGAATCAATGTGCAATGTAATTTTATTGGAAGCCGTAACATTTAAATCAACAATAAACACATCATCCTGAACAAGTTTTTCAGAAATAATATTTTCTATCTGATCCTTTGTTATCATCTCATTTAAGTAATAAAATAGGGGACAACTTGTCCCCTACTCAGATCACATTGCGGCGCAAAATTAATGATAAAAGTTCACTTTTCAAAATAATAAAACGTAATATTACAAGGGGTTTGAGTTGCAAAAAACCTTCATAATTTTCACAATTTTTTTGTCTTCATTATAAATGAAATTATGTGAATAATTAATTCTGAAAAAGCCTGTTATTAGTAGGTTTGAAAAACATATAAGTATTTATAATTCAATTAAACAGCTTAACAAAGATTAACGTAGAAGGTTTGGTTTATGTTTTAAAAAAGTCATAATTTTGAAACCTACAAAACAGGTAGATTTTTTCATAGTTAAGGTTTAGGTTAAATGGGTAAAAGGGTGGCGCTCGCCACCCTTTTTCATTTTATTCTCTCTCCGACAACGTTATATAATCCTGCCTTGGGGAAACATTCTTATAAGCGGGACGAATAATCCTTCTGCTCTGGAATGTTACCTCTTCTATTCTGTGAGCACACCACCCCGTAATCCGAGCAACTGCAAAAATTGGAGTAAATAACTCTTTTGGAATTTTTATACTGTTATACACATAACCTGAATAAAAGTCCACATTAGCCGAAACCGTTTTGGAACTTCCTCCTTTAAATTTAGAAAATACCTCCGGAGCAAGTCTCTCTACAGTGTTATATAAATAGTACTCATCAAGGTTTCCTTTTTCTTCAGCCAGCATCCTTGCCTGTTCTTTCAGAAGTACAGCACGCGGATCCGATTTAGTATAGATGGCATGTCCGATACCATAGATTTTTCCTGATCCATCGAAAGCTTCACCCTTTAGAATTTTCGTCAGATATTCAGCCACTTCAGCTTCATCATCCCAGTGTTTTACATTCTTTTTAATGTTCTTCATCATTTCAAGAACCTTCAGGTTGGCACCACCGTGCAAACGCCCCTTTAAAGACCCAATAGCAGCGCCTATCGCCGAATATGTATCTGTTTGAGAAGAACTTACAACGCGTGTGGTAAACGATGAATTATTTCCACCACCATGTTCTGCATGTAGTACAAGACAAAGATCAAGTACAGAAGCTTCCAGTGCCGTGTAATCACGTCCTTTCAACATGTAAAGAAAGTTTTCTGCTGTACTTAAATCCGGTTGCGGATGTCTGATTATCAAAGATTTTCTTTGATATGAGTGCCGCATACCATAATATGCATAAGCAGTAATTACAGGAAATTTAGCAATCAGGTTAAGTGACTGATCAATCAGGTTTGGAAGACTGTAATCTTCTGCTTTCGGATCCTCTGCATAAAGACTTAAAACAGATCTTGCCAACATATTCATAACATCCTGACCACGAAGTGAAAGGATCATGTTTTTGGAAAAGAACTGAGGCAAGTCCCTTAACGTGGTTAAATAATCCGAAAACTCCTGGAGCTCTGTTTTAGTCGACTGCTTTCCGGTTAGCAACAAAAATGCGGTTTCATCGAATCCGTGTCGACCACATTTTTGAAATCCGTGAACCAGATCACTTATTTCCACTCCACGATAAAATAGTTTCCCGTCAACCGGTACTATTTTATCATTTTCTTTCACGTAACCTACCACGTCGCCAATGTTAGTTAATCCAACCAAAACACCAGACCCATCTGCATTACGCAAACCACGTTTGACATTGTAAGTATTATATAACCCCTTGTCTATCTGACAGGCATTATAAACTAAATCTGATAAATTCTCAACCATAACCAATTATTTATTTTTTTTACTCTCCAACCAAAGTATCTAAAGCTTTTTTCACCTTTTCGAAGGTGAACTTTCCAAAGACACTATCGAAATAAGATGCAATATCCTTATTGCAAAGATTCCCGATACTTCCTTCGTGTGTATGAACAACCTTCTTTTCAGGATGATAATTGCCAGCTTCAATGTCCAGACCAACCTTTTTGTAAGCTTCCCGGAAAGGCACACCGGCCAGAACCAATTTATTTACTTCCTCCACACTGAACATATATGCATACTTATCGTCCGCCAGAATAGCATCATTAATTTTGATTTCCTTCAAAGTATGAACCGAAATTTCCAGGCACTTATTCAATTCATCAAATGATGGGATAAAGACCTCCTTAATTATCTGCATATCTCTGAAATAACCGGAAGGCAGATTTGTTGTTACTGAATTTATGGTGAAAGGTGTAGCCTGAATTACATTACATTTTGCCCTAACCAACTCAAATACATCAGGATTCTTTTTATGCGGCATAATACTTGACCCTGTTGTAAACGCATCCGGCAAGGTAATAAACCCGAAATTCTGACTGGAATACAAACAGGCATCCATAGCAAAACGTCCCAGTGTTGCAGCTATCCCGGCTAAAGCGAAACCTACTGTTTTCTCCATTTTTCCTCTTCCCATCTGTGCATATACCACATTATAATTCATGGTATCAAATCCCAGCAAATCTGTTGTCAACTGTCTTTTTAAGGGGAAAGATGACCCATATCCAGCAGCGGACCCGAGCGGATTTCGGTTTGTTATGTTCCATGCCGCCAGAAGCAATTGTAAATCATCTGCCAGACTTTCGGCATAGGCGCCAAACCATAAACCAAATGACGAAGGCATAGCAACCTGAAGATGTGTGTAACCGGGCAGTAATACATCCTTATATTTTTCACTTAAATCCTGCAACAATTCAAAAAGAACTTTGACATTATCTGCAAGAATTTCAATTTGTTTCCGGGTAAATATTTTGAGATCAACCAAAACCTGGTCATTTCTTGAACGCCCGCTATGTATCTTTTTGCCAATATCACCCAATCTTTCGGTCAGTAAAAACTCCACCTGTGAATGTACATCCTCAATCCCCTCTTCTATCTTAAACTTCCCCTCCTGAATATCTCTGTAAATGTTTTGCAGTTCCTTTTGAAGCAACGGTAACTCCTTATCGCTAATCAGGTTAATCCGGTTTAACATGGCTATATGTGCTAATGAACCAAGTACATCTGACTCAGCCAGATAATAGTCAAGTTCCCTATCCTTTCCAACTGTAAAGGATTCTACCATATCATTTACTGATACATTTTTTTGCCACAATTTCATAATTATCAAATAAGAGGTAAATAAATTCAGATAGGCATTCAATGTGATAAAGGGAATGCAAATCTATCAAAAAATACCGTTTGCAGATCAGAATTACCTGTAAAACAGCATTATAAAACTTCAGGTTATTGTGCGCTATGCTTCACCCTGTGGTCCGAAACCCATTGGAATATTATGATTGTTACCACCTTCGGGCAGATCAATGGTTCCGTGAAATGATTCAAACTTTTTAATGTTTTCCTGTAGTGCCAGCATTAATCGCTTTGCATGTTCAGGAGTCAATACAATTCTCGATTTCACTTTTGCTTTTGGTATTCCCGGCATAATTCTTACAAAATCCACTACAAATTCACTGCTTGAATGTGTTATGATTGCAAGGTTTGAATATGTTCCCTGTGCTACTTCTTCTGTAAGCTCGATGTTAATCTGTCCCTTTTTATCCTGTTTATTTTCCATGTTGTAACTTTTTCGCTAAGATACAAAAAAAGGGTGTCTTAAAAAGACACCCTTAATCTATAGTTTTACGTGTTTTTACTCACCTAAAGCTTCAACAGAATCTGTAATGTTTTTTCTGGCATTAACCAGTTTTTCATACTCTTCCTTTGAACCTACAACCAGTTTTTCATATTCTCTCAAACCGGTACCTGCAGGTATCAGGTGGCCGCAAATTACATTTTCTTTCAGACCTTCCAGATCATCTACCTTACCGTTGATGGCAGCTTCATTCAGAACTTTGGTAGTTTCCTGGAATGATGCAGCAGACATAAATGATTTGGTCTGCAGAGCAGCACGTGTAATACCCTGTAAAACCTGACTGGAAGTTGCAGGAATTGCATCCCTCGCTTCAACCGGTTTCAGGTCACGGCGTTTCAGCTGACTGTTTTCGTCACGCAAACGACGCGCTGTAACAATCTGACCCTCTCTGAGTGTTGTGGAATCACCTTTTTCAACAACAACTTTTTTACCCCAGATATGGTCATTCTCTTCCATGAAGTCATTCTTGTCAACAATTTGCTTTTCAAGGAAGATAGTATCACCAGGATCTTCGATGTATACCTTACGCATCATCTGACGTACGATAACCTCAAAGTGCTTATCGTTAATTTTCACACCCTGCAGACGGTACACATCCTGTACCTCATTCACGATATATTCCTGAACCTTGGTAGGCCCTTTGATATTTAGAATATCGTTTGGAGTAGTAGCTCCATCTGAAAGTGGAGTACCTGCCCTGATATAATCGTTCTCCTGAACAAGAATCTGTTTGGAAAGTGGCACGAGATATTTCTTAACTTCTCCAGCCTTGGAAGTAATAACAATCTCGCGGTTACCACGTTTAATCTTACCGAATGATACTTCACCGTCAATTTCTGCTACAACAGCAGGGTTAGATGGATTTCTTGCTTCAAACAGCTCGGTAACACGTGGAAGACCACCAGTGATATCACCCGCTTTACCAACAGCACGCGGAATTTTCACCAGAATCTGACCACTTTTAACTTCTGTTCCTTCCTGGATAGAAATGTGAGCGCCAACAGGCAGGTTGTATGATTTCAGAACATCTCCTTTATCGTTTACAATCTGCATACTTGGAATTTTGTTCTTATCCTTAGTTTCTGTGATAATCTTTTCACTTAAACCGGTTTGTTCATCAGATTCACGCTTGTAGGTAACACCGTCAATAACGTTTTCAAATTGAACTTTACCAGCCATTTCAGAAATGATCACCGCATTATAAGGATCCCATTCACAAATCTTGGTATTCTTCTCAATTGCAGCTCCAGGCTTAATGTACAATTTTGAACCGTAAGGAATAGTATGTGTCGATAATACAATATTTGTCTTTTTATCGATGATACGCATTTCTGCCAAACGGCCAATTACCACATCTATATTTTTACTAAACTCATCAACATGAGGTACAGTACGTAATTCCTCAAATTCGGCAACACCATCATATTTTGAAATTACACTGTTATCAGTAGCGATGTTACCGGCAGTACCCCCAACGTGGAATGTACGAAGTGTTAACTGTGTACCCGGTTCTCCAATGGACTGTGCAGCAATAACACCAACAGCCTCACCTTTTTGAACCATTTTACTGGTAGACAGGTTACGTCCGTAACATTTAGCACATACACCTCTTTTCGATTCACATGTAAGTACTGAGCGCACTTCCACAGTTTCCAACGGTGAGTTTTCTATTAATTCAGCTTCGTGTTCCCCAATAATTTCACCGGAACGTACTATCAGGTCACCTGTTTGAGGATGATAAACATCATGAACAGTTACACGACCCAGAATCCTGTCACTTAAAGAGGCTACAATTTCTTCCTTATTTTTGATTGGAGAAATACTCAGACCACGCAGTGTACCACAATCTTCCTCTGTAATAATCACATCCTGTGAAACGTCCACTAAACGACGGGTAAGATAACCCGCATCCGCGGTTTTAAGAGCGGTATCCGCAAGACCTTTACGTGCACCGTGCGTAGAAATAAAGTACTCCAGTACCGAAAGACCTTCTTTAAAGTTAGAAAGAATCGGGTTTTCAATAATCTGTCCTCCTTCTGCACCTGACTTTTGCGGTTTTGCCATCAATCCCCTCATACCGGACAACTGACGAATCTGTTCCTTGGAGCCCCTTGCACCAGAGTCAAGCATCATATAAACAGAGTTGAATCCCTGGTTGTCGGTACTCAACTGTCTCATCACTGTTGAGGTCAGCCTTGAGTTAATGTGCGTCCAGGTATCAATAATCTGGTTATAACGTTCATTATTTGTAATGAAACCCATATTATAGTTGGACATGATCTCCTCCACTTCCGCATATCCTTCAGAAACCAGACTTTCTTTCTCCTCAGGAATAATAACATCTTCAAGGTTGAAAGATAATCCTCCCCTGAATGCATTTATATATCCCATCTCTTTAATAGCATCCAGGAAATCGGCTGTTACAGCAGTACCACATTTTTTGTATATGGTCCCAATGATATCACGCAAAGATTTCTTTGTTAAAATCTTATTGATATAACCAACTTCCTTGGGTACATTTTCATTAAAGAGTACCCTACCTACAGTTGTTTCAATGATTCTGGTAATAATCTTACCTTCTTCATCAATATCTGTAGTTCTTACTTTTATTTTTGCATGAAGCGCGACTCTTTTCTCATTATATGCAATAAGAACCTCTTCAGGTGAATAGAAGGTTATTCCTTCACCCCTGGCGCCCTCACGTTCTTTTGTAATATAATACAGACCCAATACCATATCCTGAGAAGGAACAGTAATTGGAGCTCCGTTCGCCGGGTTAAGAATATTATGCGATGCAAGCATCAGCATCTGAGCTTCGAGAACAGCAGCATTTCCTAATGGCAAATGAACCGCCATCTGGTCACCGTCAAAGTCAGCGTTAAATGCTGTACATGCAAGCGGATGCAACTGAATAGCCTTACCTTCAATTAGTTTCGGCTGGAATGCCTGGATACCCAAACGGTGCAAAGTAGGCGCACGGTTCAGCATAACAGGATGACCTTTCAATACATTTTCAAGTATATCCCAGATTACAGGCTCTCTTCTGTCAACAATCTTCTTAGCAGATTTTACAGTTTTTACAATACCTCTTTCAATCAGTTTCCTTATCACAAAAGGTTTGTAAAGTTCTGCAGCCATTTCCTTCGGAATACCACACTCATGCATTTTAAGCTCAGGACCAACAACAATTACAGAACGTGCAGAATAGTCAACCCTTTTACCAAGCAAATTCTGACGGAAACGTCCCTGTTTTCCTTTCAAACTGTCTGACAGTGATTTCAACGGACGGTTAGCCTCAGTTTTAACTGCACTTGCTTTTCTTGAGTTATCAAATAAACTGTCCACAGCTTCCTGAAGCATACGTTTTTCGTTACGTAGAATCACTTCCGGAGCTTTGATATCTATCAGTCTTTTTAACCTGTTGTTACGGATAATAACCCTCCTGTAAAGGTCGTTAAGATCCGAAGTAGCGAAACGTCCACCATCCAGCGGAACCAAAGGCCTCAACTCAGGTGGAATAACCGGAACAATTTTCACAATCATCCATTCTGGTTTGTTCCTACCTTTAGATGCACGGAATGCCTCTACAACCTGAAGTCTCTTCAGTGCTTCATTTTTACGTTGCTGCGACGTTTCATTGTTTGCTTTGTGACGCAGATCGTAAGACAATCCATCAAGATCCAGACGGGCTAAAAGATCAAAAATAGCTTCTGCTCCCATTCTGGCAATGAATTTGTTCGGATCGTCATCGTCAAGCATCTGATTTTCTCTCGGAATTGTATCCATAATATCCAGATACTCCTGCTCCGTAAGAAAATCCATTACATTAATCCCATCTTCTTCTTTAACACCTGGCTGGATTACTACATATCTTTCGTAATAAATAATGCTATCCAGTTTTTTGGTCGGTAATCCAAGAAGATATCCAATTTTATTTGGTAAAGATTTAAAGTACCAGATGTGAGCCACCGGAACAACCAGTTGGATATGCCCCATACGTTCCCTTCTCACCTTCTTTTCAGTTACTTCAACACCACAACGGTCACAAACGATTCCCTTATAACGAATACGCTTATATTTACCGCAATGACACTCATAATCCTTAACAGGTCCGAAAATCCTTTCACAGAAAAGTCCGTCCCTTTCAGGCTTATAAGTTCGGTAGTTGATTGTCTCTGGCTTCGTAACCTCACCGCTTGAACGCTCCAAAACTTCTTCAGGAGAAGTTAAGCCGATTGAAATGCGGGTAAAATTACTTTTAACTTTATTATCTTTTCTGAATGCCATAAAGCAATATATTAAAAATCAAAAATTCAATTAAAGAACACCACTCACTACTCCAGGTTAATGCTTAAGCCCAAACCACGAAGTTCGTGCAACAACACGTTTAATGATTCCGGAATACCAGGAGTTGGCATTGCATCACCCTTAACGATTGCCTCGTAAGCTTTAGCCCTTCCAATAACATCATCAGACTTAACAGTAAGGATTTCCTGTAAGATGTGAGATGCACCAAACGCTTCAAGTGCCCATACCTCCATTTCACCAAAACGCTGACCACCAAACTGTGCTTTACCACCCAATGGTTGCTGGGTTATCAATGAGTATGGACCAATTGAACGGGCATGCATCTTATCTTCAACCATATGGCCAAGTTTCAGCATGTAGATCTCACCAACAGTAGCCGGCTGATCGAATGGCTCACCTGTTCCTCCATCGTAAAGTTGAGACTTACCAAAAGCCGGCAAGTTAGCCTTAGCCATCCAGTTATCAATATCCTCAAGCTTAGCACCGTCAAAAATTGGCGTACCGAAAGTACATCCCAATACTCTACCGGCCCAGCCAAGAACAGTTTCATAAATCTGACCAAGGTTCATCCTTGAAGGTACACCAAGTGGGTTCAAAACAATATCAACAGGTGATCCGTCCTCAAGGAACGGCATATCTTCAAAACGAACGATACGTGAAACAATACCTTTGTTACCGTGACGACCTGCCATTTTATCACCAACTGTAAGTTTACGTTTCTTCGCAATGTAAACCTTAGCAAGCTGAACAATACCTGCCGGAAGATCATCACCGACCTGAATGCTGTTCTTACGTCTTTTGGTTCTTGCATCAAGTTCTTTAAATTTCAACTGATAGTTCATGATCAACTCACGGATCATATCATTTTTATGTTTATCAGTTGTCCATTTATCGATGTTGATATCTTCGTAGTTCAGCTCGGCAAGTTGTTTCTGAGTAAACTTAACACCCTTAGGAATAACTTCTGTACCCAGATTATCTTTAACGCCCTGAGATGTTTTACCGTTAACCAGCACGAATAATTTTTCAATCAGTCGTTCTTTATAAGTAGCTGCCTTTTCTTCAAACTCTGTATCAATCTTGGTAATAATCTGCTTATCACCTGCCCTACCTTTACGTGATTTCACTGCGCGGGAGAACAGCTTCTTATCTATAACTACTCCAGACAATGATGGAGAAGCTTTTAGCGATGCATCTTTTACATCACCAGCCTTATCTCCAAAGATGGCACGCAACAGTTTCTCTTCCGGTGACGGATCAGATTCTCCTTTTGGAGTAATCTTACCTATTAATATATCACCCGGTTTAATGTGAGCACCAATCCTGATTAATCCATTTTCATCCAGATCCTTTGTAGCTTCCTCACTAACGTTTGGAATGTCGGATGTCAATTCTTCGAGACCCCGTTTGGTATCTCTTACTTCCAGTGCATATTCATCAATATGTATAGAAGTGAAAAGATCTTCCCTTACCACACGCTCAGAAATTACAATCGCATCCTCAAAGTTGTATCCTTTCCATGGCATAAAGGCAACACGAAGGTTACGTCCCAATGCCAGTTCTCCGTTATCCGTAGAATAACCTTCAGTCAGAATCTGACCTTTCACAACAGATTCACCTTTTTCAACAATAGGACGAAGGTTAATACATGTGTTCTGGTTAGTCTTATTAAATTTGGGAACTTTGTATACTTTCAGGTTATCATCAAAAGAAACAAATGCTTCATCATCGGTACGTTCGTAACGTATAACTATTTCCTCAGCATCAACTCTTTCAACAACCCCATTGTGTTCAGCTACGAGCTGAGTTCTGGTATCTTTTACTATTTTTCCTTCAAGACCTGTACCAACAAGTGGAGCTTCAGGAGAAATCAGTGGAACAGCCTGGCGCATCATGTTAGATCCCATCAACGCACGGTTCGCATCATCATGTTCCAGGAATGGAATCAAAGAAGCTGCAATCGATGCAATCTGGTTTGGTGCAACGTCCATCATATCTACTTCAGAACCTTCAGCAAGCGGGAAGTCACCGTCTAATCTGGCTTTAACTTTCTGATTAACAAAACTGCCATCTTCGTTTAACGGAGCGTTTGCCTGTGCTATGGTTCTTCCTTCTTCCTCTTCTGCACTCAAATATATTGATCCTTCAAGCGACAAGTCTACAACGCCATCTTTTACTTTACGATACGGCGTTTCAATAAATCCAAGATTATTTATTTTGGCGAAAACACAAAGTGAAGATATCAAACCAATGTTCGGACCTTCAGGTGTTTCAATCGGACATAAACGTCCGTAGTGTGTATAATGTACGTCACGTACCTCGAAACCGGCACGCTCACGCGACAGACCACCAGGACCTAATGCAGACATACGACGCTTATGGGTCATTTCAGCCAGGGGGTTGGTCTGATCCATAAACTGTGACAGTGCGTTAGTTCCAAAGAATGAATTGATCACAGATGAAATAGTTTTTGAGTTGATCAGATCAATCGGAGCAAAAACCTCGTTATCACGAACATTCATTCTTTCCCGAATGGTTCTGGCCATACGTGATAAACCTACTCCAAACTGGTTGTAAAGCTGTTCACCTACAGTACGAACACGACGGTTACTTAAGTGGTCAATATCATCCACATCTGTTTTAGAGTTAATTAACTCTATCAGGTGTTTGATAATGGCAATAATATCTTGTTTGGTGAGTACGCGTTCATCCATATCAATCTCCATACCGAGTTTTTTATTGATACGGTAACGACCAACATCACCAAGGTCATATCTTTTATCTGAGAAAAACAATTTATCCAATACATCACGTGCAGCCATATCATCCGCCGGTTCAGCATTACGCAACTGACGGTAAATATGATAGACAGCCTCTTTTTCCGAGTTACACGGGTCCTTTTGTAATGTATTGTAAATGATCGCGAAATCTGAATGGCTCAAATCTTCCTTATGTAAAAGGATCGTTTGAGTTCCTGAATTCAGTATCTCGTCAATATGTTCATTTTCAATAATTGTTTCCCTGTCAATTATTACTTCATTTCGTTCAATGGATACCACTTCACCGGTATCTTCATCCACGAAATCTTCGATCCAGGTTTTCAAAACACGTGCTGCGAGTTTTCTTCCCACGATACGTTTTAAACCTGCTTTTGAAACTTTCACCTCTTCTGCGAGGTCGAAAATTTCAAGAATATCTTTATCGGTTTCATAACCAATTGCCCTCAACAACGAAGTAACCGGAAGTTTCTTCTTACGGTCGATGTATGCATACATCACATTGTTGATATCAGTGGCAAATTCAATCCAGGAACCTTTAAAAGGAATAATTCTGGCTGAATAAAGTTTTGTTCCGTTTGCATGTATACTCTGTCCGAAGAACACACCAGGAGAACGGTGCAACTGAGAAACGATAACACGTTCTGCGCCGTTTATCACGAATGTTCCTTTTTCAGTCATGTAAGGGATAGGCCCCAGGTATACATCCTGAATTACTGTATCAAAATCCTCATGTTCAGGATCAGTACAGTATAATTTTAGCTTTGCTTTCAGAGGTACACTAAACGTCAATCCTCTTTCAATACATTCCTGAATGGAATATCTCGGGGGATCGATGTAATAGTCTATAAACTCTAATACAAAATTATTTCGGGTGTCGGTTATCGGAAAGTTCTCAGCAAAAACGCTGTATAAACCTTCGTTTTTTCTGTTCTCTGGTGTAGATTCTAACTGAAAAAACTCTTTAAACGACTTAATCTGGACCTCCAGAAAATCAGGATAATCCAATTGATTTTTGATTGAGGCAAAAGAAATCCTCTCTTTTTTTTGTACTGAAGACATTTACCAATCAATTAGTTTTATGAATGACTGAATTATGCTCTCATAATTCACTATGCAAATCTGCAAAATACGATCTTCAAAACAGCCCGAAGATCAAGGACTTTTATATACAGAAAAAGGTTTAGAACCT
Source organism: Quyinboa ferrireducens (assembly GCF_042436675.1). NCBI lineage: Bacteria > Pseudomonadati > Bacteroidota > Bacteroidia > Bacteroidales > Quyinboaceae > Quyinboa > Quyinboa ferrireducens. The sequence continues at coordinate 44,644 of NZ_JBHMVA010000010.1, read as the reverse complement.
CAGAGAGGCTCTAAACCGTAATCCGGATTAACCGGCGCAGTTCTATTTAACTTCAACTTCAGCACCAGCTTCTTCAAGCTGTTTTTTGAGTGCTTCAGCTTCGTCTTTGCTAACACCTTCTTTAATAGCACCTGGAGCTTCATCTACAACTGCTTTTGCTTCTTTAAGACCAAGACCTGTTAATTCTTTAACAAGTTTAACGATCGCAAGTTTAGAAGCACCTGCAGATTTTAAGATAACATCGAATTCTGTTTTTTCTTCAGCAGCAGCACCAGCTTCTCCACCAGCAGCAGGACCAGCAACGGCAACAGCAGCGGCAGCAGGTTCAATACCATATTCTTCTTTGAGGATGCTTGCTAATTCATTTACTTCTTTAACTGTAAGGTTTACTAACTCTTCAGCAAATTTTTTCAAATCAGCCATTTTTCTATTTATTTAATTATATTTCAAAAATTTGATATAAAAAACTACTCTCTTTCTTCCATTGCTTTTAACAAGCCGTGGATTTTGCCACCTGCAGCACCCTGAAGGCCTGAGATAACATTTTTAGCTGGTGATTGCAACAAGGCAATAAGATCACCAATGAGCTCATCTTTACTCTTAATAGTTGCGAGAAAATCCAACTGATTTTCACCGACATAGCAAGACTCTTCAACATAAGCAGCTTTAAGCACAGGCTTATCTGCTTTTTTTCTGAATTCCTTGATAAGTTTTGCAGGAATATTACCGGTATTGCTAAACATTACCGATGTATTTCCTTTTAAAACAGGATAGAGTTCACTATAATCTGTCTCGCTGTTTTCAAGAGCTTTTTTAAGAAGTGTATTCTTAACTACAATCAGCTTTATGTCTTTATTGAAGCACTCTCTTCTAAGATTGCTTGATTTTACAGAATCGAGATCTGCAATATCAGCTAAATAGAAGTGACTATACTCTTCAAGTTTTGATGACAAATCGCTTATTAATGCACTTTTATCTTCCTTTTTCATTTTCTTGTCCTATTAAAGATTAAAACTCTTTAGGGTCCACTTTGATACCAGGACTCATGGTACTTGAAAGATAAATGCTTTTAATGTAAGTTCCTTTGGCAGCAGATGGTTTCAGCTTATTCAAGGTGTCAATAAATTCCTTAGCGTTGTCCACCAGTTTATCGGGTGTAAAGTTTACTTTACCGATAGATGTGTGTACAATTCCGTATTTATCAACTTTAAAATCAATTTTACCTTGTTTAACTTCACTCACAGCTTTACCAACTTCCATTGTAACAGTACCGCTCTTAGGGTTTGGCATTAAACCACGAGGCCCTAAGATTCGTCCTAACTGACCAACTTTCCCCATTACAGGAGGCATGGTAATAATTACGTCAACATCTGTCCAACCACCTTTGATCTTATCAATATAGTCATCCAAACCTACGTAATCTGCTCCAGCTGCTTTTGCTTCTTCTTCCTTTTCGGGAGTACAAAGAACCAGTACTCTGGTTTCTTTACCTGTTCCGTGAGGAAGTGAAACAATACCTCTAACCATTTGGTTAGCTTTTCTAGGATCTACACCTAAACGAACATCTATATCAACTGATGCATCGAATTTGGTATAGGTTACTTCCTTTACCAATGCTGATGCCTCAGCTAGAGTATAGGCTTTTCCGGCTTCAATCTTTTCTAAAGCAGCTTTTTGATTTTTTGTTAATTTACTCATTTTCAAAATTCTGTTTTATTGATTAACCGGAAACTCTCCGGAAACAGTGATTCCCATACTTCGTGCAGTACCTGCAATCATTCTCATGGCAGACTCTACTGTAAAGCAGTTAAGGTCGCTCATTTTGTCTTCTGCTATGGCCTTTACCTGATCCCAGGTTACCTGAGCCACTTTTTTCCTGTTTGGTTCAGCAGAACCGCTTTTTAACTTAGCGGCTTCCAACAACTGAACTGCTGCAGGAGGTGTTTTGATGACAAAATCGAACGACTTATCGCTATATACAGTGATAACAACCGGTAATACTTTACCAGCTTTATCCTGAGTTCTGGCATTGAATTGCTTGCAAAACTCCATGATATTAACACCCTTAGCACCTAATGCAGGTCCTACTGGTGGTGAGGGATTCGCTGCTCCTCCTCTGATCTGTAACTTTATAAGTCCAGCAATTTCTTTAGCCATGATAAATCGTTACTTTGAAATTGTTAATTTTACAGGAATTCTGACAAATGCGTAACATCCATTGCCTATTCCTTCTCAACATCCATGAAGCCAAGCTCCAGCGGTGTTTTACGACCGAAGATCTTAACCATCACTTTCAACTTTTTCTTCTCTTCATTAACTTCCTCAATGATACCATTGAACCCGTTAAAAGGTCCTGAAGTAACTTTGATGGTTTCGCCAACGAAGAAAGGAACGGCCATTTCTTCATCAGAATCAGCCAATTGATCCACTTTTCCTAAAATCCTGTTAACCTCAGATAATCGCAGAGGTGTCGGCAGTTCTCCACCATCCCCCAGGAAGCCGATTACATTGGTTAAATTTCTTAATGTGTGAGGCACTTCACCAACGAGTGCTGCTTCGATTAAGATGTAACCAGGAAAAAAGTTTCTCTCCTTACTGATTTTCTTACCGTTCCTGATTTGATAGACCTTCTCTGTTGGGATTAATACCTGAGAAACGTATTTCCCTAAATCGGTATTAGCCATTTCGTGTTCAAGAAGTTCTTTTACCTTCTTCTCTTTACCACCAATAGCCCTTAATACATACCACTTTTTTTCTAATTTCTCAGTCATGCCCAATTGATTAGTAAACTAAATTGTAGATAAAGTCCATCAAATTCTTGAAGCCTAAGTCCATAATAAATATTAACAGCGCAATTAAAACGGAAGCAGTTAAAACAACAATTGAACTGTTAACGAGTTCTGACCAGGTTGGCCAGGTCACTTTGTTTACAAGCTCGTCATACGAAGCTTTTATATTATCTACTAATTTCATAATAAATGTTGATTGCACGGGTTGAGAGACTCGAACTCCCGACACCTGGTTTTGGAGACCAGTGCTCTACCAACTGAGCTAAACCCGTGTAAAAGTCCCAGTCATGAAATGGCCGGGACTTATCTTATATTTTGAGAATTAAATAATTACTCAAGAATTTCAGTGATCTGACCCGCACCAACTGTTCTACCACCTTCACGGATAGCGAAACGTAAACCTACGTTACAAGCTACCGGATAGATAAGATCAACAGTAATTGTCAGGTTGTCACCAGGCATTACCATTTCAGTTCCTTCAGGAAGTGTAATCTCACCTGTTACATCCAGTGTACGAATGTAGAACTGAGGACGGTACTTATTATGGAACGGAGTGTGACGTCCACCTTCTTCTTTTTTCAGGATATAAACCTCGGCTTTAACTTTAATATGAGGTTTAATTGTACCTGGTTTTACGATAACCATACCCCTTTTAACTTCGTTTTTATCAATACCACGAAGCAGAAGACCTACGTTATCACCAGCCTGTCCTTCATCAAGAATTTTACGGAACATCTCAACACCAGTACATACGGTTTTCTTACCTTCAGCACCAAGACCGATGATCTGCATTTCTTCACCAGTTTTAATGATTCCTGATTCAATACGACCTGTTGCTACAGTTCCACGACCAGTAATTGAGAAGATATCCTCTACTGGCATCAGGAATGGCTTGTCAATATCACGTGGAGGTAGTGGAATCCACTCATCTACTGCATCCATTAATTCCATGACTTTTTCTTCCCACTCCGGTTCGCCATTTAATGCACCAAGAGCAGACCCCTGAATAATAGGTGTGTTGTCACCATCAAATTCATAAAAGTCAAGTAATTCACGAACTTCCATTTCAACAAGTTCCAAAAGCTCTGCATCGTCAACCATATCTACTTTGTTGAGGAATACAACGATACGAGGTACGTTTACCTGACGAGCAAGCAGGATGTGCTCACGAGTCTGAGGCATAGGACCATCAGTACCGGCAACAACAAGAATTGCACCATCCATCTGAGCAGCACCAGTTACCATGTTCTTAACATAGTCGGCGTGTCCCGGACAGTCAACGTGCGCATAGTGACGTTTTTCAGTTTGATACTCTACGTGTGCAGTGTTAATTGTAATACCCCTTTCTTTTTCTTCAGGTGCATTATCAATAGAATCAAAAGCTTTTACTTCAGAAAGACCTTTTTTGGCAAGTACAGTTGTAATAGCTGCAGTTAAAGTAGTCTTACCATGGTCAACGTGACCGATAGTACCAATATTAACATGAGGTTTCGACCGATCAAAATGTTCTTTAGCCATAACTCAAACGATTATATGTTTTATAAATAATTAAATGTTAAATTCTCATGTTTAGAGCCAACGACGGGAATTGAACCCGTGACCTCTTCCTTACCAAGGAAGCGCTCTACCCCTGAGCTACGTCGGCAAACTCGGTAGATTAGGGTTCCCCCTACACCTCAAGGTAATAATTTGAGGTCTTCTTTACCTGATCATTAAATAAGATAAAGAGCCGGATCTCAGATTCGAACTGAGGACCCCGAGATTACAAATCACGTGCTCTGGCCAACTGAGCTAATCCGGCAAAAAGCAGAGCGGGAGACGGGGCTCAAACCCGCGACCCTCAGCTTGGAAGGCTGATGCTCTATCAACTGAGCTACTCCCGCAAATTTTTTTAGCATTAAAACTGCTCGATCAGATCATTGTCTCAAAGAACCTTGTCTTTATATGCAAAAGCCGGTCATTAATCTTTTTAATTAATCTGACTCAGATTGTTTTCCTTTTGCGCAGAACTTACTTCGTTAAGTAAATTCTTTAAAGTGGGAAGAGCAGGATTCGAACCTACGAAGGCTGAGCCAACAGATTTACAGTCTGCCCCGTTTGACCGCTTCGGTATCTTCCCAAATATTAAAAAATTGTTCAAATTAACATCACTGATTAATCTGCTTCAATCTTGTTCCACCAAAAAAAAGAACTTTAAAAAACCGTTCCGACAGTACCCTGACGAAACGGTGTGCAAATGTAGAGAATAATTTTTTCTTACAAAAATTTTTCATCTTTTTTTTCTGTCTGCAATTCACTTTCTGAGGCACTGCCAAAAGCCTCTGGTATTAACGCTTTAAAAACTAACGTTTTAATTTTTCTTTGTGTTTTGTCAATTGTTTTTTTACCGCATCAATTGTTAAATCCAAAGCCTCTTCAAAAGAATCAGCTGTCTTGTCTGCAAATAACTCACTATTAGGCACATTAACCTTTAATTCTACTTTTTTATTGATTGAACTTTCAGGCTTAACAACACGCAGGATCACATCTACGTTTATTATACCTTCAAAATACTTATCTAATTTACCTACTTTCTTCTGAATAAACTGTTCAAGTTGTTCAGAGTGGTCGAAACGAACTGAATTAATACGGATATCCATAATTTTACCTCCATAATTTAAGCTCTGGGATGAGCTTTGTTGTAAACTTTTTTTAATTCTTCGAAAGTATTATGCGTATATACTTCCGTTGCAGACAGGTTGGCGTGACCCAAAAGTGCTTTTACAGCGTTAATATCAGCACCTTTATTTAATAATATCGTTGCAAATGTATGTCGTAATACATGTGGACTTTTCTTCGATTGCGTAGTGATCATAGCCAGGTGTTTTTTCACTATTCTGTAGATTAGTTTTTCATATACGTCCTCTCCTTTATTTGTAACAAAAAACGATCCATCAAAGTTGAACCCATTTTTACTTTTTTCATCAATATATGTTAAAAGTGTTTCTTCCAACATTCTGTTGAGCGGAATCAGGCGCTGCTTATTTCTTTTCCCTGTAACCTTAATTACTCCTGATGGCAAGTCAACACCCTTATGTGTGAGTGAAACCAACTCGCTTAAGCGAATCCCGGTTCCGTAAAACATCTCTACAACGGCCTTGTCTCTAACAGCAGCAAAGTTGTCTCCAAAATCTACATCACCAAGCAAAAGTTCCATTTCTTTCTCCTTAATAAAAGTTGGAAGTCGTTTGGGAATCCTGGGTCCTTCTACCAATTGGGCCGGATCAGACTTAACGATATCCTGCTTGTGCAGATATTTAAAAAAAGATTTTAACGAGGAAAGTTTTCGGTTAACCGATTTTGGCGAAATACCGTCATCATAAAGTTGGGAAATCCACAGGCGGATATCAGAACTATCAACGTTTTCGGGTTTTGGTTCATCTCCCCCAAGAAACTCAAAAAACTGTTCTATATCCTTTTTATAAGCAAAAACAGTATGAGTAGAATAATTCTTCTCATACTGTATATATTTTAGAAATTGATCAATCAACATATATGGGCAAATCTCCTAAACGAATATACGAAAATTATAGGGACTGCCCAAAATACTTTAATCTTCTTCCTGCTGAAGTTGCTGCTTGTAAATAGCTTTGAGTTTTTGCTGTCTCATCTCTACAGATGGCTTGGTAAAAGCCTGACGCGATCTCAATTCACGAACAACACCTGTCTTTTCGAATTTACGTTTAAATTTTTTTAACGCTCTCTCGATGTTCTCACCCTCTTTTACAGGAACAATAATCATATTATATTCTTTTTAATTTCGTTTATTTAAATTGGCATGCAAAATTATACAATGAAAATTAAAATGCAAAGTTTTTAATCACTTTTCATAAAACTATTTACAAAAGCGTCTTAATTTCACCAATAAATTTCATAGCCAGCTCATTAGCGGCTTTTTCCGTTTCGGCCTCGCTGTAAATCCGGATAATTGGTTCCGTATTTGATTTTCTTAAATGAACCCATTTCTTTTCAAAGTCAATTTTAACACCGTCAATGTCCGTAACTTTTTCTGTTGCAAATTTATCCTTTAGTTTTAACAGCACCTCATCAACATCTACGTTCTGAGGAAGCTCAATTTTATTCTTTGAAATATGATAATATGGAAATGTAGCCTTAAGTTCCGTAAGTGTCTTGTTTTGTTTTGCCAGATAAGTCAGAAACAATGCAACGCCAACCAATGCATCGCGACCATAGTGCAATTCAGGATATATAACACCACCATTACCTTCCCCACCAATAACAGCTCCGGTTTCTTTCATTTTTTCCACAACATTTACTTCGCCAACGGCTGAAGCAGCATACTTCCCTCCATGACGAGCAGTAACATCTCTTAAAGCTCTGGTAGAGCTCAGGTTAGAAACGGTATTGCCTGGTATTGATCCTAAAATATAATCCGCGACAGCAACCAGGGTATATTCTTCACCAAACATAGAGCCATCCTCACACACTAAAGCCAAACGGTCCACATCCGGATCAACCACAAAACCAATATCAGCTTTCTGATCCTTAATTAAGGCAGAAAGGTCAGTAAGATTTTCCGGCAACGGTTCGGGATTATGAGGGAAATGCCCATCCGGTTCTACATTAAGCTCCAGAACTTCTTCAACACCAAGAGCAATTAATAATTTAGGTAAAATAATCCCTCCAACAGAATTGACACAATCAATTGCAACTTTAAACCTGGCCTTGCTAATTGCATCTACATCTACCAGATCCAGTTTCAGTATCTTATCTATATGATGATCATCGTAATTTTCCTTAACCTTTACAGTTCCCAGATTATGTACGTCAGCAAATTGAAAACTATTGCTATCAGCTATCTTCAGTATTTTTTCACCTTCGCTTGCAGAGAGGAATTCACCTTTGTCATTTAACAGTTTCAGTGCATTCCATTGAAACGGGTTATGACTTGCTGTTACAATAATACCTCCCTGTGCTGCTTCATTAATAACTGCCATTTCGGTAGTCGGCGTTGAAGCCAGACCAATATTAACAACATTTACTCCCATTCCAATAAGGGTACCTTCAATAAGTTGTACCACCATCGGACCTGAAACCCTGGCATCTCTACCAATCACAACTTTTTTATTTTTAACTGATGTATTTTGCTCCAGCCATTTTGCATATGCTGCTGAAAACTTCACAACATCCAATGGAGTTAATCCTTCTCCCGGCGCACCTCCAATAGTACCCCGAATGCCTGATATTGATTTTATAAGGGTCATAGTCAAATTTTAAAGGCACAAATTTACGACTTAATACTCCACCGGCAAAACGTTGTTACATCAGAAAATCAGATCTACCAGGTATCCTGTATATTTTCGGATATTTATTGCCTTACCATCTTTAAAAACAAGATACTGACCTTTAATGCCGGCAAGCGTTCCTTTAACAGTATTTTCCTTTTCAAGGTTTATATTCCTCAAACCATTAGGAACAACCTGGTAAGGATACGTAATGGTTTGTATTTGTGGATCCTTAATAATATACTGGTTAAATTCTTCCGGTAATTGTTCTAAAAACAATGTGTAACTTTCAGAAAAATCAATATCGGAATATATAATACTCAACATTTCATTCCATTTCGTCCTGTCGGAAAAAAACTGTTTCATGTAATCCTCCACAACACCTGCAATATGCCTGTTGGGAACCTCGAGGACAGCCATTGCAGCCAATGCCCCCTGATCAATCCATCGTGTCGGCACCTGAGTTTTTCGGGTCACCCCAACTTTAAAATTACTGGTAAATGACAAATAAACATAATGTGGTTGCAAATGATGGTCTGCAGCCCATTGCAGATCTCTCGCCTCACCCCATTGAATTTTACACAGCTCCGGTCTTAAAATACATTCCTCTGTTTCGGGACACGAAACAAAGCAGTTATAGCAGTAACCCTGCCCAAACGATTTATTGGTTTGCTTACCACACCAACTGCAAACTATTTTATTCTTATACACTATTTCTACTTCTGATCCAATAAGATCATTCAAACGCACAAGTGTTGCAGCGGCCCCAATGGAATAGCTTACAGGATTGCCCATCTGAGCATCCAGTTTCTTTAAAATGTATTCGGCCATGAGATTTTGATTTGCATAAGTAAACAACCACCACTAAAAGTGGTGGCTTTGTTTTAAAATTAACTCTAAAAGAGTTTATAGTCCGTGCCATCTTGCTCTTTCTGCCTCTCTTCTTTTTCCTGATATCTTACATAACGTTTGATCAAATCCCCATCTATGCCTACCGTACTCACAAAATAGCCTCTTGCCCAAAAATGATTTCCCCAATATGGCTTCTCTTTTAATGAGCATTTCTTTGCAAATATTTGAACTGCTGTTTTCCCCTTTAGTATCCCCATAAATTTGGATACTGACTTTTTGGGTGGTATCGAACAAACTATATGCACATGATCTGGCATTATGCTCATCTCATCTATTTCAACATCATACCATTCACATACTTGAGAGATCCTTGATTCAATTATCTCCTTTACTTTTCCTTCCAAAATGCGAAACCTGTACTTGGGTGTCCATACTATATGATAGCTACAACTATATATGCAATGTGTTAATTTCCTGTATTTTGGCATAAGCCAAAATTACTAAAAATGGTAAAACCATCGGGGCGCACTTCCGTCAAAGACGGAAGTTTTTTTAATTTACAATAAAAAAAGCCGTCCAAACGGACGGCTCTTCCTCTAAAAAAATTTATTAAAATCGTTTCTCCTTGATTCTTGCTTTTTTACCAGTAAGACCGCGCAAATAAAATAATTTAGCCCGACGTACCTTACCAACTTTATTCACAGTAATATTTTCAATAAATGGTGAATCGAATGGAAAAATCCTCTCCACTCCAATGTTATCAGACATTTTTCTTACAGTAAAGGATTTTTTTGATCCTTCCCCTTTAATTTTAATAACCACACCACGAAACTGCTGTACACGTTCTTTGTTACCCTCAATAATTTTGTAATCTACAGAAACGGTATCCCCTGCCTTAAATTTAGGGAACTCTTTTACTTCTGCGCTAAATTCCTGTTCTACTGCTTTAATCAAATCCATGATTATTTATTTAACTGTTAATCAACGCGTAACATAACAGACCACTCTTATTCTGCCAGCGATTACACGAAATTCGGGTTGCAAAGATAGCAATAATTTTATTGTAACAAATCCTAACGGGAAATATTTAGCGACGCAACAGACGTTTACGTCCCGGGTTATATTTAAACCGCTTATACTTATACTTGTATGATTTCCGGTTGTATTTTGGTAATGACCTGAAACCATTAGACTTAAACGTATACTGAACACCAACCTGAACCGTATAATAAAAATCAGAATATTTTGTTGGAGTTCCATCGGAATAAGTCTGGTAACCATCCAGCAAATCAGCACCTTCCATACTTGAGGATAATGGCAGATTTCCTGTTAATTCAAAATTGACACTCCAATTGTTATCTACTCTGAACCTGGCCCCTCCGCCCAACTTTGTCATAAATATGGTTTGTGTCTCCGGAACACCATTCAAATACGGATAATGTGTTCTATCGGTATTATCTCCACCTACAACATAAGCAGGATGGGCAGATCCCAGCATGGCCTGATGATCGTAAGAAAGAATCATCAGGCTGGTGATCGTATAGAAGTTAACAATCCTATAATTATAATAGCCTCCAATAATATTATTTATATTCACATGAGCACCCAGGCTCATTTCATACTTCAGATTAGTATTAAATTCAAGTAATGGATTGCCATCTTCGTTTAAACGCGTACCCTGCAGAGTACCACGATTAAACTGCAGACGAACGCTGGCAGCCTCAACAATATCTTTTACAAAAAGAACACCATATGATATTCCCATATAGTTATTTTGCTTATTAACTTTACTGGCTTCACTCTGAAAAAGTTCCATTCCAAGATCGCCGGCAAAAATTGTTGGACCGAACATTACGGATACAGATAAACCCTTAGAGATATCATATCCCTTATTGTACCCATAATATTGTGAATAAGCTGTAGTGGAAATAAAACAACTGATTAGCAAAATTAACAGATATATATGGTAGCTTTTTCTAAGGCCCATCTACATTAACATTCAATTAACGACAAAGATATATAAATAAATCTTGCATAACTCATTATTCAGAAACAAAAAAAAACAAATTATATTGTATATCAAAATAATTAAGTGCTTTATACGTCCTGAACAAAAGTTATTTTTTTTCATCATGAGCATGAACAAAGCAACCATATAAAGTCCTTTCATAAAGCCTAACACAGAAGAAAACTAACGGTTTTCCGTGATATAAAGAATTATGGTTTTATGTGATTTTTATTTCCAAAACTCACCATACATTTGTAGTGCAAGTAACGTTCATCCTTAAAACTTGTTAGGTTTCCAAAAATCCTTAACTTGAAGCCCATTAGCCTAAAATAAAAAAACTCGCTGTTAGCGAGTTTTTTTTATGCATGATATAAATCCTAATGTGCCAATTTATCTTTCACAATAGAAGAAATGGTTTTACCATCGGCTTTACCGGCAAAACGTTTGGTTGCTTCCCCCATCACTTTACCCATGCCGGCCATAGAATCCACTCCCAGCTCAGTTATAAGTTTTGATATCTCAGTTTCAAGTTCATCAGGGGATAATTGTTTCGGCAAAAACTCCGAAATTACAGCCGCCTGATTCCGCTCATCTTCAGCCAGATCAGATCTGTTCTGTTCATCATAAATTGCTGCAGAATCCTGCCGTTGTTTCAACATCTTCTGCAAGATTTTCATTTCCACATCTTCGGTCAGTTCTGCGGATGCACCTTTAGCCGTTTTAGCCTCAATTATTTCCTTCTTAATTCCTCGCAGGGTATCAAGTTTAACTTTATCCTTGGCCTTCATAGCCTGTTTAAGTTCCTCATTTACTTTTTGCTCTAAGCTCATAGCCTGTATTTTAATCTACATTAGTAAAAAACGAATTATCCTCATTCAACGAAATGCCTTCACCATTTTCATTAATGCTGAAACGGGAAACCTCTTCCGGTTCGTTGCCTGAAATATTTACATTACTTCTTTGATATGCAGGAATATTTTCCATCATATCAATCAGTTTATCATTTTCCAGATCATCAGCCGAAAGTGAAGTTTTTAATCCTATGGGATGTTTTTTTGCCGCAGGAGCTGAAACTTCAAATCCAGCATTGTTTTTTTTGTTTCCATAAAACAGTTCATACCGGGCTTTATCATCCATCTCCTTCTTGGTAAAATCCACTTCCTTTATCGGAAGTTCTTCCGGTTCCTCTTTACCAAACTCCAACCTAGGAACATCATCTTCAGGTTCCGGATCAGGAGCGGTTTCATCATCTTCAAGATTAAACTTTCTCACCCGGCTTTTCTGTTTTTCTACAAGTTCCGGAATACTTTTTTCTGTAAAGCCAGTTGCAATAATCGAAACACTAATGGCATCCCCAAGAGACGCATCACTCCCTGTACCCCAGATTATGGAAGCCTCAAGTCCAACTTTTTCCTGAATATAATCTGTTATCTGGCCTACCTCATCCATGGTGATTTCAACATTACCAGAAGTAATATTAAGCAGAATATCTTTTGATCCGGTAATATCATTATTATTTAGCAAAGGAGATATTAATGCGTGCTCAATAGCTTTGTAGGCCCGACTATCGCCTGATGCAGATCCCATACCCATGATAGCAATGCCACTGTTCTTCATCACGGTCTGCACGTCGGCAAAGTCCACATTTACATATCCCGGCAGAGTTATTATTTCAGCAATACCTTTGGTAGCCGTTAACAACACGTCATCAGCTTTTGAAAAAGCATTGGATAGTTTCAGGTCACCATAAATCTCCCTGAGTTTCTGATTGCTGATCACCAAAAGCGCATCCACATGACGCTGTATTTCTTCTACTCCATCCAGAGCCTGAGTAACACGTTTGGCTCCCTCAAAAAGAAACGGTATAGTAACAATGGCTACGGTTAAAAGTCCGAGGTCTTTTGCAATTTCTGCAATAACAGGAGCAGCTCCGGTTCCGGTTCCGCCCCCCATACCTGCCGTAATAAATACCATTTTTGTTGCCCCGCCCAAAGCTTCCTCAATCTCCCTAACACTTTCACGGGCAGCTTCGCGACCAATATCTGGTTTACTTCCCGCACCAAGACCAGAAGTTAAAGTTTCACCTAACTGTATTTTCTGTGGTACGGGAGAATTATCCAGTGCCTGCGCATCGGTGTTACAAACCATAAATTCGACATCGCGAATGCCCTGATGGAACATGTAATTTACCGCATTACTCCCACCTCCTCCAACACCAACAACCTTAATAATTGATGGTCTTTGTTTTGGCAATCCTATTTCCAGTATTTCATCCATATTATTATTGTTTTGGTGTTTTACATCGATTTATCTTCATCATCAAAAAAGTTGTCTACGGTCTTCAGTAAGTTCCCAAAGAGGTTACCGGTTCGTTCCACTTTTTGTTTCTTCTGTTTAACTTTTTTATGCTCCAGTGTTTTAAATTCTTCTTTCTTAACGCAATCTTCATCAGCTTCAGCTAAAATCCCCATTATTCCGGCACATGTGTTTTCATTCAGATTTGCATGAACATTCGAGGGGACCCCAATTCTTACATCCAGTCCGGTTTTCAGTTTAACCAGCTGCTGTATATCTTTCAACTGTGCACTGCCACCAGACAGTACAATTCCGGCTCCCAGCTTTTCGTAAACACTACTTTTTTCTATCTGGTTGAGTACATTAGCCAAAATTTCCTCTACCCTTGACTGTATTATGTATGCCATGGTTTTAAATGAAAGCTCTTTCGCTTCCCATCCCGGAGTTGCAGGAATCGTAATTCTGTCATCTTCCGACTGTAGTTCAGCAACAGCAGATCCGTGTTTTATCTTGGCCTTTTCAGCCTTGTCCAATATCACATTGCATCCTGTTGCCAGATCCTTACTCACTACATTACCACCAAACGGCAGCACCGCGATACGGCTCAGCTTATTTCCTTTGTAAACAACAACACTTGTTTTTCCTGCACCAAAATCAACAGATACAGCGCCAAGTTCTTTTTCATCCTTGCTTAAAAGCGTTTCAGCAGTTGCAAGCGGCGTTAAAACTATTCCGGCCAGTTCATAGCCTGCCTTTTCAATGCATTTGCGAATTGTTTCTTTGTCATTACGCTTGATGCCCATCACCACATAGTCACCTTCAATTTTTGATCCGTGCACGCCGACCGGATCTACAATTTCAAATTCATCATCAACAATATAGCCCTGATTCTTTATATCAATAATTTCAGCATCGAAATCCAGAACAATGGATTCATTTTCTCTTCGGAGATCGGCAATCATGTCAGCGGAAAACTCTCCTTTCTGATTCATTCTTTTATAGGAGCTGTTCTGACGGGCATAAATCATGCTTCCACCTGAGCCAACAAAGAACTTTTCAATCTTTTTACCTGTGCTTTTCTCCAGATCAAGACCAATTTCCCGAACCGCCCGGGCCACTGTATCAAGATTAATAATTAATCCTCGAGTTATGCCATCTGATTTGACCTTTTTAACAGCCAAAACTGAAACGTTTCCGTTGGCATCCTTTTTCCCTAACACACCTCTTATTTCACTTGTTCCCAAGTCTAATGCTGCAATGAATTTTTCCATGGGCCTTATTTTTTCGTACATACAACCTGATTCTCAAATTTAACGCTTATTTTCTTATACCGGTTCCAGCCTTCGGTATTAAACTTTGTTTTATACAATGCTTCGAGCCGGGCAAACTTTTCTTCAATATTATCGAGTGATCCGAACTCAATTTCATGGTTCCCAACACGCGGAATGATAGTCACATCCCTGTCATCCACTACATTAATCTGTGATATTTGGGCCCGCCAGAATTCACTTTCGTCCAGAAATTTTCCTAAAGCAAACAACCCATGTTTTATATTGTCGTCGTTTACATTTCCTGTTGCGACCGGAACAAATGCCGTATAGTGCTTTGAAAACGGCATAATATCACCATTACTGTCGATGTAATAATTACTTTTATTTGTTAATACCCTGATCAGTGGTCTGCGTTGATGCACATCAATTCTGAATGTTCCACCAATCGTCTTGTAACATTCACTCTTTAAGATTGACGGATGTTTATCGATATAATCCTCCACCTCCTGTGCATTTATATCATTCATCCGGCGTCCTTCCAGTTTTATGCCTTCATTATTAAGCATCATCAATACATCATCCGGATCAATAAATGTATTGGTAAGACTGTCGAGTACTGTCACCTCTATTTTAGTGCAAATTAATTTATGACTGTTCTCTGAAACAAATCCCATTGACACCACTATATATAATAATGGTATAACAACCAGTAATATGTTTCTTACCTTACGCATCCAATCTCTTCATTACATTTTTAATTTCACTAACCATTTCTCCGATATCTCCGGCTCCCATTGACACCAATAATTCCGGTTTGCTCTCTTCAATTTCCTTCACAAGGTTTTCTTTTGATACCAAAATCTTCCGGTCCGCCTTTACCTGGCTAAAAATCAGCTCAGATGTTACACCCGGAACAGGTTCTTCCCGGGCCGGATAAATATCCAGCAGAATTAATTCATCCAGCAAACTCAGACTTTGGGCAAACTCTGCTGCAAAATCCTTTGTGCGTGAATATAAATGCGGCTGAAAAATGCCCGTCAGCCTTGTTGACGGATAAAGCTCCCTGATGGATTCCAGCGTTGCTTTAATCTCGTTCGGATGATGCGCATAATCATCTATATATGATCTCCGAGCTGATTTATAGTGATATTCAAACCTTCTCTTATTACCTCTAAAAGTACGTATACCGTTTTTCAGTTCCACATCAGAGCAACCCAAAAGACAAGCCACAGAAAGTGAAACCACAGCATTTTCAAGATTCACCTTACCCGGGACACCTAAGGTCAGTTCTGTAATGGTTCTGTCCGGTGCTATCAGATCAAAAACATACTGTCCTTTCTCAATTCTTATTTTTTCTGCATAAAAATCTGCAGGACCGGAAATACTATACGAAAACTGTCTGACTCCCGGTCGCAGGTCAGGATTCAATGGCAATCCTTTCTTCATCAAAAGGATTCCGCCTTTTTTAACTAACGATGCAAACTTGCAGAACCCTTCCTTCACATTTTCGTAAGTGCCATAAATCTCCAGATGATCCGGATCAACCGATGTAATAACGGCAACCTCCGGACGTAACTGATGAAAGGAGCGGTCGTATTCATCAGCTTCGATAACCACATAATCGCTTTTTTCCGACACCAGAAGATTGGTGCTGTAATTGAGCGATATTCCACCTAAAAATGCATTACAGTCTACAGATGAATTTTTAAGCAGATGGCTGATCATGGTTGAAACCGTTGTTTTTCCATGTGTTCCCGCCACACAAATCCCTTTTTGTTCTCTGGTGAGCAAACCCAAAACCTGTGCCCGTTTTAGTATGGAATAATTACCTTCCCTAAACCATTCCATAACAGGAGTTGAAAGCGGAACAGCCGGTGTGTAAACCACCAGCGTATGTTCAGGCTTCCTGAAATCCCGGGTTATACATTCCGGGTCGGGACAATGAATAACGGGGATTCCTTCTGCAACCAAAGCATCGGTCAGTTCTGTCCGGGTCCGGTCGTAACCTGCCACATTTTTACCTAAAAACTTAAAATAACGTGCCAGGGCGCTCATTCCAATGCCACCAGCGCCAACAAAAAACACATTATTAATATTTTTCAGGTCCATTATTTTATCAGTTTCAAAACCTCATCTGCAATGCGATTGGCAGAGTCAGGTAATGCAAGTTTTAATATCTGTGTTTGTAATTCTTTTAATTTATTTTCATCAGCACTTAACTCAAGTGCTTTACCAATAAGTTGGTCTTCCGCATTAATGTCCTTTACCATTATCGCAGCATCCTTTGCAACCAATGCCATGGCATTTTTAGTTTGGTGATCTTCAGCCACGTTTGGAGAAGGTACAAGAATAACCGACTTTCCCAACAAGCACAGTTCCGAAATTGTACCAGCACCGGCACGCGAAATTACAACATCAGCTGCTGCGTAAGCCATCCCCATATCCTTAATAAAATCCGTCACAAAAATATTTTTGTGCTCCCCCTGCAATGAAGCTTTTGCCTCGTCAATATAAATTTTCCCGGTTTGCCAGATAAACTGCACATCTTTTTTGCCTATTAAATCAAGGTTTTTCATTACACTTCGATTGATAGTCCGTGCGCCAAGGCTTCCACCCAAAATCAATACCGTTTTTTTCTCCGGGTCAAAGCCAAACGATTTAACAGCCTCTTTCCTGTCGAATTTTTTCAACAGGTTCTGACGTACCGGATTTCCTGTTAGAATAATTTTTTCTTCTGGAAAATAAGTTTCCATTCCTTCGTAAGCCACACAAATAGTTTTTACCTGTTTAGCCAACAACTTATTTGTTACACCAGCATAAGAATTCTGCTCCTGCAACAATGCAGGAATTCCTTTTTTAACGGCTTGCTTCACCAACGGACCACTGGCATATCCACCAACTCCCACTACGGCATCCGGGTTAAAATCAGAGACAATTTTTCTGGCTTTACGCAGGCTTTTATATAACCGGATCAAAACCGTAATATTTTTAAAGGTTAACTTACGGATGAATCCGCTTACCGGCAAACCAATAATAGGGTATCCTTCTGCAGGAACACGTTCCATTTCCATGCGGCCTTCGGCTCCTACAAACAAAATATCAATGTCCTTAACTTTCTGTTTTAGTGCATTTGCAATGGAAACTGCAGGGAAGATATGTCCCCCTGTTCCTCCACCTGATATGATAATTTTCTTACTCATTATCTTCGATTTCGCTAATTTCCTTTTTCCCCTGCTCTACCTCCTCTGCTTCTTCAATGACAGCATAACGACTTACACTCAACACCATCCCCAATGCAATGGAAGTAAAAAGAATGGATGTTCCGCCCATACTTACCATTGGTAGTGTTTGACCAGTAACCGGGATAAGGTTCACACTTACGGCCATATGAGCCAGCGCCTGCAAGGTAAATGCAAGCATAAGACCTATTACCAGAAATGCAGGAAAAGTAGTTCGACACTTTCGTACAATAACACCGGCACGGTATAACATGATGAGGTAAAATAATAACACGATAATGCCGAAAAACAAACCACCTTCTTCCACTATCATGGCGTAAATAAAATCGGAATACGGATGCGGCAAGAAATCACGCTGTATGCTATTGCCCGGCCCTTTACCAAATAAACCTCCGGTTGAGATCGCAATTTTAGCCTGGTTTGCCTGAAAGGCCTTGTCCATGTCAGCATTGTCATTTTCTCCAAATGTCTCCACCCTTGAAATCCATGTCTCTACCCTGTGAAACGCTTTAACATCAGGGAACTGCATGGCTAGCAGAACAATTAATGCGATTATAACAGCACCCGCGCCAACTGTGTATAGCAGGTAACTTACAGGAACCCGTCCGATTAACATCATAGACATGCCGATACCGGCTATCAGTATAGCAGTTGAGAAGTCTTCTGTAAATATAAGTCCACAAACAATCCCGATGGCAATCATGATGGGTTTGAATGCATCGCGTGTTGGCTCGTCATCCTTTTGTTTCATGGAGAGTATTCGTGCAATATACATGATGAGTGCTATCTTGGCCATTTCGGAAGGTTGAAAACTAAGTCCAATAATAGGAACCGTAATCCAACGCGATGCCTCGTTAAGGCTGTTTCCGGAAAAAATAGTTAGAACAAGCAAAACGATTGAGAGAGGCAATAATAACAACGATAACCTGGAAAAATACTTATAATGAATATTGTGAACCATAATAATAACGCCAAACCCAATCAGCAAAAAGACCACGTGCCTGAGTATATAATAGGTCGTATTTCCATCTTTATACCTGTATGCCAATGTTCCGGACGAACTGTATACTGCAATAGCTGAAATAATTGCCAAAAGCAATATCAGCATCCAGATAATGGAATCACCTTTAAAATATTTACTCAGAAACTGTCGCATCCTATAGCTTTCTTACCTGTTGTTTAAACTGATTTCCCCTGTCCTCATAATTTTTAAATCTGTCGAAGCTTGCGCATGCCGGAGATAACAACACAGTATCACCTTTTTTGGCCAGGAAATACGACATTTTCACTGCATCCTCCATTGACTCAGCTTCCACAAACGTGTCCACAACTTCGCCAAACTGCTCCTTCAGTTTTGAATTGTCAACACCGAGGCAAACCAGCGCCCTCACTTTTCCTTTAACAAGGTTGAGTAGTTCCGCATAGTTGTTGCCTTTATCTGTTCCTCCGGCAATCCAAACCACCGGCGTATTCAAACATTCCAATGCATACCATGTAGAGTTTACATTTGTAGCCTTAGAGTCGTTTATAAACTCAATTCCACGAACAGCAGAAACGCGTTCGAGGCGATGTTCCACGCCTTTAAAATCAGAAAGGGCCTCGCGAATCGCTTCGTTCCTGATGTTCATAACCATTGCAGACAAGCCTGCTGCCAAAGAGTTGCTGACATTGTGCCTGCCTTTAATTCCTAAACTGGTTCTTTTCATATTAAGTATTTTATCCTGGTATTTTAATGTTATGTTTTCTCCTGATTCCCATCCTCCATCATTTTTAAACGTCTTATTCAGAGAGAATGGCACTGCTTTCCCTTTTAAACCAAGCCTGTCAAGCCATTCACTTGTAACCGGATCATCCAGATTATAAATGAATATATCATTGTCTGTCTGGTTCATTGTGATACGGAACTTGCTTTTTATATAGTTCTCAAATTTATAGTCATACCTGTCAAGGTGATCCGGGGTAATATTGGTCAAAATGGCAACGTCGGGTTTAAATTTTTCGATATCATCCAACTGAAAACTTGAAAGCTCCAACACATACACATCATAATTCTTTAATGCCACCTGAAGCGCAAAACTATCACCTATATTTCCGGCCAGACCTACATTCAATCCAGCCTTTCTAAAGATTTCATAAATCAATGACGTCGTTGTAGTTTTACCATTACTGCCTGTTACACAGACAAGTTTTGCGCTACAGTACCATGATGCAAATTCAATTTCGGAAACGATTTTAATTCCTTTTTCTCTCAGCTTTTTTATCATCGGTGCTTTCTCAGGAATACCAGGACTTTTCATCACTAAATCCGCATTCAAAATAAACTCCTCTGTATGCTGTCCTTCTTCAACCGGAATCTGGTATTGCCCTAAAAGGTTTTTATATTTTTCAGCCACAGCTGCCATATCAGACACGAATACATCGTATCCTTTCAGCTTCCCAAGTACAGCTGTACCTGCTCCGCTCTCACCTGCTCCCAATATGACCAGCCTTTCTTTTTGCATTACCGCATTTTAAGCGTTACTATTGATATAACCGCCAGAAATATTCCGATGATCCAAAAACGAATTACAATTTTTGGTTCAGGAAACCCCTTTTTCTGAAAATGATGGTGCAACGGTGACATCAGGAAAATTCGTCGTCCCTCACCATATTTTCTTTTGGTATGTTTGAACCAGGACACCTGTAATACCACTGATAAATTTTCCACAATAAAAACTCCGCAAAGGATAGGAATCAACAACTCTTTATGAATAATCACTGCTATTACTGCTATAATTCCTCCCAGAGTCAGGCTTCCCGTATCTCCCATAAAGACCTGTGCCGGAAACGAGTTGTACCACAAAAAGCCAACAGTTGCACCAATAAATGCCGCCATGAATACCACCAGTTCCTGAATTTGCGGGATATACATAATGTTGAGGTAGCTGGCAAAACCAACGTGGCCGGATACATACGCGAGTATTCCAAGGGTTGCCCCGATAATGGACGAGGAACCCGTTGCAAGGCCATCGAGCCCATCGGTGAGATTTGCTCCGTTTGAAATGGCTGTTACAATAAATATTGTGATCAGCACAAATAATATCCATGCCCACTTTTGTGCATTTTCGCCCAAAAAGAAAAGCAGATCGGCATAATCGAGGTTATTGTTTTTTACAAATGGTATGGTTGTTTTTGTCGATTTAATATCCTGCTGAACATATTCCACAACTTCGCCACTGCTGTCTCTCACCGGAATCTTTTCGCGAATAGTCACATCATCGCTAAGGTAAAGGGTCAGGCCGACAATAAGGCCTAACCCAATCTGTCCAATCACCTTAAATTTTCCAGCCAGCCCTTCTTTATTCTTCTTTACCACTTTTATATAGTCATCCAAAAACCCAATGCTGCCCAGCCAAACGGTTGTAATAAGCATTAGGATGATGTATATATTATCCAGCTTGGCGAACAATAATGCCGGAACCAGAATTCCCATTAAAATTATCAGCCCTCCCATGGTAGGTGTACCCTGTTTCTGCATCTGGCCTTCCAGACCCAAATCGCGGACCGTCTCTCCGATCTGTTGACGCTGCAACATATAAATAATCTTTTTACCAAAGATTGTCGTTAACAGCAACGAGGTGATGATTGCCGCTGCCGACCGGAATGAAATGTATTGAAACACTCCGGCACCGGGAACATCAAGACTGTTGAGATAATCGAATAAATAATAGAGCATTATGGTCTTTGTTTAAAATATTTTTCCACTATTTCCTTGTCATCAAAATGACTTTTTACGCCTTTTACATCCTGGTAAGTTTCATGGCCTTTCCCTGCAACCAAAATCACATCACCGGGACCTGCCAGCATAATTGCGGTATGAATGGCCTGTTCACGATTTGTGATTTTCAGCACTTTACCCTTGGCATCTTCAGGAATACCTGCGTACATATCTTCAATAATCGTTTCCGGCTCCTCGAACCTTGGATTATCTGATGTCAGAATAACTTTTTCACTTCTGGCTACTGAAGCCTCTGCCATAAGCGGACGTTTCCCTTTATCGCGGTTTCCTCCCGCACCAACTACGGTTATTAGACTACCTTCTCCCCGACGGATTACATTGATTGTATCTAGCACATTGATCAACGCATCAGGTGTATGGGCATAATCCACAATGGCAGCCACATCGTCTTTGGATTTCATTGTTTCAAACCGGCCTGCCACAGGTTTCAGCTTGCTCATTTCGACCAACACATCAGCTGGTTCCTCGTCCAGCAATACTGCTGCTGAATAAACTGCCAGTAGGTTCATGGCATTAAAATCGCCGGTAAAAGACACCCAAACATCCTGTCCGTCCATATTCAGTTGCATGCCGTCGAAATGGCGTTCGATAATTTTCACCTTAAAATCTGCGAGGCCTTTTGAACTGTAAGATTTAATATCTGCCCTGCAATTCTGAACCATTACGCTTCCGTTTTTATCGTCGGCATTGTAAAGGGCAAACGCATTGGCTTTCAATCCATCAAAAAGTTTCTTTTTTGCGTCCCTGTAAGCTGCAAATGTTGCGTGATAATCCAGGTGATCGCGGGTAAGATTGGTAAAAATTGCTCCGTTAAAGTCCAAGCCTGCAACGCGATCCTGATCAATAGCATGCGAACTCACCTCCATAAAACAATACTCACAGTTCGCCTCCACCATATCATGCATCAATTTATTTATGGTAATCGCATCCGGAGTAGTATGCGTGGCTTCAATTTTGGTATCATCCACATAATTAACGACAGTAGAAAGTAAACCAGCTTTATATCCCAACGACTTAAACAGATTATAAAGCAGAGTAGCTATACTTGTCTTACCATTGGTTCCTGTAACACCAACCAGGGTCATCTGTTGCGAAGGATACCCGTAAAATGCCGAAATAAGTTGACCAAGTGCTTTAGATGCCGATTCAACCTGTATAAACGTGATATGGGCCGGCATTTCTTCTGGCAAAATTTCACACACAATTGCCGCAGCCTGCTTCTCAATCACCTGAGGTATATACATGTGCCCATCCGTTTGTGTACCCCTCATAGCCACAAATATGTCTCCTTCACCAACCTTTCGGGAGTCAAACTGTATTGAACCGAATATTACATCGCTGTTTCCAACTATTTTGGTTGGCCTAATATCCTGCAGTATATCCAATAGTTTTTTCATCACCTTAACCTTATATATATTGTGCTATGCCCGGTAATTCTTGATCCGGGTGAAATGGACTGTTCCACAACTCTTCCTACGCCACTCATCCGAACGCTTAAGCCAGCATTTTCAAGTAAAAAAAGTGCATCTTTGGCACCCATGCCCAATACATTCGGGACCAGTCCGTCTATAATACTTAAGGGTTTCACTTCAATATGATCACCCTTATTATAGGTATGCGCCCAGTCTCCTTCTCTGGTTTCATCCTTAATATTCACCTGCAGTTTTGAAAACAGCGTCATCAGCTCTTTCTTATTACCGTCAAGCGTTACCGGTACCTTATATTCCGGGTTGAGTTCCTTTTCCTCTTCATGCTTTTGTATATCCACGTTTTGCACATAAACTTTATCTGCAATTTCACGGAATACATTTCCGGCCAAAACATTCCCATAAAAAACACTTCTGGTCGGACTGTTTACTGTAACAATACAGGTGTATTTCGGATTATCAGCCGGAAAATAACCGCAAAAAGAGGCGTAATATTGTTTTCCACTTTCCCCAATATATCCTTTGGTTCCCTGCGCAATCTGAGCCGTTCCTGTTTTCCCTGCAATTTTATAATGTAGATTCTTAAGGTTACTAGCCGTTCCGTTATCCACGACTCCCTCCAGCATTTGTTTAACTTTTTTCAGGGTTTGCTTCGAACAAATGGAAGAGTTTAACACTTCCGTATCATACTTCTTAATCATTTCTCCGTGATAGCTTATACCTTTTACAAAGCGCGGCTTTACCATTTCGCCATCATTGGCTATGGCATTATAAAAAGCTAAGGTCTGAATAGGTGCAAGCTTAACTTCATAACCAATGGACATCCACGGTAAAGAAATCCCAGACCAGTTACTAGTTTCAGGGTAGGTAATATACGGCTGGGCCTCACCTGCTATCCCAATATCAAGTTTCTGATCCAACCGCATTTCCAGCAATCTGTCCACAAACCGTTTCGGATCATTTTTATAATTATAATATATAATTTTAGACACCCCGATGTTTGATGATTTCTCAAATACATCAAGCACAGAAATACGCCCATAGCCCTCCTCATGGCTGTCGCGCATCGGAATACCATAGTAATAATACACACCATGTTCTGTGTCAACTGTATCAGTCAGATCAATCACACCGTCCTCAAGAGCAACAATCAAAGAAGCCAGTTTAAAAGTTGAACCAGGTTCCGTTGCCTCACCAATGGCAAAATTGTAAGTCTCACTATAGCTTCCATCTGATGTCCGTTCGAGATTCGCAATCGCTTTAATATCCCCTGTTTTCACTTCCATCAAAATGGCACTCCCGTGATGTGCCGCATTTTTCTGCAATTGTGCATACAATGCTGTTTCAGCAACATCCTGAAGATCAATATCAATTGTAGTCACCACATCCTTTCCATCGGTGGGCTCAACCACATTCACCTTCATTCTTTTGCCAGATATTGTTTTTGTAAGGCTTACACCTTCTTCACCTTCAAGCACATCGTTATAAGCATTTTCAAGCCCCACAATTCCCCTTGTTTTTTCGTAATTCAACTTACCGATTGTTCGCGCGGCCAGTTCGCCAAAGGGCAGTTTACGAGTATCGTACTGTGTGGCAATAAACCCACCCTTGTTTTGACCCAAACGAAAAATAGAGAACTTTTCAATTTTTTGCAGTTCAGTAAAACTGACTCTTCTTCGGTTAATCCTGAAATAACGATTTCCACTTTCAAAACCGCTGATCAGCCTCTTCTTATAATCATGTTTAGAAGCATCCCTAAAAAAGCCAGATAACTGATAAGCCAGGCTATCCACATGTTGCATAAAATATTTATAGGTCAACCCATCAGCTCTAAAATCCATATGAATACTGTAATTGGGAATTGAACTGGCAAGCATACGTCCGTCGCAAGCCAGAATGTCTCCCCGGTTGGCAGGAACCGCAATCTGTTTTGAGTTTTCTCCCACCTGTAGTTTCTTCCACTTATCTCCCTCTACAAACTGCAACTGCAAAATACGTCCAACAATAGCAAAAGCCAGCAGCAATACCATTATATATACTACTACTATTTTGCGTACTATTTCTTTTTTTATGGACATATCAGATTAATACTTATTTATCCACAACCAGTTTTTTTGCCGGTTCTCTCGACTCTTCAAGATCCAGACCTTTTTCTTTCACCATTTTTGACACTTCCGACATCCGGCTCAGGCTCATCAACTCCGATGCTGTTGTGATGGATTCAAACCGTAACTCTTTAAGCTCTTTTTCAATTTCAACAATTCCCCGGATTGTTTTCTCACAGCTATACCGGTTCCCGATGTAAAAAAAGATTAGTATGGTAACGTATATAATAAACCCCAGGTTCCTCACCACCCACTCACGCGTTTTCTTTCCGTCGAGAATATCTTTAATGGAACTTGTTGAAAATTCCGGTTCCTCGTTTTGTCTTTTCTTTTTCGACCCTAAATTCAGTATTCCCATATCCAATTTCTTCTTAACTTTTTTCCGCAATTCTGAGTTTTGCACTTCGTGATCTCGGATTCATTTCCAGTTCAGTATCATCCGGAACAATAACCTTTTTATTAACCAGCGAAAATGGTGAAATGAAATTTCCATAGAAATCTTTTTCAATATCACCTGTAAAATTTCCACTTTTAAAAAAATTTTTCACCAGCCGGTCTTCCAGAGAATGATAGGTTATCACGCTTAGTCTGCCACCAGACTTCAGCAATTCACCAGCCTGTTCCAGCATTTCTTTCAGTGCTTTCATTTCTCCATTAACTTCAATCCGTAAAGCCTGAAAAGTTTGTGACAAATACTTCATCTCCTGCTTTTTACCAGTACACGACTGAGCAATTTCTTTTAGTTGTGTTGTTGTTTCAATTTTCCCTGCATTTCTTGCCGCAACGATCCGTGAAGCCAGCAATCTGGCATTCCTGATCTCTCCAAAGTAATAAAACAAGTCAGCCAGAGCACCTTCCTCGTATGAGTTGATTACATCGTACGCTGACAAAGCTGAAGCCTGATTCATACGCATGTCCAACTTACTGTTGAACCGGAACGAAAACCCGCGGTCCTCCGCATCAAAATGATGTGATGACACACCCAGATCAGCCAAAACGCCATCTAACTTATCAACTTTATAATAGCGCATAAATTGCTTTAAAAAGCGAAAGTTTCCTTTAACAAACGTGAATTGTGAATTTTCAGGAATATTGTTGAGTGTATCTTCATCCTGATCAAAACCAAAGAGGCTGCCTTTTTTAAGATGACTGAGTATTTCGCCCGAATGCCCTCCACCGCCGAATGTTACATCGACATAAATCCCCTCAGGTTTGATATTCAATCCCGCAACGCTTTGTTTCAGCATAACCGGCAAGTGATACTCGGGCATTAATTTTATATTTTTACTGATCTACATTTTCTAAATTCTCGTTCCCTAAAATCTCTTCTGCAAGTGCTGCAAATTCACCATCATCCATCTGATTACCATCATACGTCGCTTTATCCCAAACCTCAATAACCTTATCCATCCCCGCCAGCACAATTTCCTTATCCAAAGCCAGCATATCATACAACTTCTTAGGAATTAAAACCCTGCCGGTTTTATCCATTTCAACCTCGGCAGTATCTCTGAAAAATTGTGCTTTAAACTTTTTATGGTTCCTGTTATAATCATTCAGTTTTTTTCGAAGAACAGCAACCTGTACCTCCCACTCTTTTATGGGAATTAAAACCAGACAATTCTGAAACACATCTTTGCGAAACACAAACCGCTCCCCTTCATCTTTTTCAAGAAGTTTTCTGAATGCCGAAGGAACAGCTATACGCCCCTTGGAATCAGCTTTTACGGTATAATCTCCCACAAAAGACATATATAGATTTTAATTCCTGCTAAAATACGAATATTTTCCCCACTTTACCCCACCATACCCCACTTTTTTTAACAAATTGTAAACATATGTTAATAACTTTTCCCACTATTTATCATGGATTTAATACATTTCCGGTTATCCCTATAATTAACACCAGCCAGCAACGTCAAAAAACCTTTAACGGCTATACAGAAATAAAAAAAATATTAACTTTGCACGTTTAAATTCAGGATAAACACAAGGGTAAGATGAATATTGAACCTTTAGAAATTGACATTAAGAAGGTTTTTGAAGACAAAAGTCCGGGACTGGCAAGAAAGATACCAGGGTTCATTATCAACTATCTCAAGCGCATTATCCATCAGGATGAAATCAATGTATTTCTTGCGCAACACGGACACAAAACCGGTAAGGATTTTACGGAAGCCATTCTTGGCTTACTAAGCTTGAAAGTCAATGTAAAGGGCATAAATGAAATTCCATTACATGCACGATATACATTTGCTTCCAACCATCCACTGGGAGGCTTGGACGGGATTGCGCTCCTGGATCAGATAAAAGGAAAATTCGGTGATGTAAAAATTCTGGCCAATGATATCCTGATGAACATCAAAAATCTGGATCCTTTTTTCATCCCCGTGAATAAGCATGGTGGACAGAACAAAGATTTTCTGGCTGCTATGAATGATACATACGCAAGTGATTCTCAGATTGCTGTTTTCCCTGCCGGACTTGTATCCAGGCGCTCAAGAGGCATAATCAGGGATCTTGAATGGAAAAAATCCTTTATCACAAAGACCGTAAAATATGAACGCGATGTAGTTCCGGTCCATGTAAGTGGCAGAATTTCAAATTTCTTTTACAACCTTGCAAACTTTAGAAAGTTATTAAGCGTTAAAACTAATATTGAAATGCTTTACTTGCCAAACGAAATGTTTAAATTTAAGAATAAAGAAATTACAATTACTTTCGGCAAACCTATCTCCTATAAAACTTTTACAAAAAATAAAAAACCAGCAGAATGGGCTGCTGATGTTAAAGAAAAAGTTTACGAACTTGCAAAACAAGAATGATGGAAGAAATAATTGCAAAGGTTGACAGGGAATTAATAAAGCAGGAATTAAATAATAAAACCTTCTTAAGAGATACCAACAAGGGAGGCAATCAGATTTATGTGTTTACGCACCATACATCTCCCAATATGATGAGAGAAGTTGGCCGGTTACGCGAAATTTCCTTCCGGAATGCTGGTGGCGGCACAGGTAAATCCTCCGACATAGATAAATACGATCTTCAGGAAAATCCATACCGGCAATTGATCGTCTGGGATCCTGAAGCAGAGGAAATACTTGGAGGATATCGATATATGCTCGGTGCAGATATTCCAAGAGATGAAAACGGGAACGTACTAATAGCTACAGCCAGACTTTTTAATTATACTGAGAAATTCATTGATAATTATCTGCCTTATACCATTGAATTAGGCCGCTCATTTGTACAACCGGATTACCAAACATCTAAAGCGGGAGCAAAAGCACTTTTTGCACTGGATAATCTTTGGGACGGCCTTGGAGCTTTATGCGTGGATCATCCTGAAATTAAGTACTTCTTTGGCAAGGTAACTATGTATCCACATTTTAATACCGAAGCAAGGGACATGATTCTTTCTTTCATGCAAAAACATTTTCCTGATCCTGAAGATATGATTAAACCGTTTAAACCTCTAAAGATTGAATTAACAGAGGAAGAGACCAATCGTTTATTTTCCACAGGAAATTACAAAGAAGACTATAAAATCCTGAATGCAGAAGTCAGAAAAAGAGGTGTAAATATTCCACCTTTAGTTAACGCTTACATGAACCTTTCACCAACAATGAAAACATTTGGCACGGCTATAAATGATGTTTTCGGAGACGTAGAGGAAACTGGCATCATGATTACCATTGCTGATATATTTGACGATAAGAAAAAACGATATATCGAAAGCTATGTCCTGGAATCGGATTCAAAGGCAAACATTGAGTTCAAATGAAGGTCGGCATCCTGATGCACTGCATTGAGATGCTAAACATTCCTTTCTGCTTTAATTTTTTTAAGGGTGCGCTGAATTCCTTTATATCCGGCACGCATTAATGGCGTTCCTGCAAATGATCGGTTAAAATCCTGTTCGTTATATTCAGACCATCTGTCTATTGTGAGTTTCATTAAATCATTTCGTGGATTAAAATCCGGTTCTGTTGTTGGCTTACTCTTTTTATTCCATGGACACACATCCTGACAGATGTCACACCCAAAGACTCTGTTATACATACTATCGACTTCCCAAATTTCTTCATCTTTTTTTTCTATGGTAAGGTAAGACAAACATTTCTCCGAGTTAATAACACCAGGAGCAACAATAGCTTTTGTCGGACAAGCATCAATACACTTCATACAGCTTCCACAGGCCATCACTGCAGGCTTGCCATATTCAAGTTCAGCATCAATAATCAGCTCACCCATCACAAAATAAGAACCTGATCGGGGATGAATCAAACACCCATTTTTACCGATCCAGCCCATTCCTGAAATTTCACCCCACGGCTTTTCCATCACAGGTGCCGAATCGACAAATGCCCTTCCACTTATCCCATACTCCGCAACTAGCTGATTCAGAACTCGAAGCAGTTTTTTCTTTAAAACCTTATGATAATCTCTGCCATAGGCGTATTTAGCAATCTGTGGAATTTCCTCCGGCTGTTTGTTTTCCGGGTAATAATTCATAATAGCCACAACAACCGACTTAGCCCCAGGAACAAGTACTGCCGGATCAACACGCTTGTCCTTATAATTTTCCATAAAAGACATCTCCGCATGGTAATCCTTTTCAAGCCATTGAGTAAAAGACGGAATATATTCATCCAGTTTTCGAACCCGCGCAAATGTAACGTCAGTAAATCCCTGTTCAAGGATCAATAATTTTATATGTTCAGTCAGAATTTCCGGAGACTTATCTGTCATTTAAGAATTTCGTTTAACTTTTTCTCCAACTCAATCGGATCATTGTATTTGCCCACAATTTCACCCTTCTTATTAATAAGGTAATTCGTTGGAACTTCCTGCACATTATACATCCAGACAGCTTTTGAACTTGCACCTTTGAAATCACATAATGAAATCCAGTTTATGTTATCATCATCAAGAGCTACTTCCCATAAAACTTTGCTTTTATCCAACGAACACTGATAAATTTCAAGTCCTCTTTTTTTGTATTTATTATAAATAGATTTCAGGATTCTGTTGTTTACGCGTGAATCCTGATTCGTTGAAGCCCAATAGTTAAGGATTACTGTTCTCCCTTTCAAACTACTTAGTTTTACGGTGTCTCCATTAATATCAGGCATTTCTATATCGGGTAAACCCTGCGAAGCTTCCTCAAGCATTTTTGTAAATCTTTCCTGTCGCTGAACCCGGATTGCATCTTCAACTTTTACATATAATGCTTTGGTTCTTGGCGCATTAGGGTAATAAATGTTTAAGGAAGTTGCCAGAGCTCCGAAATACTTGAAATCATTTTTATCGTACGGATTAAATAAGGCGTATGTGTCATCAAGCCGCTGATAAAGCACATAATACCCAAAGAAAGAACGCGGATCTTCCATCACCATCTGACCTGCTTCCTTTTTATATGTATTAATTTCATCAATAATATTATTTACAATCTGCTCCTTTTCGGTTTGATCCGAAGTTGCATCCCATGCTTTACGGTAATTTTGATACCCTATCCTTAAGGTGCGTAATTTCCTATCCAATTCCAGTATTTTCTTACTCTCGTCGCTACCGGATATTTCTGCATTTTCGAGTATATCGGGATATTCAGAGTTAACCGTAATATGTTCAGCAGAATCTGCCAGTATGGTAACTGTTTCCTTCGGCCCGAATTGCAAAAAATAAAATTCAGGATATTCAGGAGAGGGCAATGAGAACTTAAATTTTCCATTAGATTTTAACTTTACTGAATCCAACAACTCCATTTTTTGCGATCCAAGCATTTTCAGGTAGACAAATTCATGTTGCGCATTATCTAACTTACCATCAATCAGTAAACCTTTAGGTTTATTGTTACAGGAAATGGCTACAATAGTTAAGAAAAGAATATAAAACGTCTTTTTCATTTTAATATAATTGGGTTAAGATCAGATTACAAATATAATATGATTTACACTACATATTCTAAAATCTACAATTGTATTAAAAAACACGTAATTTAGTTTTAATCTAACATCTGATTCCCGATATTCATTTCATTTTTTAACTATATTTGCCCCTCAGTTTACGAAAAAGAACAAATATTAATAATTTAAAATCTATTTATTATGACAACATTTTTCTGGTTGATTCCCCTGTCAGCTGTAGTTGCTCTGGTTTTTGCATGGATATTTTTCAAGTCTATGATGAAAAACTCAGAGGGTACACCTAGAATGAAGGAAATCGCTCAGCATGTTAGAGAAGGAGCCATGGCGTACTTGAAAAGACAGTACAAAGTCGTTGGAATCGTCTTTATTATTCTTGTTATTTTACTCGCCGTAATGGCATATTTCAAGGTACAAAACCCATTCGTACCAATTGCGTTCCTTACAGGCGGTATATTCTCCGGGTTATGTGGATTTCTCGGAATGAAAACAGCAACTTTTGCTTCCGCAAGAACAGCACACGGAGCTTCTCAATCCCTGAATAAAGGATTAAAGGTTGCTTTCCGAAGCGGTGCCGTAATGGGACTAATTGTTGTAGGTTTTGCATTGCTCGATATTGCTGCCTGGTTCTGGGTTTTAAACTCCTTTGTTTTTACACCTGAACACATGCAGGCAGGTTTACATTTTGCCGGTTTAACATTAGTACACCCAGGAACTTCTGAGACACAGAAACTTGTGGAAATTACGGCGACTATGTTAACATTTGGTATGGGTGCCTCAACACAGGCATTGTTTGCACGTGTTGGCGGAGGTATTTATACAAAAGCAGCTGACGTAGGTGCCGACCTCGTTGGTAAAGTGGAAGCAGGTATTCCTGAAGACGACCCACGAAACCCTGCAACTATTGCAGATAACGTAGGTGACAATGTTGGTGACGTGGCCGGTATGGGTGCAGACCTTTACGAAAGTTATGCAGGTTCAATCCTTGCTACGGCAGCACTTGGAGCTGCTCTGCCCGCAGTAGTACTGAAAGATTCCGGTCTTGATCCTGTAAAAGCAGTTACTGCTCCAATGTTTGTTGCAGCAATAGGTATCATACTATCTATTATAGGTATATTTCTGGTCAGAACCAAAGAGTCAGCTACACAAAAAAACTTACTGAATGCACTCCTTTTGGGTACCGGAGGCAGTTCATTACTTATCCTGATGGCATTGGCAGGCATGGCAGCAACAGGTTGGATAACCTGGGGAGTTTTCGGGTCAGTAGTAATCGGACTGGCAGCCGGTGTTATCATTGGTCAGGCTACAGAACATTACACTTCTGATGAATATAAACCTACAAAAGGAATTGCAAAACAGGCACAGCAGGGACCTGCTACAACCATTATTGATGGACTTGCCGTTGGTATGTATTCTACATGGATTCCGGTTGTGACAATTGTACTTGGCATTCTGGGTGCTTTTTACAGTGCCGGCGGAAGTACATATTTTTCAATGGGTGTATACGGAATTGGATTTGCAGCTGTAGGGATGCTTTCTACTCTGGGAATTACTCTGGCAACAGATGCATTCGGCCCTATTGCAGATAATGCAGGTGGTAATGCAGAAATGAGTGAATTACCTAAAGAGGTAAGGGAAAGAACTGATGCACTTGACATGCTTGGAAATACAACCGCTGCTACTGGTAAAGGTTTTGCTATTGGATCTGCTGCATTAACAGCCATGGCTCTTATTTCAGCCTATATGGAAGAGGTAAGATTGTGGTTTGATAAAATTGCAAAAGCGGGTGAAGGATTCGTAAGTAAAGGTTCATATGTCTTTTATCATGATGTGGCACCGGCAGTGGCGGATGGCATTAAGGCGGTAAGCATATCAGGAGCTTCCGTAAAGGACTTTTCAGCTGCTTATGATATCACACTTTTCAACCCACTTTTTCTCGGTGGACTTTTTATCGGTTCCATGATGGCATTTTTATTCAGTGCCATGACGATGAAAGCTGTAGGACGTGCTGCAGGAGCAATGGTTGATGAAGTTCGCCGTCAGTTCCGCGAGATTAAAGGAATTCTGGAAGGCAAAGCTACACCTGAATACGCTAAATGTGTGGAAATTTCGACTAAAGGAGCTCAAAGAGAAATGCTGCTGCCTTCTATGGTGGCAATCATAGTTCCTGTTGTAGTAGGTGCTTCCATGGGTGTTGCTGGCGTAATTGGATTACTGGCCGGAGGTCTTACGGCAGGATTTACACTTGCAGTTTTTATGAACAATGCAGGTGGTGCATGGGACAACGCCAAAAAATTTATTGAAAAAGGAAATTACGGAGGAAAAGGAAGTGAAGCTCACAAAGCAGGTGTCGTTGGCGATACTGTTGGTGATCCTTTCAAAGATACTGCAGGCCCAAGCCTTAATATCCTTATTAAATTAATGACCATGGTTTCTGTTGTTATGGCAGGCGTAACCGTAACTCTAAGTTTATTGTAAAACATTTAACATAAATATAGTTGCAAAGAGGCTGTCAACAGACAGCCTCTTTTTGCTTCCTGGTTAACAGATTGTATCCCATTAATATTTAAAACCTTACCTACCCTATTTTAAGTTAAAGGGTAAAATTACCCAAGCTACCTCCAAGGGTTTCTTTCTGTTTATGGCATAATTTTTCATATTTTTGTTTAACCAAAACACCATAGTTTTAATGAAACAGAAATTACAATTACTGTTTTTGGGTTTGGTTTTAATTCAGTTGTCCAGCGCAGAAAATAATCCTTTGGTAAGCATTGTACCCTTTACAATTAGTCAGAACGGACAAATAATTATTAAAGCTTGCTTAAACAATAAAGAATTTCCTGCCAGATTCTGTGTTGAAACCAACGGGAAAAATCTTCTACGATCTGATCAGGAAGATCAGTTAAACTATTATAACATCCATTCGGATGTAGAAGTCACCAATATTGACACTATGGCAATTGGCTCATGCCATTTTTTAAACTGCAGTTTCAGAATAGCCAACAAACTTGAAAAAAGAGGTGAATATGCCTTCCCTGATTCCATTCTGGGTACTATTGGTCCGGAATTATTTAAGGACAAAATCCTGCAAATTGATTATGCCCAAAAAGTGATTAAAATTTCAACCTCCTTAGATGCACTAAACATACCCGATAGTGCTTTTAAAATTGAGTTTCGTGACGACAGAAAATCAGCAGGTATTAATCTGGAGCTTCAAACCAAAGATTTCGGGTCCTACGATATAGCGGTAGACACAAGATCTCCTTTGGGCATACATTTATTTTATTCTGATCTTTCATCTTCTCAACGCAAAAAACACAAAGATAATTTCAAGCATTGTGCAGTCAAACTGGATGGAGTCCACAATAAGACATTTGTATATTATGAACCTGAGATAATGAGCCTTGACAAGCTAATTCAGATTAATAATCAGCCTGTCTGGTTCTCTGATTTTATTCCAAACAGTATCGGGAATGCGTTTTTAAATCAGTTCATAATTACTCTGGATTTCAAAGAACATATGCTTTACCTTGAACCAATTACCTACAAAGGGAAACAGATGCTTTCTCCTTTGTAAAAAACCGCCTAAAAACACGTCATGATTTTCGGTCTTTTCTTTGATAATAAGAAAATATAGTTTACTTTTGCAGTCCGATTATCATCCGCTAAAAAGCAACTGTCTGTAGTACAGACAAATAAACAATCGAACCAGCATTTTTAGATGCTTTTTGTGGTTCATAAACTTTAAAATTGAAAAAAGTGGATACATTAAGTTTTAAAACTGTTTCGGCAAATAAAGCGACTGCTAACAAGGAATGGGTTGTTATTGATGCAACAGACGCTGTATTGGGCCGTTTATCATCAATGGTTGCCAAAATATTGCGTGGCAAACTAAAACCTGAATTCACACCTCATGTTGATTGTGGGGATAATGTGATAATTATTAACGCTGAAAAAATTGTACTTACAGGTAATAAATGGGATCAGCGTCAGCACGTAAGCCATTCAGGTTATCCAGGAGGACAGAAAATTAAATCTCCTAAGGATGTTTTTGAAAAACAACCTGAAAAGCTGATTCAGCAGGCCGTTAAAGGTATGTTACCTAAAAACCGTCTGTCTCGTGCAATCATGAAGAATTTATATGTGTATGTTGGTTCCGAGCACCCACATGAAGCTCAGAAACCAAAAGTTGTAGATTTAAAAACCCTTAAATAATTAATATGGAAGTAATTAACGCGATTGGCAGACGTAAAGCAGCAATTGCCCGTATTTACGTAAAAGAGGGTTCTGGTAAAGTTACCATCAACAAAAGGGATTTAACGGAATATTTCCCATCAAGCATTTTACAGTACATTGTTAAGCAACCGCTTCAGACTATTGAAGTAGCTGACAAATATGATGTTACTGCAAATCTTGACGGTGGAGGTTCAAAAGGACAGGCAGAGGCACTTCGCCTTGCTATTGCACGTGCATTAGTAAAGATTGACGAAGAAAGCAAACCTGCTCTGAAAGCTGAAGGATTCCTTACTCGTGATTCACGCGTTGTTGAACGTAAAAAACCGGGACGTCCAAAAGCAAGGAAGAGATTCCAGTTCTCTAAACGTTAATATTGCGTTTGTCATAGCAAGTCGTTTAGTATCTAAATTCACGGGACTTTCACCTGAAACTACCCGCGAATTGAGTTTTTAAAAAGAAGGTAAACGTTAAAAATTTAAACATGCCAAGAACAAGTTTCGAACAATTATTAGATGCCGGATGTCATTTTGGCCACTTAAAAAGAAAGTGGAATCCGGCAATGGCTCCCTATATCTTTATGGAGCGTAATGGTATTCACATTATCGACCTGCACAAGACTGTTGCAAAAGTTGATGAATCAGCCAATGCCTTAAAACAGATTGCAAAATCAGGTCGTAAAATTTTATTTGTTGCAACCAAGAAGCAGGCTAAAGATATTATTTCAAGTAAGGTTTCTACAGTCAACATGCCATATGTTACTGAACGTTGGGCCGGTGGTATGCTTACCAACTTCCCTACTATCCGTAAAGCTGTCAAAAAAATGACTTCCATTGATAAAATGGCAACCGACGGAACGTTCGCCACTCTTTCAAAAAGAGAAAAATTGCAGATTACTCGTCAGAGAGCTAAACTGGATAAAATCCTTGGAAGTATTGCTGATATGACACGTCTTCCTGCAGCACTTTTTGTAGTGGATGTAATGAAAGAACATATCGCGGTGAAAGAAGCTATCCGTTTGGGTATTCCTGTATTCGGAATTGTTGACACAAATTCAAATCCGTCAAATATTGACTTTGTTATTCCTGCAAACGATGATGCATCAAAATCAATAGAACTGATTGTAGACATCATGACGCAGGCTATCGCCGAAGGTTTACAGGAACGTAAAGCAGAGCGTGAAGCTGAAGCATCAACCAGAAAAGAAAGCAAAACTCCTGCTAAAGGTAAAAAAGCAGCTGCAAAAAAAGCTCAGCCTTTAAATGAAGATGATGACGATCAGGATGATGTAGAAGATGATGACAATTCAGAAGAAGATAACGATTAAATAAAACTTAAATAAAATGGCTATCAAAGCATCAGATGTTAGCAAGCTTCGTCAAATGACAGGCGCCGGTATGATGGATTGTAAAAATGCATTAACCGAAGCCAACGGTGATTTCGACAAAGCTGTTGAAATAATACGTAAAAAAGGTCAGTTAGTAGCAAGTAAACGTGCAGATAAAGAAGCCAGCGAAGGTTGTGTTCTTTCTGGAACCAATGGTAATTTTGCTGCTGTTGTTGCATTAAAATGTGAAACAGACTTCGTTGCCAAGAATGACAACTTTGTAGCTTTTACTCAAAGTATTCTTGATGCTGCTCTGGAAAACAAACCAGCTGACGTTGAAGCACTCAAAGCGATCAGTTTAAACGGTTCAACTATTGGCGATCAAATCGTTGAACAGATTGGGATCATTGGTGAAAAACTGGAACTGGACTACTATGATACTATAGAAGCAGAAACAGTAGTAGCATATATTCACCCTGGTAACAAGCTGGCGACAGTTGTTGGTTTGAATAAAGCCGGTATTGATGAGCTGGTTGCTAAAGATGTTGCTATGCAGGTAGCTGCTATGGCTCCAATCGCTGTTAATCGTGATGGTGTTGATCAGGCAACTATCGATAAAGAACTTGAAATTGGTCGTGAAAAAGCCCGTGAAGAAGGTAAACCGGAACAGATTCTTGACAAAATCGCTGAGGGTCGTCTGAATAAATTCTTCCAGGAAAGTACACTACTGGAACAGTCTTTCATAAAAGAAGCAAAAATAAGCGTTAAAAGCTATTTACAGAGTGTAAATAAAGACCTGACAGTTACTGATTTCAAACGTTATACATTGAACGTATAATATAACTCAAATTGTTTTATAGATAAGAGGTTCAATTAAGTTTGGACCTCTTTTTTTTTCTAATAAAATACAATCTCTTTTACCATTTCCTGATCGAACTGTTCGTTTATAGAATTTATCAGGTGCGACTTAGCCATTGACAACTCCTGCCGGGCAGCTGAAGATGTCATGGTAACGTATAATGTTTTGTTTTTAAAGTAAACCTTACTTGTATATTTAGCAAACATTGCTCCGACTATCCCTGGCCATGCATCTATCACTTCCTGTTCATCAAATCGTTTATCGAGATTGTTTTCACGCAACATATCTCTGATAATGGACTTAATATCCTGTGTATTATTTTTTCTCACGCGCTTTTGGTTTTACTGATTTCCCCACCGGACTGCACAAGATAAATAACATTCTCTTCGTTTATTTTTTCCAGTATTGTCACCAAATGATCCCGGTTGGTATCGGTTATAAATATCTGCCCGAATGTGTCTCCTGAAACCAGTTTAACAATTGCTTCCACACGGTAACTATCCAGCTTATCAAAAATATCATCCAGTAAAAGTATCGGTGAAATATTATTAACCTTACGAATGAACTCAAACTGGGCAAATTTAAGCGAAATTAAAAATGTTTTCTGCTGGCCCTGGGATCCGATTTTCTTTATCGGATATCCATCGATATAAGGCACCAGATCATCTTTGTGAATTCCCAAAGAAGTGAACCCGAGGATCAGGTCCTTTTCAAAACTGCCTTCAAGCTGCTTCAGATATTCCGGCTCATGCATATTAGACTCATATGCAATATTCACGGTCTCACGACCGATAGAGATGATATCGTGGTAATTCTGAAATACCGGAATCAACTTATCAATAAACCCCTTTCTTACTTCATAAATCAACGTTCCCCAATGTACCAATTGCTGATCCAGAATTTCGATCAGACTACGGTCGTAAGAACGGCTCTCCCTTAACTGTTTAAGCAGTGCATTACGCTGTTGTAAAACTTTGTTATACTGTATTAACGCATTCAAATAATGCCGGTCGTATTGTGATATCACACCGTCAATATAACGCCTGCGTTCATCACTACCTTCCGATATCAACCGGCTATCCGCGGGTGAAACCATCACAACCGGCAGTAATCCGATGTGTTCTGATAATTTTTGATATTCCTTCTTATTGCGTTTTACCTGCTTTTTCTGTTTGCGTTTTAATCCGCAGGAAATATTTTCTTCCTTCCCCTGGCGCTGGTAAATCCCCTGAAGCATAAAGAACCCTTCTTCATGTTTTATGCTCAGGCTGTCGGATGCATTAAAATAACTTCTGCAAAACGATAAATAGTAAATGGCATCAATCAGGTTTGTTTTACCTACTCCATTATCACCGATAAAACAGTTGATCTTGGAACAAAAGTCGAGATCGGCCTGCTCTATATTTTTAAAATTTACAACTGAAAGACGTTCTAGAAACATAAATAACCATTTGCAGGTAACAAAGATAATATTTGAAAAATCCAATCAGAAGAATAAACCAATTTATTAAAAAGAAACTCCGGCCCCAAATAACAGGTGCCCTGC
Organism: Quyinboa ferrireducens; assembly: GCF_042436675.1. NCBI lineage: Bacteria > Pseudomonadati > Bacteroidota > Bacteroidia > Bacteroidales > Quyinboaceae > Quyinboa > Quyinboa ferrireducens. The sequence continues at coordinate 5,706 of NZ_JBHMVA010000010.1, read as the reverse complement.
AATTATGGGTGTGGTGGCATAACCATCTACAACTCCGATATGAGCATATCCGAAATTCAACTTTGCCTCTGCCGATATAAATAAATGATCCCAGACATAATATCTTTTTTGAAAAGAGCTCTGTAAACTACCACCATGAATATTATATCCTGCATTAAAAAAACCTCCCGTTTCTTCAAGTCTTTTGCCATTAACAGTGGTTTCGTCATGAGAAATAACGGGGCCAAGCCCCACTCTAAATATTCCTATTCTATTGATCCATGTATGATTCAACCAAAGCTGATTATAACCATGTGATACAGAAAAATGAGAAACCACATCATTTGTATTGATCAGATATATTTTTAGATGGTTCATTTCAAGTTCCCAACCGTGAGAATCTGTTTGATAACCGATTCTGTACGAATAATAAAAAGGCATTTCAAGAGATCTTGTCTCATATCGTGCTGTAAAAGAAGCAACTTTAGCACCTTCCTGGTAAACATTTAACGGCATAGGCAATGCTCCGGATACTCCGGGTAGAAATTCCAATGTAAAACGATGCTGCGAAAGCATATCTTCCATTAAAAAATTGCTCAATAACAGGAATATAACTGACATTACTTTTTTCATGGTTTTAAGTTAAGAAAATTTCATTTAGCAGGGGAATAATTAATTTTTAAAATTTTTTATTTCACCTAAATAATATACATTTGCGTACCGAAAAAAACAGCAATACAATGGCGAACAAACAGAATAATAAAAATCATCAGGGAGAAAATTTTGAAAACGTTGAACAGGCGTTAACCAAATCAGAAGAATTTATTGAAAGAAATCAAAAACAACTTGTAATTGGTTTATTAATCATTGTTGCTATTGTTGCAGCGGTTATGGGTTACCATCGTTTCTATCTTCAGCCACTGGAAAAAGAAGCACAAACTCAAATGTTTCTTGGGGAACAGTATTTTGCTGCCGATTCATTTAAACTGGCTCTTCAGGGTGACGGTAACTTCCTTGGATTTGAATATATTTCTGACGAATACAGCGCAACTAAATCAGGAAGTCTGGCTGCATACTATGCAGGAATTTCTTACATGCATCTGGGAGACTATCAGTCAGCAATTGATTACCTCAATAAATTTGATGGTGATGATGATCTGGTTGCTCCGGTAGCATTGGGAGCCAAAGGCGACTGCTATATGGAATTGGGAGAATATGCTGATGCTATCAGTAGTTATAAGTCTGCTGCAGATTATAACAATGAATTTACAACTCCTATTCATCTTAAAAAGTTAGGTATTGCATACGTAACTAACGGAGACAATGACAAGGCAATTCAAACATTCAATACAATAAAGGAAAAGTACAGTAAAAGTGCTGAAGCCAGAGATGTTGAGAAGTATATTGCATTGATAAAATAATTGGGAAAACAAAACTAACATGGTTAAGGCTGGCTTATTAAGCCGGCCTTAATTGTCTTAAACAGATACATTATGGCAACCAGTTTAAAAAATCTTTCGGATTACGACATAACCTCAGTTCCTGATGCTTCACCTTATAAGTTTGGCATTGTGGTTTCGGAATGGAATGAACAGATTACGGGTTCACTTAAAAACGGTGCTTATGACTCTTTAATCAGGCACGGCGTAAAAGAAGAAAACATTCTGGTTAAATATGTTCCCGGAAGTTTTGAATTAACGCACGGGGCAAAAGTTATGCTGGACAAAACCGATGTGGATGCAGTAATATGTCTTGGTTGTGTTATTAAAGGCGATACGCCTCATTTTGATTATGTTTGCCAGGGTGTTACCCAGGGTATTGCTCATTTGAATGTAAAGTATGATGCTCCGGTAATTTTTGGCATTCTTACAACTGACAACCTTCAGCAGGCTCTGGATCGTGCCGGCGGAATTCATGGCAACAAAGGGGATGAAGGAGCTATTACAGCCATTAAGATGGTAGCCTTTTCTAAGAGTCTGGATCAGGAATAATCAGTTCTTTTGCAACGATTGCTTTAAAATCAACAGAGCTTCCGGTCCACAATTGAATAACAGATCGGCAATGCTCAGATTCGGCATAAAACCAAACTTTTCCTTAAAAACCTGGTAGTATTTTACAATCCGGTACTCAGGATCCACAACTGCCTTTTTAGGATGAATAACTTCTCTGAAATCATAGACAGAAGCTTCCTGATACGTTTCGGAATAAATATAGTCGGTATCCAAATCAAGCGCATCAAGTACAACGCGTTGCAATCCGTCATTAAAATCCAAAAGAAAGCGATACTCTTCTTCGTAGAAAGGCGCAAAGTCATCGGCATAAAACTCAAAAAACGGCGTGTTATTATATGCCGCAATTAGTGCTCTCCAGTGTTGTTGCTGCCATTTTCTACTGTTATCCAACTGAACATCTTTAACCAGAGAATTATTCCCATTTGGCCTGACAACAGGAATAGTGAGGCTCTCAGGGCCATTGCCGGTCATTATATTACAACGGTTGCGATACGTTTGCTTAATGTAACTATCGTATTTTTCAATTATTACTTTCCGGTTCAAAAATTTGGTATAATACTGAACCGGTCCGAGATAAGCCGTTGTAAGTATTGCGGATTGACCCATATCCCGAAGTTAACTATTTCATTAAAAATAATAATAAACAACCATTAAAAAGCGATTATTTATAGCTCCATCAGTTAGAGAATAAAGCCCGTCAGAAGAATCAAAACCATCAACTCCATATTCTGCCCTGGTATGTTCAAATTCCAGAATTATGCGCAAATTCCTGTAGTTACGTGCCACATGCCCAGACAACCTGTACATACTTTGTATTTCCGGCTTTAATCCCCAGCTGTAAACCGGATTTTCCTCCGATCCTGTATTAACTAACGGCTTCCTCGTTCCCATGTTCAGAAAATATCCGGCAAAACCACCAACCTGCCATACCTTTCCATAAACTGCATTAATAAAGTGGGCCGATGATTTATAATTCGTATAGGTAAAGTCTCCCGTAACATCATCTATTGCACTTACTCCGTAACCCCCTGGAATTAACAGATAGCTCGTATTTTCTCCAATAGTAGATTTAGCCTTAAGCGTAAGGTTACCGGTTTTAATTTGCCCGTAAGCCATAAAAACCATCGAGTGCTCGGTGTTCTTTGCCACATAATTATTGATTGTTGTAACCTGTGGATGGATGATTTTATAACTCATTCCTGCCCCAAGAGTACCAATCCCTTTGCTTATTTCTGCTCCTGCAAAAACTTCCGGCATCACGGCATTCCTGTGATACTGATCCGTTTTACCATCCGGCCCATAACTTAAATACTGAAACTCACTAATTCCTACAGCCGATATTGTTAGAGCCTTATATGTATAGTCATAACGGATCTGAGGACTTCTGTTAAAAGGCTGAAACGGAGCACCTGTATTGAGTGAACCTACCGTAGGATAAATCTGTCCTGCCCACATAGGATGCCAGGTTTGGCCAACTGTAAGCACTGATTTTCCCCAGTTAAATTTTACATTCGCCTGCCTTAATCTTATAATTCCTGTAAGAGAAGATGGGTGTCCTGCAAAATCTCCTTCGATGTTTGCAACAGTTTTGGCTCCCAGTAGATCGGGACCGTAAGCCTTCATCCCAACCCTGGTTCCCATCAAAACCAAATCTGCCGATTGCTGAGAATTTATCTGCTGCCCCTGCGCATCTTTTCCTGCATATAACGGGAACAGGTAAAACTGATCCGAAGCACTGTTCAACCCTTTGTAAGAATCTGTGAAAAGATCTGCCCTGATAAAACCGTAAAATTCAATTTTTTTATTGTTCTTCTCCTGCGAAAAGCTAATAAAACCAACTGTCAGAAATAAAATAATAGTAAAAAAAACGCCATTAACTTTCACCATTTCATGTTAAATTTTGAGGGCACAAAGGTGACAAAATAACCTTGATTTTTAAAACAAAAGGGACTCCAAATACCTCATAAAATTTAATTTGGAGTCCTTCTGTATAATTATATTCTAAAACCGTTTTCCCTTACTTTTCCAGCCACTTTTTTAAGGTTCGGACAGCCTTCTTCTTTTTAAAATAAGGCAGATTATTAATCCTTGCCCGATGACTTCCATGCGGTTTATATATTACCAACTGGTCCTTTCTGTCACCCTTGACATATGCAGGAGCTGACCATGGATCCCATTCCCCGTATATAAAAAGCATATTATTACCTTCCTTCTGAACCTTTTCGTTTGCCCATTCCATTGTTTTCAACCATCGCGGTTGATAGATATCTTTTAAAAAATAATCTAATAAATAGTTATGTGCATCCTTCATCACCAGATACTGTTTAAACGGTCTGGTGTCATATCCGTAATACCCTAGCTCATGAGCTGCCTGTACAAAGAAAGAGACATACTTCTCAGAGCCTTCGATAGAAAAATAATCAGGAGAACTGACCTCTACAAAATTCTTAAGGATGACAGAGTCCGGGGCATCTGTTGATGGAATCGCCTTAACAGGTTTACCCCACTGCCAAAATGCAAATGAATATTCCAGTACGCATAAATCATATACCGTATCCAGATTTGCTTTGAAGGTATAATTTTTATCCTTAACAAATTTCTCAAACATACCCATTAACCTGTCACGTCTTTTTAAGACTTCAAGTTGAAAATCACGAATTGTTTTACGGTCCTTTGAAGAACCAATTCTGTTTGCAATAAACGGTTCATGCCTTCCGTCTTCCACGCCAAAATTTACAGGTGCCACATAAGGAACCGTTACGTCAACATCATCGGGATAATATGCTTTGTACAGAATTGCTGTTTGTCCGCCTTTGCTAATGCCCGTTGCGATCCATTTACCTGTGTAAATAGTTTTAAACATCTGATTGATTACATGTTGATCCGCAGCTGCATTTTGAGTAGTAAGGTATTGCCAGTCCAATGGATCAGGCGTTGAACTTTCAAAATACCGATGTTCAATACATAACTGATTCGCATCCAAAATATCACAAAGCTCGTTTTTATATGATTTTCGCAATGCATAATTGGCGTTATAACCTTCAGTAATCATTACCATAGGATTTGTATATCCCTTATGGCAAAGAATTACGCGCTGGTTAAAAAAACCTTTTGTGGTATCACTATGATCCACAGGTTGTTTAACCTGTACCAAATATTTTTCGCTAAAAAACGGAATTACATCCAATTCCTCAACGCTGGTCACATTAGATAACTTTTCAATTTTTTCAGATAATTCAGAAGCTGAAATCCGTAGAAAAAAGGCTAATAATAAAGCCAGTAAAAGAATTTGTCGTTTCATTTGCATGTTGTTTGTCTGATAGAAGTACAAATATAACCAATAACAGAACAAATCTTTCGCATGAGTATTGGGAATCTCAGGCAAGCAGGAAACTGAAACTACATTTTAGCAGCATTCGGCTTAAAAATTAAATGCTACTGTTATAACTGCAATCCCGACACCAACAGGGTCGGGACAGTATCACCGGCGCTATTGGGCTTATCCGTCAGCTGACGGATCGGAATGGGAAGAGGTGGATTTATTAGTTTTCTATTTACTTGACAGGGTTCTGTTCCCCGTTAGATCTGACTTAAACATATAAAAAAAGCCTCCCAGATTACTCTGAAAGGCTTTTCTTTAAAATGGCGGCGACCTACTTTCCCACAATACGCAGTATCATCGGCGCTATTGGGCTTAACTTCTCTGTTCGGAATG